>JAZNTS010000257.1:0-9421 GCA_045591905.1 Oscillospiraceae bacterium | reverse complement strand
GCTCGCAGGTGCTGTTTCCCGCAAGCGGATTATAAAGCACATATGTGTTCATTTTAATTCTCCTTTATCATTTCACGCATAAGCTCTGCCGCATATTCGCCAAGCGCAGAGCTTTTCATATTTTTAACGTTTTCAGCGTCCATCGTTTCAATAATGGTTATCGTAACATCAGACCTGCGAAAATGAGCAATGTTCCCTGCTATTTTTTCCGTTCCCTCAACGACTGAGATAACAAGCGGCTTTTCAGCCTTTTGTGCTATCTTCAGCACTCCGTTGTGAAACGGCAGCAGCACACAGTTCTTGCTTCGCGTTCCCTCGGGATAAACGCCCACGCAGTTTTCGGTGTCGCAAAGCAGCTTTGCCGCCCTGTTTACCGTAAGCATCGCGTTTCGCGGATTTTTTCGGTCTATCACCATAAAGCAGCATCTTCGGATAAGCCTGCCGAATACAGGTATCCTGAAATTCGCCGCCTTTGACACGAATGACAGCCTGTGCTCCCTCAGCGCATACCACTGAACGATAGGGTCGTAATTCGAGCGGTGATTGCTGATAAAAAGGAAGTTTCCTGACTGCGGCAGCTTTTCTCTGCCCTTTACAGTCACCCTCACGCGCAAAAGCCGCAGTATAACGCCTGTCGAACCGTTAAGCAGTGCGCGATAGAACCTGCTTTCGCTGTCGTATTCCTTTCTCGGGTCTACCAAAAGACTGCATACGACAAGAAAAAGTATCGGCAGCAGTATCAGCGCCGCTATGCCGACAAGCACCCAGAGCAATATCTCTATCTTCAACGCCTCCCTTGGCAGAAATATACCGATATAAGTATATCACATAAAGCCTATTTTTTCAAGCGCAAAATGCTCCTCCAAAGGAATTTTTTTCCTAGGAGGAGCATTGATGTCATTCTGTTTTTGTGATTACTTTCTTCCTGCCATCTTTATCATATCGCTGAACTTGATTCTGTTGCCGTTGTGGAGGATTATCGCCTCATACACCTTTGCAACGAGAACAGCTACCAGAACGACAAACACCGCAAGTATAAGCACCGCGATAACGACCTGCGCCATATCCATAGTGCCGAGCAGCAGTGCTGAGGGCAGTGCAAACGGCGAGGATATCGGGAAAAAGTAGGAGAATATCTGCACGGGATTTACAGCGGCAGCACCTGTTTCCATGGAATCCACATTTGCGATTATGGGGAAATACGCGAGATACAGACCAACTACGCCGAGAATGGAATAGGGCTGCATTGCTGCTGTAAGATCCTCCATACGGCTTACGCTTGCACCGACAAGCGCCGCAATAAGCGCGAAGAACAGGAAACCGAGGATAAACATAACAAGGATAAGGATTATCTCAATCGCGCCGATATTGCCAACGGTGTTCTCAATAGCCTCAACTATCTGCGCACCCTCGCCGATAAGCGGCTCTGCGCTGTTCATCATATCCATTATCTCGCCGCCGATTCCAAACGGAGCCGTCATCACGAACGCGCCTACGCCCACAAGTATCACAAGAATAAACTGCAGCACCGAAACCAGTCCCATCGCAAGCACCTTACCGATGACTACAGCAAGCGGTCTTACAGATGTCAGCAGCAGCTCCATAACGCGCGAGGTCTTCTCTGTCGCGATGGACTGAGCCACAGTCTGACCGTAAACAAATATAAGCAGGAACAGAACAAGCGATACAACAATGGGAACAAAATAGTTGATAGCGCTCTCAAAAATATTCCATTCGTCGTTGCCTGCGGCAATTTTAGATGTGGTGACATATCTCTGAGAAGCAGCGTAGTCCTCAGGAGAGATTCCGCAGTTCATCATATTGCGGTAGTTTACAAGCTGCTGCACTGCGATCGTAACGTAATCAACCGCCTTGCCCTCTGCGTCGGGCGAGTAGTAGGTCTTGACATTGTAGCCGTAGACCACACCTTCGGAGCTAAGCTCCGAAACAGCTACCATCGCCTCGTTTTGGGAATTGATGAGCTTGTCGATCATCTCATCGGCAGAAAGCTCGGTCTGCGCTATCTTAAGCCCCATCGCTTCAAGCGCCGCGATGTCCTCGTCCAAAAGAATAGAGCAATTGTCATAGATGTACACCGCGTTGGTTGTGGAAGCCTCAGTCTGACTATCACCGCCGATGACCTCCTCTTCTCCGCTGATAAGTCCCGGCAGTACATTTGCACCTGCCGCAAGCAGCGCTACGATAAGGCACATAACTATCGTGCCGACTATGAATGACTTTGTTTTTATGTACTGAATAAAGGTAAAGCCAAACACCTTTTTCCAACCCTTAGTTTTCATTTTCAGCACCTACCTTTTCAATAAATATCTCATTGAGCGTCGGCTCACGAAGCTCATATCTGATAAGCGGAATGCCCTTTTCCATTATCTTGTTCAGCAGCGAATGTGCCTGCTGCTCGCTCTCAACGTTATAGCTGATACCGTTCGGAGTTATCTCTGTCGCATTGAGCCTGCACTCGTCCGCAAGCGCTGTTATGTCGCCCTCGCACTTAACAGTGAGCTTAACTCTGCCGTAGCCCTTCTTTATCTCGTTGAGGTTGCCGTTAAGCACGGTCTTGCCCTTGTTCATGATAACGATGTCGCTGCAGAACTCCTCGATAGTGGGCATCTGATGGCTGGACATGATGATAAATTTATTTTTCTTTATCTCCTCGCGGATAACAGTCTTGAAAAGCTCCGCATTCACGGGGTCAAGACCGCTGAGCGGCTCGTCAAGAATAATAAGCTCGGGGTTCGGCGCAAGCGCAGCAATAAGCTGTATCTTCTGCTGATTACCCTTGGATAGCTGCTCCGCGCGCTTGTCGCGGTACTCTGTAACGTTAAGGCGCTCAAACCAGTAGTCAAGCGCTTTTATCGCGTCCTGCTTCTTCATTCCTTTAAGCGAGCAGAAATAAATAAGCTGATCCATTATCTTGTATTTCGGATAAAGTCCGCGTTCCTCAGCAAGGTAGCCTATCGGCTGCTCTGCCGCAAGAAAGCTCTTGCCGTTCCAAGAAACGCTGCCGCTGTCTGCGCTCAGCATTCCGAGGATTATTCGGATAGATGTGGTCTTTCCCGCACCGTTCGTGCCGAGAAGCGCGAAAACGCCGGGCTTTGTTATCTCAAAGCTGAGGCTATCGACCGCGGTGTATTCGCCATACTTTTTGACGATGCTGTCAACCTTTAAAGCCATGGTAAAATCTCCTTTTTTATGTATTCGGCTGATACACTGTGTTCAGCCAACTGTTCATGTGTTGTATATACAGTATAATCTGTTTGTGCAGATTTGTCAAGAGGTTTTGTGAAATTTTTATAAAAAATTTTTCATTTAATGTGAACTGCATCAAAAGTTCCATGCACAATTACGGTATATTGCAGTCGGGAAGCCGCGCTCTGAGCCGCGCAAGCTCATCCTCAGTGTAATCATACGGGTCAATGAACAGATATTCAAGCCACGTCATTTTGTAGAGCGGAGAAAGGTCTGTGACGCCGCTGTCCGTCATATTGATGCTTTTCAGCGAGGTCATGCCGCAAAGCGGAGAGATGTCCTCCACAACCGAAAAAGAGAAGCTTATGTGCTCAGGCGCAGTAAGCTCAGCAACAGGCGATATATCCTTAACTCCGCTGCCGCCGAGCGAAAGGTCTTTTAACGTCTTAAACCGCGTGACAAAAGCAATATCTATTATTCCCTCATTATATGAGATATCAAGCTTTTCAAGTGACGGAAGCTCCGCCTCGGGATCGAAATATGTAAGCTTGTTATCGTCAATGTATAATGAAAACAGCATGGGAAGCTCGCCCGAAATCTTAAGCTCCGTCAGCAGGTTGCCGCTGACATCAAGCTTTTCAAGCTTCGGAAAATCGCCCGCGAAATTCATTATTTCCATGAGATTGTAGGACAGACAAAGTTCTTCAAGCGTCTGCTGACAGCTAAGCTCGGGCAGCGATGGCAGAAGATTATACGAAATATCAAGCTCCTTAAGCGCCGAAAGCCCCTTTACAGCGCTCGCGTCGGATATCTCATTTTGGCAGAGCGAAAGCTCGGTAAGCGAGGACAGCCCCGCCACTGCGGAAATATCCTTTATCGCATTACCGCCCGCGTAAAGCTCAGTCAGCCTCGAAAGCCCCGCTAACACAGAAATATCAGAGATATTATTGTATGCAATATCAAGCTCTGTAAGCTTCGAAAGCTGTGAAAGCGGCGAGATATCCGTGATGAGCTGATTATTGGATACATCAAGCGCTGTAAGCTCAAAAAGCTCTGAAAGCGCCGAGAGGTCGCTTATGCCGTTGCCGCTGATCGAAAGCTCGCTGAGATTTTTAAGTCCCGCTAGCGGCGAGATATCGGTTATCTCGTTGCGGTCAAGCTCCAGCTCCGTCAGCTCTTTCAGACCCTCCAGCACGCTGATATCCTGTATGCCGTTAAAGACCAGGTCAAGCGATCGAAGCTTCGTCAATTCACTAAGCGGCGATATATCGCTTGCTCCGCACATGGACAGGTCAAGCGAAACTAACTCGGAAAGCTCGGAAAGCGCTGATATATCCGTGATGTCACAGCCTGCAAGCGAAAGCTCGGTAAGCTGCGTTAATTCCGACAGGAAAGAGGTATCGGTCGGCTTAAAATATATCAGCGTCAGCGAGGTAAGCTGTTTTAGTTCAGACAGCACAGAGATATCAACAGGCTCGGAATTTGCACCGGACGATATATACAGCTTTTTGAGAGCGGGAAGCTGCTTTAATACCGACATATCCGTGATAACATCATAGCTCAGATAAAGCTCCTCAACTGCGGATAGCCGCTGCATATCGGGCTGAACACCATTCTGCCAATAATCCGTCAGTATCCGCTCTGCCTCAGCGGAAGTGAGAGGCTGCGCAATATTCAGGTCGCGGTCATGCGAGCTGTCAGAGGATATCTGCGTATTTACGGTAGGAACATCGGCTCCGCGCGTCAGGAACAGCACCGCCACTGCCGCTGCCACTATCAACAAAGCCACGAGAATGACCGCGCTCCGCCTTGAGGAGAACAGCTTTCTTTCGTTTTTACTCATACGACCACACCTTTCTTTATCTAACGCAAGTATATCACATAGTGATCAATAAGTCAATCAGACCTCGATAAACGAGCCTATCAGCACCGCCGCGATAAACAGCGGCGCTATCCACTTGACAATAAATTCAAAGCTTTTGCGACGCTTAAATACGCCGTCCTGCGCAATTTCCTCCGACAGCACGCGCGGCGCTACTACCCAGCCGATAAATATGCAGGATATCATCGCAACGATAGGCGTTATTATCGAATTTCCGATATAGTCGAGAAAATCCAGCAGCGCCATATCCATAGGTCTTAAACCGCTCCAAATGCCGTAACCGAGCGACGACGGCAGACCTAAGATAAGCAGCACTGCGCTCATCACCAGCACCGCGCTGAAGCGTTTCATTTTAAATCGGCTGATAAGATTTGCAACATTCACCTCCATCATCGAGATAGCCGAGGATATCGCCGCAAAAAAGACAAGCACAAAAAACAGCGCACCGACCAAGCCGCCAAACGGCATGACCGCAAACATCGAGGGCAGCGTTTCAAACACAAGTCCCGCACCCGCAGAAAGCGCAGTGCTTTCGCCGCCCGACATCGCAAACACCGCAGTGATAACGATAAGTCCGCTGAGAAAAGCTATGCCGACATCGAAAATTTCTATCTGCTTTACGGATTTTTCGATGCTGTCCTTTTTGTGGAGATACGAGCCGAATGTCACCATGATTCCGTTAGCAAGCGAGAGCGAATAAAACATCTGTCCCGTTGCCGCAAGTACGGTCTTGAACGAAAATTTCGACCAGTCGGGGGTAAGATAATATACAACGCCGTCAAACGCACCGTTAAGCGTCAGCGAATACACCGCAATTATTATCGCAAGCGCTACCAGTGCGGGCATAAGGAAACGGTTAGCTTTCTCAATGCCGTTCTTTACACCGCATATAAGTATCGCCGCCGACATCAGCAAAAACAGCACCTGATACAAAATAGGCTCAAACGTCTGCGAGGTGTACTGCGGGAAAAATCCCTCCGCCGCAGGAAGCTCCCACTGAGCCGTACAGTACATCACCGCATATTTCAGCACCCAGCCGCCGATAACGCAGTAATACGGAAGTGTTATCAGCGTTACAACAGCGGTAAGGATACCGATAAAGCCGCCACGCTTATCAAGCTTTCCGTAGGCTTCAATGCTTGCAGTCGCAGTCTTTCTTCCGATAGCTATCTCCATAGCCATAACGGGAAAGCCGAAAACAAGCGTCACCGCGATATATACAAGCAGAAAGATACCGCCGCCGTATTCCGCGGCAAGAAACGGAAATCTCCATATATTGCCCAGCCCCACAGCCGAGCCTGCCGCCGACAGCACAAAGCCAAGGCGATTTGAAAACGTAGATTTGCTCATAACAGAATATCTCCATCAAGAAAGTAATATAATTAATAACCGCAAAGGCTGCGCCATTTTACAGTACAGAATAGTTTCACTTTTGATTAATTTACCACAAATGCGGCGGATTATTCCTTTATAGCAAAGCACTGAAAGACCAAACTCGCGGAGGAACTTAATGGCTGACTTTTTTATAGGTACTCAAAACAGGCTTCCGCTTTTCGGCGCGCTGCACATCGGACTTACCGTGGGAGCATTTATTCTTTATGCGCTGGTGTTCGCTTTCAGAAAAAAGCTTTCGGACTGCGCGCATTTAAAGGCAATACGCATTTCAATGGCGCTCGTTCTGCTGCTGAATATGGCAGTGCATTATTCGTCAAGGCTGCTGCTTGGCATATGGCGCTTTGAGGAGGACTTGCCGCTGCACCTGTGCTTTATCGCGAACTTTTTACTTATTTATATAATGCTCACCGACGACCGCAGAGGACTTTACGGCACTGTGTATTTCTTCACACTGATAGGGCCGCTGCCCGCGATGTTATTCCCTGACCTCGCGTGCTCATGCGACAGCTTTATATTCTATCAGTTCGTGATAAGTCACCATTTCATGCTGCTTTGCAGCCTTTTCTGCCTGCTTGTTTTCGGCTATAAAAGCTCGCCTCAAAACGTCCCGTCGGCGCTTATCGTGGGAAATCTTCTGGTAGCTTCTGTTATGGTTTTTAACAAGGTGTTCGGCACAAACTATATAATGACGGACGAGCTGCCCGCTCAGCTTTATGAGCATTTTCCGTTCCTCGCGGCGCTTCCGCCGCTGTTTTGGCTGGAGCTTGCGGGCGTAGTATGCATACTCACCGCCTGTATTCCGCTGTTTTTCCTCAGTCCCAAAAGCGCACGAATCAAAGAGAGTGTACATCATAGCTGACTATTTTTTCAAAAAGCTATTGCAATTAATTTGAATATATGTTATTATTTTAACAGAAGTGTTTTTTACCAATGGAGGTGACTTTATGCAGATAGGAGTATCAACCGCGTCGCTGTATCCGCTTCATGTGGAGGACGCTTTCAGAGAGCTTGCCGTGCGCGGAGTAAAAACAGCGGAAATATTCGCAAACTCTACCTGCGAGGGTCAGGAGCCGTACATCTCCATGATAAAGGATACCGCGAAGCAGTACGGTATCAATATTCCCTCATTTCACCCGTTTTCTTCCCCGATGGAGTCGGTGTTTCTGTTTTCTACCTACGACCGCAGAGTGGAGGAGATGCTGACGCTCTACCGCGGATTTTTCGAGAGTATGCAAAAGCTCGGGGCAAAGATATTCGTGCTCCACGGCGCTATCCAAAGCAGCAAGTGCACACCCGAGCATTATGTAAAGCAGTTCCGTCTGCTTGCCGAGATAGGTCAGGAATACGGCGTTACGGTAGCACAGGAAAATGTTTGCTACTGCCTGTCGGGACGGCTGGATTTCTTAAAGATGATGAAGCGCGAGCTTTCGCAGTACGCAAAATTCGTGCTTGACCTAAAGCAGGCGCGCAGAAGCGGCGAGGATATCTTCGATTACGTTGACGCTCTCGGCGAGTGCCTTATCCACTGCCATGTCAGCGACGGAAACGCAGAAAGCGACTGTCTGCCTGTCGGAAAGGGCTGCTTTGATTTTGCAGAGCTTTATAATAGAATGGGTGCAAACGGCTTTGACGGAAGCTACATCGTAGAGCTGTACCGCCATAACTACGGCGATTTTGACGAGCTTAAACAAAGCGCGGACGTCCTCTCCGAGCTATTCGGAAAATAATAGGATACGGTATACAAAAATTCGCCATAATTGTTCATTTCATACTTGACATATCGGGAAAAATGTCATATAATAAATATGTTATGTTATAACTAAATAAAGCGGTAAAACGCTTAAATTTACAGGAGGCAAACTTATGAGTAGAGTTTACAACTTCAGCGCAGGCCCCGCTGTTCTTCCCGAGGAAGTCCTCAGAGAAGCAGCAGAAGAAATGATGGACTACCGCGGAACAGGCATGTCCGTTATGGAAATGTCACACCGTTCCAAGGCTTATGACGAGATCATCAAGGACGCAGAGAAGGATCTGCGCGAGCTGATGAATATTCCCGACAACTACAAGGTACTGTTCCTGCAGGGCGGTGCTTCCCAGTTCTTCGCTGAGGTTCCCATGAACATGATGAAGAACAAGAAGGCAGCTTACATAATCACAGGTCAGTGGGCTAAGAAGGCTTGGCAGGAAGCTAAGATGTACGGCGAGGCTATCGACGTTGCTTCTTCCGCAGACAAGACCTTCTCCTACATTCCCGATTGCTCCGACCTCGCTATCCCCGAGGACGCTGACTATGTATACATCTGCGAAAACAACACCATTTACGGTACAAAGTTCTGGGAGCTTCCCAACACAAAGGGCAAGGATCTCGTTGCTGACGTATCCTCCTGCTTCCTGTCCGAGCCCGTTGATGTAAGCAAGTATGCTGTTATCTACGGCGGCGTTCAGAAGAACGTAGGCCCCGCAGGCGTTGTTATCGCAATTATCCGTGAGGATCTCATCACCGATGACGTTCTCCCCGGCACTCCCACAATGCTGAAGTGGAAGACACAGGCTGACAACGACTCCCTCTACAACACTCCTCCCTGCTACGGTATCTACATCTGCGGCAAGGTATTCAAGTGGATCAAGAAGATGGGCGGCCTTGAGGCTATGAAGGCTCACAACGAGAAGAAGGCTAAGATCCTGTATGATTTCCTCGACTCCAGCAAGCTGTTCAAGGGCACTGTTGAGAAGAAAGACCGTTCTCTGATGAACGTTCCCTTCGTTACAGGCAACGAGGAGCTTGACGCTAAGTTCGTTAAGGAAGCTAAGGCAGCAGGCCTTGAGAACCTCAAGGGTCACCGTTCCGTTGGCGGTATGAGAGCTTCCATCTACTACGCTATGCCTATCGAGGGCGTTGAGGCTCTTGTAGCATGCATGAAAAAGTTCGAGCAGGAG
>JAZNTS010000256.1:0-10072 GCA_045591905.1 Oscillospiraceae bacterium | reverse complement strand
TGATGATATTGCGCTGAATCTTGCTTCTGCGGGTGTGCGTATAGAAGCGCCTATTCCGAATAAGGCGGCGGTCGGTATCGAAGTTCCCAATAAGCAGAAAGATACTGTATTCTTCCGCGAGCTTGTAGATACACCCGATTTCAAGCGAAGCTTCGACAAAAAGCTTGAAACTGTGCTCGGTAAGGACATCAGCGGCGAGACCGTCACCTGTAATGTAGCGAAGATGCCGCACCTGCTTATCGCAGGTACTACAGGTTCGGGTAAGTCTGTTTGTGTAAACTCCATAATAATGAGTATTCTCATGAAGTCCACGCCCGACGAGGTGCGCCTTATTATGATCGACCCCAAAAAGGTTGAGTTTATGATGTACAACGGCATTCCGCACCTGCTTATTCCTGTCGTGACCGACCCTAAAAAGGCGGCAGGCGC
Organism: Oscillospiraceae bacterium; assembly: GCA_045591905.1. GTDB lineage: Bacteria > Bacillota > Clostridia > Oscillospirales > Ruminococcaceae > CAG-115. The sequence continues at coordinate 9,643 of JAZNTS010000256.1, read as the reverse complement.
GCTCGCGTGGGCAGTTAATGAGATGCTTAACCGCTACAAGATGTTCTCAGAGAACAATGTCCGCGACTTCGGCGGCTTCAATGAGCTTGCCGCTGATCCCAACAGCGGACTTAAAAAGATGTCGCATATCGTAATCTTTATAGATGAGCTTGCCGACCTCATGATGGCGTCGCCCAAGGACGTTGAGGACAGCATCGTTCGTCTTGCACAGATGGCGCGTGCGGCAGGTATGCACCTTGTAATAGCAACACAGCGACCGACTGTTAATGTAGTTACAGGTCTTATCAAGGCGAATATTCCCAGCCGTATTGCGCTGATGGTTGCTTCTCAGATGGACAGCCGTGTTATCCTTGACGGCGGAGGAGCAGAAAAGCTGCTTGGTAACGGTGATATGCTGTATATGCCTGTCGGTATGCCGAAGCCTGTCCGTGTTCAGGGCTGCTTCGTTTCCGATAAGGAAGTTGAGCGCACTGTTGAATTTATCAAGCAGACCTTTGCTGCTGAATACGATGAAAGCATCATGGAGGAGATCGAGCGTCAGACCGAGATGGTTTCTTCGGGTGACGGCAAGGCTTCCGCGGGCGCAGATGGCGCGGAGATCGACACTGAGGACGAAAAGCTTGAGGAAGCTATCGAATATGTTGTTGAAGCGGGACAAGCAAGTACATCTGCGCTCCAGCGCAGATTTAAGCTTGGCTACGGCAGAGCTGCACGACTTATCGACATTATGGAGCAGATGGGCGTTGTTGGACCTTTTGAGGGCAGCAAGCCGCGTCAGGTGCTCATGACAAAGCAGGAGTGGTACGAGAGGAAACTCCAGCAGAAATAACAGTATTTTTGATTTTCATTAGTGAGGTGTTTAAATGAAATTCATTTTTTTACATGGAATGGGACAGAGCGCTTCAAGCTGGGATAATACTATATCCTTTCTGCCTGACAGCGCTGAAGTCATATGTCCTGAATTAAGTGAATTTTTTTCCGAGGGCAACTGTTTTTACAGTAAAATGTACGATGCTTTTTGCGATTACTGCGATAAGCTTTCTGAGCCGCTTGATCTGTGCGGTCTATCTCTCGGAGCAGTTCTTGCTTTAAATTACGCTATTGATTATCCACAGAGAATAAGTTCACTTATACTTATTGCGCCGCAATATGATATGCCGAGGTTTTTGCTTAAGTTGCAGAATTTATTGTTTAAATTTATGCCCCAAAGTCAGTTCAAGGATATTGGACTTACGAAAAAGGATTTTATCACGCTTACAAATTCAATGGCTGATATAGATTTTACAAGCGGCCTTGATAAGGTTAAATGTCCCGTTCTCATTCTTTGCGGGGAAAAAGATAATGTAAATAAAAAAGCTGCTTTAAAGCTTGCCGAAAAGCTCCCGAATGCTAAATTCAGCACGATAGAGAACTCAGGACACGAAGTCAACATTGACAATCCTCAAATGTTGTCTAAAGTTATATCTGAGTTTAAATGATAATTCTACATAATCCAATATGAAAGGATTGTAAAAAATGCCCTTTTTACCTGTATCAAAACAGGATATGATAGATCGTGGGATCGAGCAGCTCGATTTTATCTGCTTCACAGGCGACGCTTATATAGATCACCCGACCTTTGGAATTGCGATAATCTCCCGTCTTATCGAGGCGGCAGGTTTCACTGTCGGCGTTATTGCTCAGCCTTTGACAGACGCTGATTATAAAAAACTTGGCAAGCCTAAGTATTGCTTTATGGTAACAGGCGGAAACATTGACAGCATGGTGTCAAATTACACGGTTGCGTTGAAAAAGCGCAACGATGACGCTTATTCTACAGGCGGCAGAGGAGGAAAGCGCCCCGACCGCGCTCTTACGGTCTACTGCCGCAAGCTGAAGCAGCTTTATCCCGATGTTGAGATCTCTGTCGGCGGTATTGAAGCTTCGCTGCGCCGTTTCGCGCATTATGACTATTGGAGCGACAGCGTTATGCCGTCGGTTTTGGTAGATTCGGGCGCAGATCTTTTGATGTATGGCATGGGCGAGGTTACTTTGTCACAGATGCTCAATAATTTCAAAGCAGGAATGAAGCTGTCCGAGATGCACGACTTGCGTGGAACCTGCTACCTTACAAAACCCGAGAACACACCTATCGGCGCGGTTCAGTGCGATTCCTTTGAGATAGTCAGCACAAACAAAAAGGCTTACGCCAAGGCGTGCCGCAAGCAGTACGATGAACAGGACGAGGTTTACGGCAGAACGATAGTGCAACGCCACGGAAGCATGATGCTGGTGCAGAATCCGCCCCAGCGAAGCGTAACTCAGTCTGAGTTTGATTATACCTACGAGCTACCTTATATGAGAGCTTATCACCCCATGTATGAGAAAGAGGGCGGCGTTCCCGCTATTCAGGAGGTTGAGTTTTCTGTAACGCACAATCGCGGTTGTTACGGATTCTGCAATTTCTGCTCAATAGCGCTGCACCAAGGCAGACGTATCCAGACTCGCAGCGAGGAGTCCGTTTATAACGAGGCAGTCATGCTTTCCGAAAAACCGAATTTCAAGGGCTATATTCATGATGTGGGAGGGCCTACCGCGAATTTCCGTCAGCCCTCTTGCAAAAAGCAGGACGAGCATGGTATGTGCAAGGGCAAAAAATGCCTTGCGCCTACGCCTTGCAAGGCGCTTATCGCAGATCACAGCGATTATTTGAAGCTTTTGCGCAGACTTCGCACGATAAAAAAGGTCAAAAAAGTGTTTATACGTTCAGGAATACGCTACGACTATATCCTTGCTGATAAAAACAACGAATTCCTTGATGAGCTTGTTGAGCACCATGTAAGCGGTCAGCTAAAGGTTGCGCCCGAGCACGCAAGCAACAAGGTGCTTGACTATATGGGCAAGCCGCATATAGAGGCGTATGAGGAGTTTGAGCGGCGTTTTTATGCTTCTACCAAAAAGTGCGGCAAGGAGCAGTATCTTGTGCCGTACCTTATGTCCTCGCACCCGGGTTGCACTTTAAATGAAGCGGTAGAGCTTGCTTTGTTTCTGAAAAAGCATAACATTCGTCCCGAGCAGGTGCAGGATTTTTATCCCACACCGGGTACTATCTCCACGGCGATGTTTTACACAGGTCTTGACCCTTACACGATGGAGCCAGTTTTTGTGCCGCGTTCTAAAGAGGATAAGTCGATGCAGCGCGCGCTGCTGCAATATTTCAAGCCTGAAAACAAGCAGCTTGTTGAAAAGGCGCTGATAATTGCTAAACGCCGCGAGCTTATCGGCTTTGGAAAGGATTGTCTTATCACACCGTCGGAACGCAGCAATACAAGCAGTCGTGCAAATTCCGAAAGGAGCAGGGGAAATGTCGGCAAAAAAGGCAGCCAAAAGAAAAAACAAGAAAAAAAGCGCAAATGATATTCTTCGCTACGCTTTTGTGATCGTTATGCTGCTGAGTATGCTTTTGTTTGCCAATGAGAATTGGTTTCACATTGATTTTATCCCAACTCTTACGGATATCTACAAAATGACGGGCGTGATAAAACGCCCGAATGTAGTTGTCGAGCAAGACGAGATAGCTGTGCATTTTCTCGATGTCGGACAGGCAGATTGCATTTTTATATACACTCCCGACAAAACTATGCTTATCGACTCGGGCGAGAACGACACCTCGCAGTATGTCATAAGCTATCTGCGTGATTTCGGCGTGAAGCGTCTTGATTATGTCATAGGGACTCATCAGCATTCCGACCATATGGGAGCAATGGCTGAGATACTTCGCGCGTTTGAAGTGGGCGAGTTTATCATGCCTGAGATACCCGAGGAGCATATTCCAGCAGCGGCGTTTTACAGTGCTATGCTTGATGTCATAGAGGATAAGGATATCAGCGCGAGTTATTCGGAAAATGGCAGGGAGATAACTCTTTGCGAGGGTACGGTCTTAAAGCTGCTCGGCCCTGTCGGGGATAGTTATGAGGATCTTAACGATTATTCGATCGTTGCAAAGCTTACAAGCGGTAATTTCAGCTTTTTATTCACAGGCGATATGGAAAAGATCGCAGAGCAGCAGCTTTTAATGACCTTTCCCGATATCAAAGCCGATGTTTTAAAGGTTGCTCACCACGGAAGCGCTTCTTCAAGCTGTATGGAGTTTTTGCTCGCTGTTCAGCCTCGGTATGCCGTTGTCAGTGCGGGCAGGAATAATTCCTACGGTCACCCGTCTAATGAGGTGCTGGAGCGGCTTTGTTTGCTTAACTGCACAAATCTTGTGACTATGAACTACAGCGACATCGTTTTTGTTACCGATGGAAACGAGCTTACTTACACAACAACGAGATACGGGGAGGGTGAAGCAGCGTGATAACTGTTGACAGGATAGAAAACGGCTATGCTGTGGTGCTTCAAGATGGCGAAGTACGCGATATACCTATTTCAAAGTTACCCGATGGAGTTCGCGAAGGCAGTGTTCTGCGGTTTAATAACGGTCAATATTGCTTTGATACCGCCGAGGAAAAACGCCTAAAAAAAGCAGCTTTTGATAAGACTAAGCGATTATTTAAATAATACTTTCAGCGCCCGATCGTTTTTGAGGGGCGCTGTTCGTCATTGTGCACAAAAAAATGAGCTTCGGTTTCACAAATACAAGTAAAACCACGTTTTTTTGTTTTCTCACTTGTAGCGCGACGGAAAAAGTAGTATAATAATCTTTGGCGAATTTTAAGAATTTATAAAGAAAGAGATGTTGAACTTGAAAAGAGAGGATCTTCGTAATATCGCGATAATCGCCCACGTTGACCACGGTAAGACTACACTGGTCGATGAGATGCTGAAGCAGGGTGGCGCATTCCGCGATAATCAGGTCGTAAACGACAGAGTAATGGACAGCAACGATATCGAGCGCGAGCGCGGTATCACTATCCTTGCAAAAAATACTGCTTGTATGTACAACGGTGTTAAAATTAACATTGTTGACACCCCCGGCCATGCTGACTTCGGCGGCGAGGTAGAGCGTATCCTGAAGATGGTAAACGGCGTATTGCTTCTTGTTGACTCGTTTGAGGGCACCATGCCGCAGACGCGCTTCGTGCTTCAGAAAGCACTGGAGCTTGGTCATAAGATAATCGTTGTTGTCAATAAGACAGACCGTCCCGACGCGCGCAACAAAGAGGTCGTTGACGAGGTGCTGGAGCTTCTTCTTGACCTTGACGCTACAGAAGAGCAGATCGACAGCCCTGTTGTGTTCTGTTCGGGCAGAATGGGCGTTGCTTCGTTCTCTCCCGACCATATGGGTACTGATTTCAAGCCTTTGTTTGATAAGATAATAGAGCATATTGATCCTCCCGAGGGCGATGATGAGGGCGAGCTTCAGGTGCTGGTTTCTTCCATCGACTACAACGAGTATGTGGGAAGAATCGCAATCGGACGTATCGAGCGCGGCGTTATGAAGCAGAATCAGGAGGTCATGGTATGTGACTATCTTGAAAGAACAGCGCCGTTTAAGTCAAAGATAGTATCACTCAACCAGTTCGAGGGTCTCGGACGCACTCCCGTACAGGAAGCAAAAGTCGGCGATATCGTTTGCTTCTCGGGTATTGAGGGAGTTACCATCGGACAGACCATCACATCTGTAAGCTGTCCCGAGCCGCTTCCTTTCGTAAAAATTTCCGAGCCTACCGTTGAAATGACATTCTCGGTAAACACCAGCCCCTTTGCAGGCAGAGAGGGTAAGTTCGTTACATCACGTCAGATACGCGAGCGCTTGCAGCGTGAGCTTTTAAAGGACGTTTCCCTTAGAGTTTCCGATAGTGAAACGCTTGACGCGTTCAACGTTGCGGGCAGAGGTGAGATGCACCTTTCGATACTTATCGAGAATATGCGCCGCGAGGGCTATGAGCTTTCCGTTTCTACGCCGCGCGTGCTTTATAAGGAGATAGACGGTGTTAAGTGCGAGCCTGTTGAGCGCCTTGTTATAGACGTACCCGAGGCTGCTGTCGGCTCTGTTATGGAGAAGATAGGACAGCGCAAGGGCGAAATGGTCGATATGCAGCCTGTCGGTAATCGTACAAAGCTTGAGTTCCTCATTCCGTCAAGAGGTCTTTTCGGTTACAGAAGCGAATTTATGACCGATACAAAGGGCGAGGGTATCATGAATTCCGTTTTTGACAGCTATCAGCCCTATTTCGGTGACATTCCCAGAAGAACTGTCGGCTCTCTCGTTGCATGGGAGGACGGTCAGGCTATAACCTACGGTCTGTTTAACGCTCAGGAGCGCGGTACGCTGTTCATCGGCGCAGGTGTTCCTGTTTACGAGGGTATGATCGTCGGTGTTTCTCCTAAGGCAGGCGATATCGTAGTAAACGTGTGCAAGAAAAAGCACCTTACAAATACCCGTGCAAGCGGCTCCGATGACGCACTGCACCTTATCCCGCCCAAGGTAATGAGCCTTGAGGAGAGCCTTGAGTTCATTCAGGACGACGAGCTGGTTGAGGTAACACCCAAGAGCATTCGTATCAGAAAGGTAATTCTTGAGCGCGATCTTCGCCTAAAGGCAGAAGCAAAGAACAAAAAACAGTAATTTCATGCCGTACTCTACTATAAGAGTACGGCTGTTTTGCGAGGTATACAATGGTTAAGGATATGACCGAGGGTGCGGTTGCACCAATACTTATAAAGTTCTCGCTGCCGCTGCTTGTGAGCGTTGTGTTTCAGCAGCTTTACAGCATAGCTGACAGCGTTATTGCGGGAAACTTCATAAACAAGGACGCGCTTGCCGCTATCGGCGCTTCTTACCCAATAACGATGATATTTCTTGCAATAGGTACGGGAATGAATATAGGCTGCTCAGTCGTAATATCCACTTTTTTCGGCGCAAAGGATATGAAAAACATGAAAACAGCCGTTTTCACCTCCATAATATCAAGCTTTGCACTGGGCATACTGCTCACTGTAGTCGGCTTTTTCACAAGCGGTTTTTTCCTCGAGCTTTTGGGCACAGATACTGCTGTTTTCAAGGACGCACAGGATTATCTGAATATTTATGTCTTTGGGCTGGTCTTTCTGTTTATTTATAATATATGCACGGGTATATTCACCTCGCTCGGAGATTCAAGAACTCCGTTGTATTTCCTTATAGCTTCGTCGCTTGGTAATATAGCACTCGATATTCTTTTTGTTGTTGTGATACCGCTCGGAGTTCCCGGTACGGCGTGGGCGACCTTTATCTGTCAGGGAGTGTGCTCGGTACTAGCTTTTATCGTTCTTATGAAGCGTATCAAGAGAATTGAAAGCCCCACATACAGGAAGTTTGAGCTGAATATGCTCGGTAGGATATCAAAGCTTTCTATACCAAGTATTTTACAGCAAAGCTTTGTTTCAGTTGGAAATCTGTTCATTCAGGGACTTGTAAACTCCTGCGGTATTGATGTTATGGCGGGTTATTCCTCGGCAATAAAGCTCAATACCTTTGCTGTAACCTGCTTCAGCGCAATAGGAAACAGCGTTTCAAGCTTTTCCGCACAGAATACAGGTGCGATGCGTACTGACCGTGTGCGCGGCGGCTTCAAGGTCGGCGCATTGTTAGCTGTTGGCGTTGCTGCTCTTTTCTCACTTACTTATGTTATCTTTGCAAACGGACTTATCTACATTTTCATGGACAGCAGTGATATGAACAACGCCGCAGCGGCGGAGGCCGGAATGGGCTTTTTGCTGACAGTTTCGCCGTTCTTTATAACAGTCGGACTGAAGCTTAATTCAGACGGTGTGCTTAGAGGCTGCGGAAACATAAAAGCGTTTATGATAACCACATTTTCTGACTTGGTGCTCAGGGTAGCTTTCGCATTTATTCTCTGTCCGATGTACGGCGCATCGGGAATATGGCTCTCATGGCCTATCGGTTGGAGCATTTCTGCGATACTTTCAAATATCATTTTCTTTGTTTCTGATAGAAAAAATAATAAAATGAAGCTAAGCCACACGGATTGATTCCGCGTGGCTTTATGCTTATTCGGTTATTATGTAAAGACCTGCTGCAGATGTACTGTAATCCTCGGGCAGTGCAAGGTGCTTATCCCAACCATAATAAAACAGTGCTTCTTTAGGATCAAAAAAATGTCTTATATCCCAGTGGATAAAGCTGCTCATTAAGTCTTTGCGCACATAGGGGAGAAGTAGCTCCTCAACGCCCTTGCTTATAAGGTCTACATACTCCTCTGCAAGCGTCTTTAATTCATCTCTTAACAAGCACCATATCTTACTGTGAACATCAATCTTCATTACAGGCAATTGAACTATAAGCTTATTGTTTTCCTTTTTTAAAAGTCCGTTCTTAAGAAGCTCTGCAGCCTTTTCCTCCTTGTGCGATGACAGTATTTTATCGGGCCCGTGTGCAAGTTCTATAAGAAGCGAGATGTTTTCACTATTGACCCATCTGTCGCGACCTTTGCGCCAATCTCCCGATTCATCGGAACTATCGACAGGAAAGGGAGTCATATCGAAATTGTTGTGATAAAGAGCCTTGCCGTGTTTTGCGGTGTCAAATCCTTGTTCAAGACAAGACCATTCTATTTCTCTGAGTTTGTCAAGAGCAGAGTAGTCATAATTCTCATCGGGCAGAACGTAATGCATTGTAAGACCGTACTTTCTGTCTGCTTCTTTAGGGTATTTGTCCCCATATTTACTGCGGTAGTGATTACCGCCGAAATGTCCCATGACGTAACCCGCTTGAACATACAGCAGCCACATCAGATAGCTGTAGTCAAAATGGTTGCCGTAAAAGTCCAATGAGGTTATCTTTTCCTTTAAGCCGAGCAGTTTTTCTGTTATCCGTTCCCCGAAGCCGTGGTCATGAAACATATCACAAGCATAAAGCTCCGCTCTCATAAATACTTCTCGCGGGAATATACACCAATTTGCCTGATACTTGTCTTTTGCGTGTGAAACAAGGAGATTTGTGTTCAGCATTTTGTTGATTGCTTCTTCGAGATAGATCGGAGCAACACCCATCTCATCAGCTATTTCATTCAGCTTTTTAGCTTTGTTACGACAGATCACCATGATCTGCGGATAAATTTTTGAGCTCGCCATCAGCATTGATGGGCCAACAGCTTCATAACCCCAAAACCAACTTACATCAGCGGGAGCATAAGCGGTCTTTCCTGTACTATTCATATTATAAAACCTCTCTTTCAGATCTTTCTTCGCGTCGAACAAGCGTCTTTTTACAGTTCCAACAGGTATATTAAGCTCTGCGGATATCTGCGACATCTTTTGTTCTTTTAAGTAATAGCGAATAATTATCTCACGATGATTTGAGGCAAGCCTTGACAGCGAAAAATTAAGTCTTGATATATCCTCCGAAGCAATTAAGCTTTCAATAGGCTGCATATCTTCAGCCGAGTAACCTATTGCAGCTTCGATTGGAAGTGCGGAGTTTTGTTTATGAGTGATGTAGTCGGCATATTTGTTCTTAGCCATACGCCAGTACCACGAATAAAAGCTGACAAATTCTTTGCCGCTTGCTATAACACGCAGAGCCTCATACAGAATATCCTGTGAAAGATCCCGCGCTGCTTCGCTGTCTGAAATGCGCCTTACGCAGAAAAGATATGTGTTTTCTATCAGCGCATTGGTGATGTATTCATTCATAAGCTTTACCTCTTGCAAAACG
>JAZNTS010000255.1:0-3000 GCA_045591905.1 Oscillospiraceae bacterium | reverse complement strand
GACGACCACGACTCTGCGATAACCTACACGGGCGACTGGTACAGAACCGTTCCCGATGGGTATGTTCATTTCAACCGCACTATATCACGCGCTCAAAGCGAGGGCGCTGAGATGAGCTTCAGCTTCACAGGCAGCCATTTTGCCATTATCGGAGCGTCCGACGCGGCAGCTATTGAGGTATATGTGGACGGTGAGCTTTTAGAGAGCGCGGAGACCGCAAAGACGCAGGCAAGACAGTGCAGCTATTCCGCCGATACAGCCGAGGGCGAGCACAAAGTTACCATCAAGGTGCTGAGCGGAAGCTACACTATTGACGCAATTGAATTTTAAGGAGAAACTATGTTTGAAGTAAAGGATAAGTTCTATCTTAACGGAGACCCTTTCAAAATCATTTCGGGTGCGTTCCATTATTTCCGCACTGTGCCCGAGTATTGGCAGGACAGGCTTGAAAAGCTGGTGAATATGGGCTGCAACACGGTTGAAACCTATATTCCATGGAATTTCCACGAGCCGAACAAGGGTGAATACCTTTTCAACGGAATGCACGATGTCTGCCGTTTTATCGATCTTGCACAGGCTCTCGGGCTGTATATAATTATCCGCCCATCGCCTTATATCTGCTCTGAATGGGAGTTCGGCGGACTTCCCGCGTGGCTGCTTAAAGACAAGGGAATGAAGCTGCGCTGCTGTTATGAGCCGTATTTGGAGGCGGTTAAGCAGTATTACAGCGTGCTTATCCCGAAGCTTGCGCCCTATCAGATAGACAGGGGCGGCAAAATAATCCTGTTTCAGATAGAAAACGAGTACGGCTACTACGGAAACGACACTGCGTATCTTGAATTTCTGCGTGATACCATGCGTGAATTTGGTATAACCGTGCCGTTTGCGACCTCTGATGGCCCGTGGAATGAGCCGATATTTAAATCAGGACTTGTTGACGAAGCGCTTCCTACGGGTAATTTCGGCTCTGCTGCCGAGTGGCAGTTCGGGCAGATGCAGAAGTTTATAGGCAACGACAAGCCGCTTATGTGCATGGAGTTCTGGAACGGCTGGTTTGACGCTTGGGGCGAGGAGCATCACACTACCTCTCCCGAAAAGGCGGGAGCAGAGCTTGAGGAGCTTTTAAAGCGCGGCAGCGTGAACTTCTATATGTTCGAGGGCGGCACGAATTTCGGATTTATGGCTGGGCGCAACAACGGCAATAAGACCGCCGATGTGACCTCCTACGACTATGACGCGCCGCTCACCGAGGACGGACAGCTCACCCCGAAATACGAGCTGTTCAAGGAGATAATCTCAAAGTATGCACCTGTTCGTGAAATACCGCTGACGACCGAAATAAAGCGCAGAGAATACGGCAAGGTGCCGTGTTCGGGAAAGACCGACCTGTTCAGCGTTCTTGAGAAGATAAGCGCTCCCGTGAAGTCGAATTTTCCTCTCACTATGGAGGATATAGGACAGAATTACGGCTACATTCTTTATCGTACTTCAGTTAAAGAGAACGAAACTGTAAAGGAATTACGTCTTGAGGGCGCAAGCGACAGAGTGCAGTGCTATCACAACGGCGAGCATATCCACACCGCTTTTGCTGAGAATATCGGCGAAAAGGCGGAGCTTTCCGAGAGAAGCAGCGGCGGCGTTATCGATCTGCTTTGCGAGAACATCGGCAGAGAGAATTTCGGCACGGGTCTTGAAACACAGCGTAAGGGCATTTCGGGCGGCGTTAAGCTGAACGATCACAGACAGTTCGGTTTTGAGATATATCCGTTGCCGCTTGATGAAAAGCAGATAGAAGCGCTTGATTTCAGCAGCGGATACTCCGAGGGTGTGCCTGCGTTCTACAGGTTTGAGTTCGATATCGACGAGCTGTGTGATACATTCATCGACATGGACGGCTTTGGTAAGGGCTGCGTGTTTGTGAACGGTTTTAATATCGGGCGTTTCTGGGAGATAGGCCCGCAGAAGCGGCTGTATATACCTGCTCCGCTGCTAAAAAAGGGCTACAATACGATAGTTGTTTTTGAAACAGAGGGCAAGGCTGCTGACAGTATCACCTTATGTGCGCAGCACGATCTCGGTTAAGTTAAATTCCAAAACGTCGGGCAGTAATGTCCGACGTTGCTTTGTGTAGGGGATGTGGCGCAAAATTGCAGATATATACAGATAACTAAGCTGTTTTCCGCATAAACATCGGAAAATTTCAGCAATAATATTGACATTCGGGTTAAATAATGTTATAATTAATTGTTATATTAGTATTATTATGCGTAAAGCATTTGAAAGGATTGAATACAATGTTTCTTGAAAATGAGTATCGCACCCAATACTGCAACGCAGTCGGTGAAAAGGATATCGGCAAAAAGGTTCGCGCCGCAGGCTGGGTAGAGAATATCCGCGACCACGGCGGTATTATGTTTGTCGACCTCCGCGACCATTACGGCGTTGTTCAGGTGGTGTTCCATAATGAGGCGCTGCTTGAGGGTATCCACAAGGAGTGCGCTGTATCCATCGGCGGCACTGTGTTAAAGCGTGACGAGAGCACCTATAACGACAAGATCGAAACAGGTACAGTTGAGATAGAGGCTGAGGACGTAAGGATACTCGGCAAGGTTTCCGAGCAGCTTCCTTTTGAGATAGCTCTTTCCAAGGAGACCAAGGAGGAGATCCGTCTTAAGTACCGTTATCTCGACCTCAGAAACAAGAAGATGCACGACAATATCGTGCTTCGTTCCAAGATAATCTCTTTCCTGCGTGAAAAGATGAGCGACATGGGCTTCCTCGAGATGCAGACCCCAATTCTCTCCACATCTTCTCCCGAGGGCGCGAGAGATTACCTTATCCCCAGCCGTAAACATCATGGTAAGTTCTACGCTCTGCCTCAGGCTCCGCAGATCTTCAAGCAGATATATATGGTATCGGGCTTTGATAAGTATTTCCAGATCGCTCCCTGCTTCCGTGATGAGGACGCAAGAGCAGACCGTTCTCCCGGTGAGTTCTATC
>JAZNTS010000254.1:0-8105 GCA_045591905.1 Oscillospiraceae bacterium | reverse complement strand
TAACTTCTATCCGCGCCAGTGTGCGAATTGTCGGCATTGCCGACAATGAGTGCATGCAGGGCGGATGTTTCGGCGGAAAAGTCCCAACGGGACTTTTTCGACGGTCTACGGGCTGTGTGTATCGCACAGCCCTATTTGTTTGATAAAAGCAACAGATGTATTGACTTTTGGTGGAAAATTGTATATAATATAGATAATAAGCGATACCTGTCGCAAAAAATATGAGAGGTTTGAGATATCATGAACAAAAAGTCGGTACTGTGGCTGCTTTTGGATCTTATTTTTCTTGCTGTCTTTGATGTGGTTTTCTTTTTTGTAGGCGGCGGAGCGCACCCTGCTTCGGTGTGGGTGTCGTTTGCGTTTATTCATATTGCTTATGTAATGGTCGTTGCAACGCCAATTCTCACAAGAAAATGCAAGAGCGCTTCGGTGTTCGGCTTTTCGCTTTATAATATTTCAACGGTATATTTCTTTATCGAGTATGTTGTCGGTATAATCTTTGTTCTGATAGGCAGCGCCGAAATGGGTGCTGCGCTGGTCGTGCAGCTTATCATTTGGGGCATTTATGCGATAATGCTTATTGCAAATCTGCTTTTGAACGAGTATTCGGGCGAGGACGAGCAGAAGCAGGCTGACGGCGAATACATCAAGAATGCGACTTCGCGTGTTAGTATGCTGGTTGATAAGGCTTCCGACAGAAAAGCGAAAAAAGCGATCGAAAAGGCGAGCGAGCTGCTTCGGGCAAGCCCCGTGAAGTCCGACAAGAGCCTTAAAACGATAGAGGCTGAGATAATGGCAAGGGTGGTTGAGATAGAAAACGCACTTGACGAGAATGACGGTGCTGCGGCAGCGGAAAGTGCGAACAAGCTTATCGTCCTTGTTGAAAAGAGAAATAAGAAGCTTAAAAGATTAAGTTGATATGAAAATATTAAAGCTCCGCGGAATTAAGGCTGCGGAGCTTTTTGCTTTTATGTCTGCTCTTGACGCTGACACGGATAAAATAAAAAATCCACCGAGCTATAAACTTCGGCGGATTTTTGGCGGAGACGGCGAGATTCGAACTCGCGGGGGATCGCTCCCTAACTGATTTCGAGTCAGCCCCGTTATGACCACTTCGATACGTCTCCGAATAACGTTAATATTATACATTATTCTGTGTGATTTGTCAAGTGGTTTTTCGGTTTTCCCATTGACAAAAGGGGCGGCTTGTGTTAAAATATTAGCGAAGAATAGTATCACCACTCCTGCCCAAAGGCTGAGAGTGGATTTTGTGCGTACAGAAAAAAGGAGTTTTTATGTCGGTTTTTGATATATTTAAAAAGCTTGAAGCAGAGCGCGAGCCTGCTGTTTCGGGTGCAGTGGAATATATTATTGCGGGTCTCGGAAACCCCGGCACGGATTATGAAAATACGCGCCACAACATCGGCTTTATGACGGTGGACACGCTTTGCGAGAGATATAAGCTCAGCTGCAAAAAGGTGAAGTTCAAATCCTTGACGTGCGACGCTATGATAGGCGGCAAGCGCTGTCTTATCATGAAGCCCACGACCTTTATGAACAAAAGCGGCGAGGCGGTTACTGAGGCTATGAGCTTCTATAAGATACCGCCCGAGCGTACAATTATCGTGTACGATGATATTTCACTGGAGCCGGGAAAGCTTCGTATCCGCAGAAAAGGAAGCGACGGCGGTCACAATGGCATAAAAAATATCATCTATCTTTCGGGCAAGGATACATTCCCTCGTATTAAGATGGGTGTTGGCGCGAAGCCGCACCCCGATTACAGCCTTGCCGACTGGGTGCTGGGTCACTTCAAAAAAGAGGACGGCGAGGCGCTTGAAGCCTGCATGAAAAACGCCTGCGACAGCATAGAGCTTATCGTGCAGGATAAAATAAACGAGGCTATGAATAAATTTAACTCCTAAAACGCGAGGTCAAGATGGAACTTTTTCTTAAAGCTGCACAGGACAACCGCGAATACAAGCGGCTGTGCGGCTATCTCGACGAGAATAATACCCTACCCGCCCTTGTGACGGGTCTTTCGCATATCCATAAGGCGCATTTTATTGCGGCGCTTATGTCAAGAGAGGAGCTGCTGCCCGCTCTTGTTATCGCGGAGAGCGAGGCGGAGGCTCAGCGTCTGTGCCTTGATATAAATATGATGTGCGGCGAGGAAAAGGCGCTGCTTTATCCTGCAAAGGAGCTTGCGCTCGGCAATTACGAGGCGGCTTCACGCGAGTACGAGCACAAGAGGATATATGCGCTGACGGCTATGCTGCAAAACAGGTGCGGCTGTGTTATCTGCTCGCCTGAAGCGGCGGGTCAGCTCACTGTGCCGCCTGAGGTGCTTAAAAAACGCACGGTGACGCTTTCCGAGGGCGAGGATATCGCACAGGACGAGCTTGTAAAGCGGCTTATCAGCGCGGGCTACAGCCGCTGCGATATGATAGAGGGTGCGGGTCAGTTTTCGGTGCGCGGCGGTATTGTAGATGTGTTTCCGCCGAGCGCTTCCACGCCTTACAGAATCGAGCTTTGGGGCGACACCATCGACAGCCTTACTTTGTTTGATATCGAAAGTCAGCGCCGCACCGATTCGCTTGAAAGCATCAGCATTTCGCCCGCGTCAGAGGTGTTGTTTGACAGCAACGAGGCGCTTTGCGAAAGGATAGAGACTATCGCGAAAAAGCTTCGCGGAAAGCACGCCGAGGGTGCGCGCGAAAAGCTTAACGATGACGTGAATAAGCTGCGCGGCGGTATTGAGCTGCACAGCACTGACAAGTATTTCCCGCTGTGCTATGAAAACGAGGCAACTGTTTTCGACTATGCCAAGGCTGTTTTTGTGTGCGAAAATGTGTCGGTGCGCGAGGGCTACCGCGGAATTTCGCTGCAGCACGCGGAGGATTTAAAGATACTTCTTGAGGAGCATCACATCTGCAAGGGAATCGACCGTTTTATGCTCACAAAGGGCGAGCTTTATGCGCTGCTTGAGGAGCGCGCCGCGGTGTATTTCGATACCTTTATAAGAGGCGGAAATCTCCGTCTTGGTGCAATTATAGATTCACAGGGAGCGATACAGACATCTCCTTGGAGCGGTGAATACAAGCTGCTTGAGGACGAGCTGCGCGGCTATCTTTCACGCGGCTTTTGCTGTGTGGTCTTCGGCGGCACCGAAAAGGGCGCCAAAACACTTGCCGACGACCTTATCGACGACGGCTTTGACGTTATCTACAGCGCCGCGCCTAGCGAGCCTGTTCGTAAAAAGGTCATTGTTACCGCGGGAACGCTGACCGCAGGTATAGAGTATCAGAACTATAACATCGCCGTGTTCACTCACACGGCTGTTCATGCTGCAAGAAAGCGTGTTCCCAAGAAGAAAAAGGGCGAGGAAATACGTTCTCTTGCGGATATATCAATAGGCGACCTTGTGGTGCATTATTCGCATGGAATAGGCGTTTTTGACGGAGTTCACAAGATAGAGAACGGCGGCGTTTCAAAGGACTATATCCGCATACGCTATGCCGGAAAGGACGTGCTGCACGTTCCTGTAACGCAGCTTGACCTTGTATCACGCTATATCGGTACGGGCGACGCTTCCACGGTGAAGCTCAATAAGCTTAATTCCGAGCAGTGGCAGAAGTCCAAGGCAAAGGCAAAGGCTGCGGCAAAGGAGATGGCGGCAGAGCTAATCGAGCTTTACTCCAAACGTATGCGCAGCAAGGGCTTTGAGTTCCCCGAGGACGACTCTATGCAGGAGGATTTCGAGGCGCATTTCAGCTATATCGAAACCGATTCTCAGCTTCGCTGTATCGACGAGATCAAAGCTGATATGCAAAAACCTGTCCCGATGGAGCGACTTTTGTGCGGAGATGTTGGCTTCGGCAAGACCGAAGTAGCGCTTCGTGCGGCGTTCAAGTGTATCGAGGCGGGAAAGCAGTGCGCGCTGCTGTGTCCTACAACGGTGCTTTCGTGGCAGCATTTCCAGACGGCGTGCAAGCGCCTTGAAGCGTTTCCCGTGAACGTTGCGCTGCTGTCGCGCCATAAATCCCCCTCGGAGCAGCGCGAGATACTGCGCGGACTTAAAAGCGGACGTATCGACCTGCTTATCGGTACTCACCGCATAATTCAGGACGATATAAAATTCAAAGACCTTGGACTTGCGATAATCGACGAGGAGCAGCGCTTTGGCGTTGCGCACAAGGAAAAGTTCAAGGAAGCCTTTGCGGGAGTTGACGTGCTGACGCTTTCGGCAACGCCTATTCCGCGTACTTTAAACATGGCGATGAGCGGTATCCGTGACATGAGCGTGCTTGACGAGCCGCCTCAGGACAGACAGCCTATCTCCTCGTATGTGCTGGAGCACGACTGGGGAGTTATCGTTCAGGCGATACAAAAGGAGATGCGCAGAAACGGTCAGGTCTACTATATTCACAATAGGATAGAGTCTATCTACGGCTGTGCGGAGAACATCAAAAAGCTTCTGCCCGAGGCGCGAATAGGCGTTGCCCATGGAAAAATGTCTGAGGAGCAGGTGCTTGAGGTTTGGCGGCAGCTTCTTGACGGCGAGCTTGATATACTCGTCTGCACAACGATCATCGAAACAGGTGTTGATGTTCCGAATGTAAACACGCTGATAATCGAGGACGCCGACTATATGGGACTTGCGCAGCTTCATCAGCTTCGCGGACGCGTCGGACGTACAAACAAGCGTGCGTATGCGTATTTTACATTCAAGCGCGGAAAGGTGCTGACCGAGATCGCGCAGAAGCGACTTGACGCGATACGCGAGTTCACGCAGTTCGGCAGCGGCTTCAGAATCGCGCTGCGCGACCTTGAGATACGCGGTGCGGGCAATATCCTCGGTGCAAATCAGTCGGGACATCTTGCAAACGTAGGTTATGATATGTATTTGCAGCTTCTCGGTGAGGCTGTGAGGGAAGAGCAGGGCGAGGTCGATGTTCACAAGGAGGAATGCCTTGTGGATATACAGATAGACGCGTTTATTCCCGAAAGCTACATTTCAAATCAGGCACAGCGTGTTGACTGCTACCGCAAGATAGCGCGTATCCAGACCGAGGAGGACAGCTTTGATATCACAGACGAGCTTATCGACCGCTACGGCGACCCGCCGAAGTCGGTGCAGGGGCTTATTGATGTTGCAAGGCTGCGCAACATGGCTTCCTCAGTGAATATCACGGAGATAACGCAGAATGGCGACCTGCTTAAATTCTTTGTGTCAAAGTTTGATATGCAGCGAATTGCAGCGGCGTCCGAGCAGCTTGGCGGCAAGCTGAAGCTTGAAACGATGGGCAAAGCGCATTTGGCGGTGAAGCTTGCAAACGGCGACAACCCGCTAGATGTGATGCGTACGCTTATCGTGTCGATGGCTGAGGCTGAATGATATATAATTAAAAGCTTGACCGTAAGCATTGGTTTGCGGGCAAGCTTTTTGTTTCTGAAAAAGCATTGTATTTGTTTTTAAATTGCATTTTTTGTTACGTTTTTTTGCTGAACGCGTATAAAATAACAAATGATCATAACATCAAACAAAGGAGATACTGTATGGCAAAAGTAATCAATGTAAACAGCAAGAAAAAAATGATAGAAATTGCATCGCAGCTTATGCAGAAAGCAGACCCCAGTATTAAGAATATGACTCATTATCTGCTTCCTAAGGCTGTAAAAAATAAAGAACATAAGAGAAAGATCAGAGAGTTAGAGGCTTTTAAGGATAGTTATAATAACCTTGAATATGATTATGATCGTCATGCTGCCAAGACCTTGACAGATCTGTCGGAAAAATGCCTGAAGGATCTTACAACGGCTAACGGCGCTTATATTGCTGAGATCATGGCATACAACATGATCGATATGGAGATCGACGGTGTGACCTTCAATGTTCCTCAGAACGTAAAAGATGAGCTTTTCAATTCTGCCAAGAAGCGTTCCGAGGTGGCGTCGGATCTGAACAGAGAGCTTGGCGTTTATACGTCTGCGCTTAATTCTGTAATAAACGGTGAACCTTACAATTATAATGTGGAAACATCTTATAGCGGTCGGGTGACATACGCAGATAATTATAATAGCACCCCCGATTGGGAGGAATACAGAGAAGAAAGCAATAAGTATCTTAAGAAAGCCGCAGCGGCTATGGGCAAGGGCTATGAAAGCTATGCTGATGGCAGAAAGTACGAGGAGTTTTCGGGCAGACGTGCTTACAACGAGGCAACTCTGAGAGTCAATATGCATGATTCCGATGGACTTACAAAGGAGAATTACGCTGAACGTCTTAAAGGAGCTAATGTTTCCGCAAATGATGTAAACTGGGCAAAAAATACCATTAAAAATATGTTGATAAGTATTTACGGACAGAATGAATACGACAATATGCAAGACGTAAAGTTCCTTGATTGTGTTTATGTTGACGGTATGCCTGCATCTTATAAATACACCGCAGGCGGTTATGGTCAAAAGTGCTGTGAGTTTATGAGGGACGTGCTCAACGGCAGACATCAGTTTGCAGTGCGCGCTATGTCCACAGAAAACGGAGAGCCTGTTTATGGTGAGCTGAAACCGCTAAATGTTATTCCGAGCCTTGTTGCTGAGGAGGAGTTCAGTATATGGCGTGCTATCCTGAGATTCTTTGGAATTGAACTGAAATCCAATACCAAGAAGTTTGAGGAGGCAGTACAGTTTAATCAGCTTCTTGACAGTGATATCTTAGATTCTATCAAGAAATTTGATCATATAACCGCTGAGTATTCAGAAGCAGTTGCTCCTATTAAAGAAGAGTATGATAAATGCAATGGATTGTTTGATAATATTGAGGAGTATTGCTTTCTGTCGAATTTTGATAATCCTGAATCATACTTAAAAGCCCACACAACATATTACAACGATGAGTTCATTACAACTCCGAGTGGTGTTGAGCAGCAGTTGAGCCAAGACACCATCTCTACAATGACTCGAAAAAGATCGCGCGGCAGTCTTGCTGCGATCTATATGCTGTCAAAGGGAATGACAATTGACCGGCTTATTTATCCCAGTGAAGAGGATAAGAAGCTTATGAAGCAGTATGGTCAGGAGTTTGTAGATAAGCTGACGATTCCAACTCAAAAAGAAATAATATATGCTATGAATCCTACATATTCATCGTCAGATGTCCAAAACGCCATTAAGACTGATAAGCTCGCAAGAGAAAGATACGAACGAGAAGTAGAGGAAAAGTTGTCGATCCTTTCTGAGACCTATGTTCAGCTTACAGCTACATTGGAAAAGCTTGAGCAAGAATTGCCGCAGGTCGACTATAACGACAACAGATCTATTGCAAACGCAGTTGTTTCACATTCGTTATTTTTAAGCGGAAGCGTTGATCTTATGCAGTCACTTGAGGGCGGTATGCTTTATAAAAGGAAAGACCCTGTTGCTTGCAAAGCTGTTGATTATGGCTTCGATGCTCAGTTTAAGTCTCCTATGCTTGAATTGTCAAAGGAGTATTCAAGTCCGGCGCTCAGCTCGGTATTTGTCAGTCCATCTACCGCTAACAGTCTGGCAAATTTACTTGCAATGAAGAGTTATGGCTACAACATCACGACCGGTGGCGTTAAGCCCGGTGTATTTGCCTTTACAGATGCTCAGCATTTAACCGAAAATCTGAATTGTGAGCTTCGTAGCTTTGAGGGCAAGAAAGAGGCGACTGAGGTCATGGCTTATGTAAAGCGCATCGTTTGCGGAGAGCTGCCTTTTCCTAAAAATCTGATCGACACTAAAAATAAGACGACCCATCTGATCAAATGCTTTGAGGAGTATAAAAATAATCCCGAGCCTCAAAGACAGGCGCAGCGTACAAATACAATGTGATGAAATAACTAAAGCTCCCCTCGGTAATTTCGCCGAGGGGAGTGCTTATACAAAAATCCGCCCTGCAGTAACAGAGCGGATAGTTTTTTTGTGTGACTGGCTTACTTGATGTCACCCTGATATGACTGCTTGCGGAGAATTTTTCTTGTTGTGGTCTTGTCGAACTCTCTGTCGCGAATGCGCAGTCTGCGTATCGTCTTGGAGGAGGGGAGAGTGAGGTTTATCTCCTTTATCATCTCGTTCAGCTT
>JAZNTS010000253.1:0-10261 GCA_045591905.1 Oscillospiraceae bacterium | reverse complement strand
GTTTAATTGTCTTTCCTAAGACCGCTTGGCCTCCGACTTGACATACGCGCCCGAATTAAGTCCGAAAGCAAGCACCGCAACAAATATCTTGTCGATATTTACCGAGCCGAAAATAACGAAGTAGATAATAAGAAGCTGAACAACAACAGGCGTTCCTCTGATAACAGTAAGATACACCTTGCAAATGCCGTTCAAGATCTTAAATCTGCCTGTTTTATCGTGAGTAGCGCGGATAATAGCTACCACAAAGCCCAGCAGCAAGCCGATAAGCAACGCAAACAGTGTGATCAGCAGCGTGCTGCCAAGACCTTTAACAAGATACAGCCAACGGTCGTCCACAACAAAGTTTTCGTAAAGCGAATCACCGATGCCCGTGAAAAATTCCCCTACTGCGTCCAAAAATCCGCCCTGTGCCTCAGCGGTCTCCGCAATTGCAGAAGCGTCCAAAAAAACACACCCTTTCAAGCAAAACCGCCGTAGGTCTAACCACTGCGGCGGTCATATTTATTACTTTGCTCTTACGATTATTACCTGTGTAGCGGTAGTGTAGGAGTCAGAGAAATCAATGTTCTTAAGACGATCCTCAGTAACCGTCATACCCGCAGCGCCGACATGAGCCTTGCCCGAAGATACGGCAGTAATGATGGAATCGAAATCCATATTCTCAATTTCAAGCTTATAGCCCAGCTTATCGCATACAGCGCGCATCATGTCAACGTCAAAGCCTACTACCTCGCCGTTTTCAACCAGTTCATAGGGAGGGAACTGTGCGTTTGTTGCCATAATAAGAGTGCCGTTGGGATACTCGATACCCTCGGGAGAAACGTAAGGGTGACTGCCCTTTTCATCACCTATCCAGTTTGCAGTGATGGAATCCATAGTGCCGTCAGCCTTAAGCTCAGCAAGCGCGGTATTGATAGCATCTGTCAGCTCTGTGTTGCCCTTTTTGATAGCAATAGCGTATTCCTCAGTGATAAACTCCTCGTCGAGTATCTTCAGATCGCTGTTCTTGGAAACGAACACCTTTGCAGGCTCGTTATCAATAATAACAGCGTCTACCTTGCCCTGCTTCAGCGCCTGAACAGCGTCAGCACCGTTCTTATAGCGCTCTATCTTAGCGTCCTCTACCTCGTCCTCAGCATAGATATCGCCTGTTGTGCCAAGCTGAACTCCTATGGTCTTACCTGTAAGATCGGCAACAGAAAACACCTCGTTGGGCTTTACGCTGCTGCAGCCTGCGCATACGGCAGCTGCCATGATAACTGCAGCAAATGCAGATAATACTTTTTTCATTAGTTTTCACCTTTCCTTTGTATTGTTACTTATTATCAAAGCTTTTTCTATTATATCATATATCGGCATATTAAGTCAACACCTAAATCGACAAAAAAACAGCGGAGCATTAAGCTCCGCTGTTGTGTTTTTGACGTTTCTTATCCCTCGGTCTTAAAGTGGGATACTGTATCGCTGAGAGAAACAGCAAGTGCGGAAAGCTCCTCGCTTGCGGCTGCGCTCTCCTCTGCTGTAGCGGTAGTGTTATGGATAGCCATATTAACGTTATCCATACCTGTGGAGATCTGCTCAATTGCAGCAGTCTGCTCTGCATTCGCCTGAGCGATACCCTCCATAACATCGGATATCTCTGCAACGCCGTTTACAATGCTGTCAAGCGCAGTAGAAGTTGTACCCGCAAGATCTGCACCACGGTTTACAGCCTCGATAGAGCGGCTGATAAGCTCGCCTGTCTGCTTTGCAGCGTCAGCGGACTTACCTGCAAGGTTTCTTACCTCGTCAGCTACAACCGCGAAGCCCTTACCCGCCTCGCCTGCTCTTGCTGCCTCGATAGCGGCATTCAGTGCAAGGATATTTGTCTGGAATGCTATATCGTCAATGACCTTCATGATCTGCTCGATCTCCTTGGAGGAGGTCTCGATCTCGCCGATAGCCTCAAGCATATCGCTCATGCTGCGAGAGCCTTCGGTAGCCTGATCATTGGTGTGTCGTACAGTTTCAAGCGCACGGGATACGTTCTCGTTGTTCTCCTCGGTCTTCTTAGCGATATCCATTACGGTAGAAGTGATCTCCTCGACCGCCGCTGCCTGTGTAACCGCATTCTGAGAAAGCTGTGTAGAGCCTTCAGCAAGCTGGCTGGAGCCTTCCTTGACCTCGTAAGCGGAACGCGACACCTCGCTCATGGTGTGGTTCATCTCGGTGCGGATAACATCAATAGATGTCTTGATCTCGTTAAGCTCACCTCTGTAGTCGACCTGTGTATCAACAGTGAAATCGCCGCTTGCCATCGCTGTGAGAACATTGCGAATATCACCGATACAGCCTGTCAGCGTATATACCATCGAAGACATAGCTTCTGTCATATCCTGAATCTCGCCGCCGATATTGGTAGAGGGCGCAGGGCTTGACAGATCGCCGTCTGCAAAAGCGGAAAGTCTTTTTGCTGTCTGCGCGATAGGATCGCAAATTCTGGTAACGAATCTTCTTATAATGATAATTACTACGATGGCAACCAGAACGGCAGAGCCAATGATGATTCCTGCAATAATATTGATAGTAGATGTTACGGGTGACCAAAGAGTAGCTACCGCAAGCGACCAGCCCTCATCGCTGTGAATGGGCGTGTATCCGACAAAATACTGTTCTCCGTTTATCACTGTCTTGTCAGTTGCCTCATTGTATGTAAGCATCTTCTCAGACAGCTTCGCAAGATCATTATATTTAGGATCGAGGTTTTCCTTGTCCTTTAAATTGATAAGAAGCGGAACTGTCTGCTCGTTGCTGGAAGCAATAGTCTGACCGTCCTTGTCGATAATGAACGCGATACCGCCCTCGCCGAAGCTTACATCGGCAAGCACATCGTTTATGATATCAGTAGAAAGACCGCCGTATGCAAGATAGTCCTTTCCGCCTGCGCTGAAATACTTACCCATCATGATAGTGAGGGAGTTGTCAGTCATACGAAGCACAGGGCTTGAAATATATACGTCCTTGCTCGCCATAGCGCTCTTGAAATAGTCACGCTGGGAGATATCGGTATCATTTAAAGTTTTACCATCTGAATATGCAAGCGAGAAATCCTTGAATGTAGACAGCTCAGCGTACTTGTTGAGTATCGCCTTCTTATCGTCTACAGACACAGACTCGTCAGCGATATCCTCGTTATGAGTCACAACATTGAACTGCTGCGAAAGATTGTCAATGAGGTTCTCGGTGTTTCTTGCATACGAATGAGCAAGAGATATCGCCTCATCGGTGTAGTTGTTGTTATATGTCATACTTAGCACTATGACAGCAATGCCCGCCATTATAACAGCAACGCATATAATGGGAATAAGAGTAAGCCTTGTAAGTCTTCCTCTTAAACCGCCCTTAGTTTGTGATTTGAAAAAAGCCATTTTAGACGCCTCCTGAATTACGACAAACTGTCGTTTTTCTAATTATATCACGCCCAAAACATTTAGTCAATTTAACTACACATAATTATTTGACAAATATAAGTCAAACTTTTTGTTGATTATCGCCAAATCTCAATAATCGCCATTGCCTTTTTTATACATTTTGATATAATCGAATGTCTCTTTTTCGCCTTTTTCCGCCAACATGACCAGTAAGCTCTCCAGAAAATCGGAGGTTTCGGGGTGTATCACCCTGCGACTCTTCGCGCGAAGGAAATACTCCAGCGGCTGCTTATCGGTGTAGTTTTTGCCTTGATATATCTTGCTTGCCGCTACACGGTCGCAGAACATCTCAATAACATATTTCAGAGGCATCTTGACAGGTGCATTCATCTTAGTCTTCGGGTCATAATCGAACCAATACTCAAAATGATGGCGATTTCTGCCTTTATGGTGCAGCCAAGCTTTTGAATACCCAAAAAGCTCGCGCTCCGCTTCATTCGGGGAACGCGTGCCTTGATAATATTTCGCTCCTGCAAAAAACTCCGTGGGCGAGTATTTCGACAGGTCATGCCTAAGCCCCTGCCAAAGTATTCCCGCCCGCGCACAGTGAGCTATCACCTTATGACGGTGCTTTGTTATAGTTTTAAAATGCCCGAAAGCACCTTTAAGTGACATCGTTTTACCTCCGAGAACCGCACCTCTCAGCCCTTATCGGTACGGTAGTAGCTGTTAAATATCGGGCGCAGCCTTTTGTACAGCGGCACGGAAATAAGCGCCGCAGTAAGCCCCTTTAACATTGTAAACGGCATATTGAACATGACAAGAACATCAACAAGTCCGTTGATATTTCCGTCAAGCGCAGGGATAAGTCCCTTGTACATCATTACAAGCGTGTCGATATCAGTCTTGAATGCCGCAGCATACACGGGATACACAATAAAGTAGTTGGACGCAATGCTAATAAGTCCCATAAGTACGGCGCCGCCCACGCAGCCTACGATGACTTTCCAAAGCTTATGGGTTTTAAGTCCCACGATACCCGCAGGAAGCACAAGGCACGCACTGAGGATAAAGTTAGAAAGCTCTCCCACGCCGCCAGTTGCGGTAGACATAAGTCCCTGAAGATTTTTCAGCAGGCACACCAGCACACCCGATATCGGCCCCATCGTAAGCGACGCAAGCATCGCGGGCATATCCGAAAAATCAAAGCTGATAAAGCCCGGCATAAACGGCACTTTAAAGCTTGTAAGCTCTGACAACACTATAGAAAGTGCTGCCATCAGCGCGGTGAATACCAGCTTGCGCACGTCTACGCGCTTTGTTTTACTTGTGGTTACAGTTGTTGTGTTGCTCATCGTTTCCTCCAATTCCTCGGGAAAACAGAAAGCCCGACACAGGTAAAATTCCTATGTCGGGGCACAAATATGTTCTTACAAAGATACACACCTGTTCTGATTCTTTCATCCGGACTTTAACCGTCGGTATGGGAATCTCACCCATTCAACCCAGGTCAACACCTCACAAAGAACGCCTTACGGCTTTATACGTGTCTTACTTGTGTCTTTTTCCCCATATCGCGCAAAATTCGCTTGACAGGCACAAAGCCTGCCTGCGCTCAATTTGCACGATCTAGCGAAAAATCTACTGCGCAATACACGCATAATCTATGTTCGGTCTTTCCCTTTTGGCTCGCAGACTATACTGCCGGTGGGGAATCTCACCCCGCCCCGAAACAGATAAAATGTTATTTCGCAGCCTTTTGGCTACTGCTACATTATATACCCATACAGCGATTTTGTCAATACCTTTATTCGATATTCTGGATCTGCTCGCGTATCTTTTCGATCTCGCTCTTCTGGTCAACGACTATCTTCGTTACCTCGATATCCTGCACCTTGGAGCCTATGGTATTGGTTTCCCTGTTCATCTCCTGCACAAGGAAATCAAGCTTTCTGCCTATTGCCTCATCGCCGTCAAGCATCGTGCGGAACTGCGCAATATGGCTGCGAAGTCGTACAGTTTCCTCGTCCACTGCGGTCTTTTCGGAGAATATGCCCGCTTCAAGCAGGATACGGCTCTCGTCGATGTTAGTGCTGTTCAGCACCTCTGCCATCTTGTCGAAAAGGCGCTTGCGGTATTCCTCAACAATGGCAGGAGAGCGCTGCTCGACTATGCCGACCCAGCCCTCTATAGTTTCAAGGCGAGAAAGGATATCCGCTTTCATACGCTCGCCCTCGGCTTCACGCATAGCAACGAATTTGGAAAGAGCCTGCTCCGCAACGGACTTTACATCTTCCCATATACGCTCCTCGTCAGCTTCTTCTTTTACAACAGTAAATGCATCGGGAATACGCATGATATGCGACAGCGAAAGGTCGTCAGTAAGCGAAAACTCGTCCTTTACGCTGCGCAGAGCCTCGATGTAGTCCTTTACCACCTCTTTGTTGATGGATATCTTCTCATCAGGTGCGTCAACATTGTAGACGAGAACGGAGACCTCCACCTTGCCGCGGCTTATCTTGCCGTTAAGCAGTGTTTTGAGTTTTTCCTCAAGGAAGCCCAGACTGCGCGGAATGCGGCAGCCAAACTCATAATATCTGTGGTTTACAGCGCGTATCTCGACTGTGATATCGCGTCCGTTAAGTATCTCATGGCCTCTTCCGAAGCCTGTCATGCTTTTTATCATCTTGGTTTGTCCTTTCTGAAGATAATGAAAAATTAGGAATTTACGTTACACTTACAGCTTGCTTATAAATTTGTCCACAAATAAAGCCCTGTGTCTTATCATTTCTGATTTTCTGCTATCTGCTTTTCGCAGTGCTCTTCATACGCTTTGTCGATGACTTTCTCAAACGAATGATAATCCTCCCAGTCACCGATAAATTCCATAGGCAGGTCGCCCACCTCTTCGATTACCCACTTTGTATAGTTCCTAAAAAGCTTGTAGATACAATAGCTATGAACAAATGGTAGGATATCCTCTGATACATCATAACTCCATAGCTCTTTGTTGCAGTATTCAATAAGAAATTCTGTGCCCGATAAGGCTTCTTCCTTTACCTTTTTAACGCCCTCGCTGTTTTTGTGCTTTTTGCCGATAAAGTCGTGCTGAATTAACCACGCTGTAAAGAAACCAAGATGATTGCCTGCATACAAATCAAGCTCTTGGCGCTGTTCGTCTGTAAGGCAGTCTGCTGAAACGCCCTTGCGTTCGCAGTAGATCTCCTCCGCCCTGTCGTAGGCAGGGTCAATTCTGTCAATGCGGACGGGAGCTTTGTGCATACCCTCAAAGCCCGAGCTGAAATCAACATAAATTTTGTTTTCTATGATACAGCGAAAATTTGATTTGTGGCTCATTGCTCGCGTTGCGTAGAAATTCACCGCTTTTCCGCCGTTTATCATACTTTCGTAATTAACTCTGAAGTTCTCCCGTTCCTTTTCGGACATTTCAAAATACAGACGTCGGGCGGCTTGCTCAGCCTGCTCCCTCGTGCCGAACTGCGTGATAAAATTCATACTTGCATGATAGCCTTTCGGAGGGTAAGTGCCTTCCCTGACTACTCTTTCCACCAAGGCTTCGGGATTGCATTCGCATTCGCGCATCACAGGGAAACACTCTGTTTCAAGCCAGTGCGTAAACTCCTTGATAGCATTATCCCACATATCCTCGGTTGCCACATTCCACGAAAGCTGCCCGTGAGGAATATCACAGCTTTCTGTTCCCAGTCCCCATACTCCCGCCTTCGTCTTGTTAATTGTAATTCCAAAGCCGGCATAAAGCTCAACCTTTACATCGGAAATATTGGAATAGCTAGTGTAAAAGCTTACGCTGTAAGTAAAATTCTTACTCTTCTTTTTCATCTCATTGTTGGATTTAACAAATTTCCAGCCATCGGCTTCATACCGCTGCGCTATTTTTATGCATACACTCTGAAAAGCTTCTTTTGCTAACACATTTTATCCTTTCTCCGATGGAACCGCTTAAATCGTCAGCGTTTTACACCTCATAATACAAATGCTCTGCCCATTCCTGAATACCGATATACCACATCATTCTGTCTTTTATTTTCTGCAGTCGTTCAGCGCCGCTTGAATTACGCTCGTCCTCCGACATTCGGGCATACAAGCTGTCATATTCCTGCTGCATCACGTCCATGTTGTGATAAAAGTCCGCTATTTCTTTTTCGATATTTCTGATACTCTTCAGCATTCTCTTGTTGCCGACAGCAGGAAAAAAGGTCTCATAGGTTTCGGCGGCTTCCAAGTGAAAATATGCACCCTTATTCTCTTCGAGAAAAGCTTTTGTTTCAGAGATTTTTTCATCGATCTCTTCCGCGTCGAAATAGCCTTTATTCTTTAACTCATCAAGAAATGAATATAAGCGCGATACGCCTTCCTGATAATCTCCCTGCAGTGCAAGCCTGAACGGGCTTTTGAATATCTTGGACTTTACCATTTTTGTATTCTTGCTAATCAATATCTTATATGCGATCGGCGCTCCGTACTTATATTCGGAAACACCTGTAGTTCTATTGTCGCTTTGTACATATAAATATGCTCGGTTTGCCATAATATCTGCTCCTTATAATTTCCGTTCCCGAGGTACAGTCAACCGACCATCAGTTCTAAAATAAGCAGTATGTAAGAGCGCTTTCGTCATATCAGTCCCTTATCCATCATTGCCTGCGCTGCGGTCATTACGCCGATCTTGCCTGTAGGGAATGTAAGTCCGCCCTGAAGCCATACCGCATACGGCTCTCTGAGCGGTGCGTCAGCAGAAAGCTCCACCGAAGCGCCCATCGTAAATGCGCCCGCCGCCATAATGACCTTGCTGTCGTAGCCGGGCATATCCCAAGGCTCGGGAGTCGCGAAGCTGTCCACGGGCGAGCCGTTCTGTATTCCCTCGCAGAAAGCGATAAGCTGCTGCTCGCCGCCGAGCTTCAGTGCAGCGATTATATCAGTGCGCTTCTCGTTATACTTCGGGAAGCACTCATAGCCCAGTATCTCAAACAACGCCGTTGCAAACACAGATGTTTTAAGTGCCGCACAGACAGCCTCGGGAGCATGGAAGATACCGAGATACATTCCTCGAAGCTGGTCAAGGCTTGCGCCTACCTCCTTGCCTGTGCCGGGGGTAGTGAGCCTGTATGCGCAAAGCTCCACTGCCTTTGCGTTGCCTGCGATATAGCCGCCTGTTTCTGCGATACCGCCGCCGAGATTTTTGATAAGACTGCCGATGATAAGGTCTGCACCAACAGCAAGCGGCTCGCGCTCCTCAACAAGCTCACCGTAGCAGTTATCGACCATGATAATGCACTCGCTGTTCACCTTGCGAACAGCCTTGACCATCTCTCCTATAACATCAATGGTGAACGACGGGCGCAGAGAATATCCCCTTGAACGCTGGATATATGCGACCTTGCAGCCCTTTGCCTTTGCTGTTATTCCATCGAAATCGGGAGTTCCGTCAGAAAGCAGATCTACCTGCTCATATTTTACGCCGAAATCCTTAAGAGAGCCTATACCCTCGCCCTTTATCACGCCCTGAATGGTATCGTAAGGCTCGCCTGTAAGCGACAGCATGGTGTCGCCCGTGCGGAGTATTCCGAAAAGCGCCGTAGTGATAGCATGAGTTCCGTTCACGAAATTGTGGCGCACCAGCGCGTCCTCTGCACCGAGTATCTGCGCGAACACCGCGTCAAGCTTGTCCCTGCCGTCATCGCCGTAGCCGTAGCCGTTAGTACCTTTCATGTGGATATCGCTTATGCGATTATCAATGAATGCTTTGAGCACTCTTTGTCCATTAAGCTCGGCAAGTCTGTCAAGCTCGTCAAAAGGCTCTTTGCAAAGCTCCATTGCCTTGTCAGCCGCCTTCATAAGCTCGGGCGAAAAATCAAAAACCGTCATATTAAAACCTCTCTATAAAACGGACGATATCCGTATGTTATTTCATTAAACACTATATTATCCGTATGTTATTTCATTAAACACTATATTATATAATACACATTTTTTGAGCTGATGTCAACCATTTTGACAAAAACCGCACAATTTCTCGGCGGCTTACAGCAAAAACCGTAACCAAATAACACCTGTCGCATAATATGTACTATGAAACGGAAGCCTCAAAGGGAGGCAGAGGTTTCAGAATAATATTCAAGGAGGACATTATTATGTCATGCTTCAACTTTGGCGGCGGCAACTCTTGCTGCTGGATCATTATCCTCATTCTCCTGTTCTGCTGCTGCGGTAACGGCAACAACGGCTGTGATAACGGCTGCGGCAACAGCTGCAACCCCTGCTGCTGATAATCGTTCATAGCCAAACGGCACTGCCCTCCCCAAACGGGGAGGGCAAACTCTTTATAAGATAAGTTATCAGCCGCCGAAGAACATACCCTCGACAAACATCTTGATTCCAAGACAGACAAGCACTGCGCCTCCGATAAGGGACGCCTTAGCACCTAAGAGCTGTCCGAATTTAACGCCGCCGAAAACTCCCACAAGGCTTATGATAAATGTTACAACTCCTATAAACAGCACCGCAGGAACGATGCTTACCGTCATAGCAGCAAAGCTAACGCCGACCATGAGCGCGTCTATGCTGGTTGCGACCGCCTGTATCATGATAGCGGCAATACTTGGCTCCTTAAGCTTTTCGCCCTCCTCGCCCTTTTTGGCTGCACGAAGCTCGCCTATGCTTTCTACTATCATCTTGCCGCCGATTATTCCCAGCACCGCAAGCGCTATTATCGGAGCATAGCCTGTGATAAACTCCGCAAAAGCCGAACCGAGGAAGTACCCGATAAGCGGCATTCCCGCCTGAAAAACACCAAACATAAGCGCTGC
>JAZNTS010000252.1:0-2686 GCA_045591905.1 Oscillospiraceae bacterium | reverse complement strand
CGGTTTAAGCAACAGAGTTACTTCAGCCGTATCTCCGAACACCTGTCGCGCAAAATCGTATGCAGGGTATATCGTTGTAACTATGCTGAGCTTCTCGCTGCCATTGTCGCTTGCACCCGAGCAGCCGACAAAGCCGCACATAACTGCCGCAGCAGTAAAAATCGCAATTATCTTTTTATTTCTTTTCAACTTCTCCTTTACTTCCGCAATCTCCGCAAAGCCCGTATATCACCGTCTTTCCTATATTAACAGTGAAATCATTGCTGCTCTCTATATGCTTTTTCATATCTGCCATAAATCCGCAGTCCATGTGGATAAGCCTGCCGCAGCTTTCGCATTTCAAATGGAAATGTGAGTTGCAGCTCTCGCCCTCGTTAAGCTGATACGAAGCGCCTGCACCGTCGCCCGTGTACCGCTTCAGTACACCTTGATTTGCAAGCTTTGACAGAGTGCGGTATACGGTAGCCTCGCCAACCGATATCTCGCCGCTTTTTATAATGTCCTTTGCAGTAAAGCAATCGCCGCGATGTCTGCCGAAAAACTCGACTATCTCGTCGCGCTGCTTTGTGTTGTAGCTCATTTTGTCCATAGCTGTTCCTTATTCCCTCCGCTATCGTAAAGCTTTACCGCTGACGGCAACTCGCCGAAGCGGAGATTTGATTTTGATTTTCACTATCAATTTGGTATTATAGCATACTCTTTCCCAAAAAGCAATAGAATATCGTCAAAAACCGAAAAAATTCACGCCTACCCCTTGAAATTTGCAAGCGCTTGTGATATACTAAAATAGTATTGTTATGTGCAGAATTTACACAGATAATAATTTGACAGGAGGACGATCCCATGGCAGATATACAGAAAATGTACGAACTGTGGCTTGAAAAGGCTGTTGCAGACCCCGACCTCATCGCAGAGCTTACAAGCGTTGCAAACGACGAAGAAGGCAAGAACGACCGTTTCTACCGCGACCTTGAGTTCGGCACAGGCGGTCTGCGCGGAGTTATCGGCGCAGGCACAAACAGAATGAACATCTATACCGTAAACAAGGCAACACAGGGCCTTGCAGAGTATATTCTTGAAAACGGCGTTACAAAGCGCGTTGCGCTGTCCTATGACAGCCGTATCAAGTCTGATTACTTTGCAAAGAGCACCGCTGCTGTTCTCGCAGCAAACGGTATCGAGGTCTACATTTATACAGAGCTTATGCCCACACCCATGCTTTCTTGGGCAGTAAGAGCGCTGGGTTGCGGCGCAGGCGTAATGGTTACAGCTTCCCACAACCCCGCAAAATATAACGGCTACAAGGTCTACGGCTCCGATGGCTGTCAGGTAACTCTTGAAGCCGCTGAGATAATCCTCGGCAAGATAAACAACATCGACATTTTCGACGGCGTTAAGACAATGGACTTCGACAAGGCTGTTGCAGACGGCATGGTAAAGTACATTGAAGACAGCGTTATCGACGAATACATTGCAAAGGTAAAGGAGCAGGGACTTCACACAGACCTCGTTGCTGACAGCGGTCTTAAAGTGGTTTATACTCCCCTCAACGGCACAGGCAACAAGCCCGTTCGCCGCGTGCTTAAAGAGATAGGCATAAAGGATGTTGTGGTAGTTCCCGAGCAGGAGATGCCCGACGGAAACTTCCCCACCTGCCCGTTCCCGAACCCCGAAATTCAGGAAGCTCTCCAGTACGGTCTTGACCTCTGCGCTAAGGAGAAGCCCGACCTGCTGCTCGCTACCGACCCCGACTGTGACCGTGTAGGTATCGCAGTTCCGGACGGCGACCACTATGAGCTGTTTACAGGTAACGAAGTAGGCGCACTGCTTCTCGAATACATCTGCAAGGAGCGCATCGCGCTCGGCACAATGCCCAAAGACCCTATTGCAGTAAAAACGATAGTTACAACAGACATCACCAAGGCTATCTGCGCTAAGTACGGCGTGGAGCTTCGCGAGGTGCTCACAGGCTTCAAGTTTATCGGCGAGCAGATCGGCTGGCTTGAAGAAAAGGGCGAGGAAAACCGCTACATCTTCGGCTTCGAGGAGAGCTACGGCTACCTTGCAGGCGGCTATGTACGCGACAAGGACGCTGTTGTGGCTTCCATGCTTATCTGCGAGATGGCTGCTTTCTACCGCACAAAGGGCATTTCCCTTATCGAGGCGCGCAAGAGAATGTACGACGAGTACGGCGTATACTTCAACAAGCTTGAAAACTTCACTTGCGAGGGCGCAAGCGGTATGCAGCGTATGAAAGAAATAATGGCAGGTCTGCGTGCAAACGCTCCCAAGACCATCGGCGGCGTTGACGTTATCGCTGTTGCAGACTACGCAGCTTCCGAGAAGAAGAACGCAGACGGTAACGTTGAGAAGCTTACGCTCCCCAAGTCCGATGTTATCACATTCTATCTGACAGACGACGCAAGCGTTATCATCAGACCCTCGGGTACAGAGCCTAAGATCAAGGTTTACTACACCACAAAGGGCGCTGACAAGGCTGCTGCGACCGAGCTTCAGGCTAAGCTTTCCGCTGATTTCACAAAAATCCTCGGATTTTAAGAAAAAATTTTAAAAAACCTATTGCTTTTTTATAAAAAGTGTGGTATAATCTTAACTTGTAATGATAATTTTTAATTATGGATTGAGGTGACATACATGAAGGAAGGTATCCATCCCGCATACGAAG
>JAZNTS010000251.1:0-11732 GCA_045591905.1 Oscillospiraceae bacterium | reverse complement strand
GAGTTGGGGAGTTTAATTGTCTTCCTAAGACCGCTTGGCCTCCGACTTACGGACTTACAGCCAAACCTCTTGGCAGTTTTAATATCCTTTTCCTCATCGCCAATCATAATCATTTCTGAAGCGGCAACGCCGAAAATCTCTGCAATATCCGAAAGCAGATCAATATTTACTACCGTTTCAATGTGGCGGTTAGTTCGGC
Source organism: Oscillospiraceae bacterium (assembly GCA_045591905.1). Taxonomy (GTDB): domain Bacteria; phylum Bacillota; class Clostridia; order Oscillospirales; family Ruminococcaceae; genus CAG-115. Next base: position 11,533 of record JAZNTS010000251.1, on the reverse strand, counting down.
TACTGTTACAAGGGCAAAGAGAAAAGCTGCGGGTTAACGCAGCTTTTCGGAATAGATTGTTTTTTCTGTTGGACAGTTCCCATAATGGCGGTCTTTTTTATTTGGTGGAGGAAGTCGCCGCTTCGCTGCGATCCTCACACCAATACCGATACCGTAGTTGATACAATCAGCTGCGGTATTTCTGTTTATAAAAGCTTATGCCCGCAGGGATCGTTCCTGCGGGCATATTTGTTTCATGTATTGCAATATCTTCCGCATATATCAAAACCGTGGTCAAGCGGTCCGCTGCCCTTGCCGAGGGCAAGCATAGCCGAAAGCGCTCCCGAGATATACTCCTTTGCTAGAGTCACAGAAGTCGTGATGTCATGCCCCTTTGCGAGGTTTGACGCTATCGCAGAGGACAGCGTACAGCCTGTCCCGTGGGTATTAGGATTATCGATGCGCCTGCCGCTGAACCATGTCATTCCGCCGTTTTCGCAGAGCAGGTCGTTTGCGTCGTTTATGCTGTGACCGCCTTTAAGAAGCACCGCACAGCCGTAGCTGTCACAGATGAACCTTGCCGCCTGCTCCATATCCGCTTTGTCGGATATCCTCATTCCCGACAGTACCTCGGCTTCGGGGATATTCGGCGTTGCAATATCAGCTATCGGGAGCAATTTTTCTTTCAGCACAGCTATCGCACTTTCGGAAATAAGCCTTGCTCCGCTTGTAGCGATCATCACAGGGTCAACGACGATATTCCTCGCCTTGTAAAAGCTGAGCCTTTCAGCTATTCCCTCAATAAGCCCAGCATTTGCTGTCATGCCTGTCTTCACCGCATCGGGGAAAATATCCGTGAATACCGCGTCTATCTGCTGTCCGAGGAATTCGGGTGTTACCTCCGAAATAGCCGTAACCCCCATCGTATTCTGCGCAGTGAGAGCGGTTATTGCGCTCATGCCGTAAACTCCGTTTGCAAGCATAGTTTTTAAATCTGCCTGAATCCCTGCGCCGCCGCTACAGTCGCTTCCCGCGATGGTGAGGGCGGTCTTAATCTTTCTGCAACTCATCAAATGCCTCCCTTAATTCCTTGGCGGCAGTTTTAGGGTCATCAGCTTTCATTATTGCTGAAACAGCGCAGATACCGTCAATTCCGCTTGCTTTCAGAACGTGGATATTGTTCTTGTTAAGACCGCCGATAGCATTGACCTTTATCGGCACAGCCCTGACTATCTCTTTCAGCGTGTCAACGCTTGTCAGCACCGTTTTCACCTTTGTGGTAGTCGGATAGATCGCACCTACTCCGAGGTAGTCAGCACCTTGTTCGTAGGCGTAAAGAGCCTGCGGTACTGTCTTTGCGGTCGCACCGACTATTTTGTCGCCCATAAGTCTGCGAGCAACTGCAACAGGCATATCCGACTGCCCCACATGAACTCCCTCGGCATTTACAGCAAGCGCAATATCGACCCTGTCATCAATGATAAGCGGAATATCGTACTGCTGTGTTATCTCGTGTACCTTTTCAGCAAGGGCGAGATACTCCCTTGTGGTACGCTCCTTTTCACGAAGCTGAATAAGCGTTACACCGCCCTTGCAGGCTTCCTCAACACGGCGGAGAAATTCTTCCTCGCCGCAGAACGTGCTGTCTGTAATAAAATACATCGTTGTATCAAGCTTTTTCATACGCACCTCACATATAGATATAGTCGTTGAGAACAGGCTGTAAGCCCTCGGCGGCGATGTCCCTGTACATAACATCAAGGCTTCTGCCGTCGTTTATCTCAAACTGCTCGTCGCCCTGTTCGCCGTCCGTTTCTTTGCCGTTGTACTTGCTTTCGTGGTCGCCGATGCCTGTGGAAACTCCTGCGGAGACCTTTGTTGCGGCAATCTTCACGATACCGTTGCGGAAAGATTCGCTCTCCCTCGAGGACACCGTAATTCCCACAAAGGGCAGAAATATGCGGTAGGCGCAGAGTATCTGGCAAAGCTGTGTTTCGTGAACATCAAGAGGGTCTATGCTGTCATTGTTGATTATGGGGCGAAGTCTGGGACAGGACAGCGACATCTCCGCATGAGGGTACTTTCTTTGCAGGAAATAGACGTGCAAGGCACTTGCAAGAGCGTCCTTGCGGAAATCGGACAAGCCTAACAGCGCAGAGAATGCAACTCCTCTCATGCCGCCCATAAGCGCACGCTCCTGTGCCTCGAAGCGGTAGGGATAGACACGCTTGTGTCCTAATAGATGTAATTCTGAATAACGGTCGCTGTCGTAGGTCTCCTGAAATACAGTAACATAATCCGCGCCGCATTCGTGGAGATACCTGTACTCCTCGGTGTTGACGGGATATATCTCCAGTCCAACCATGCGAAAATATTTTCTTGCAAGCTTGCAGGCTTCGCCAATATACCGAATATCGCTCTGCGCTCTGCTTTCGCCTGTGAGAATGAGTATCTCCTCCATTCCGCTGTCGGAGATTATCTTCATTTCGTGCTCTATCTGCTCCATATTCAGCTTCATGCGGTTGATGTCGTTGTAGCAGTTGAAGCCGCAGTAGACGCAGTAATTCTCGCAGTAATTCGCAATATACAGCGGCGTGAACATATACACCGTATTGCCGAAGTGCTTCGATGTTTCAAGCCTTGCGCGCTGTGCCATCTGCTCTAAAAACGGCTCTGCGGCAGGGGAGAGAAGCGCCTTGAAGTCCTCGATGGTGCAGTTTTCGTGCTCCAGTGCCAACCTTACGTCCTTTGCGGTGTAGCGCGTATAGTCATAGCTGTTCATTTCAGACAGCACCTTTTCCATAATGTCGGAGCTTATGCGCTCCATTCCGTCCATATATTTCATGTGATCAGCGCGGCTTGCGGGGTCGGTTTCAAGACGGTGTTTCTTCAGGAGGGCAGAGGGCGAAAGGTGCTCTCCGTCTACAAAAAATCTGTTATCCATCATGCACCTCAATCGTGGAGAAATCCCGTCAGCGGGTCGGAGGCTGAAGCGCCTCTTGTAAGCACTCGTCCCAGCCCCGAGAGATAAGCTTTTCGACCAGCCTCGACAGCGTTCTTGAATGCCGCCGCCATCATAGGAAGGTCGCCTGCTGTTGCGAGAGCGGTGTTAGCCATGATTGCCGCCGCGCCCATCTCCATAGCCTCGCAAGCCTGTGAGGGTCTGCCGATTCCCGCGTCAACGATGACGGGGAGGTCTATCTCGTCAACAAGTATCTGAATAAACTCCCTCGTGGCAAGCCCCTTGTTTGAGCCGATGGGCGCCGCAAGCGGCATTACAGCCGCCGCACCTGCACTCACAAGGTCGCGAGCCGCATACAGGTCGGGGTACATATACGGAAGCACCACAAAGCCCTCTTTTGCGAGAATTTCTGTAGCCTTGATAGTTTCATTATTGTCTGGAAGCAGATATTTGCTGTCTTTCATAATTTCAATCTTCACAAAGTCGCCGCAACCGATTTCTCTTGCAAGCCGTGCGATACGCACAGCCTCCTCCGCGGTTCTTGCGCCCGAGGTGTTAGGCAGGAGCGTCACTCCCTTTGGTATGTAGTCGAGGATATTCTCCTGTTCCTTTGTGTTTGCACGGCGCACCGCAAGGGTAATTATCTCCGCGCCCGCGTCACGCACAGCCGCTTCAATAAGGTTGAGGGAATACTTTCCCGAGCCTAAAATAAAGCGCGAGTTAAATTCGTGTCCGCCCAGAACCAATTTATCATTATTCATAGTGTAAATCCTTTCTATACTTCAAATTCGCCTGCGATGATACGCAGAACTGTGTTCGCCTGATGTGCGGCGCAGAGCATTACACGAGGGGCAAAAAGTGTGCCGTCCTCTGATACATCGTTCATACCATCGCCGCAGATGTAGAGTCGCTTTCCGAACTTTTTCGTCTGAATCGTATTGCCTGTGTGAAGTCCCGACATTCCCGAAGCCGCAACTATGTACTTTTCAGGGTATAGCTCCGAAGCTCCGTTCACAAGCATCGACTTGCACTCCGCATTGTCGAAGCACTCGCAGACGATACCGCACTCCGCAATAAGCGAGAGGTTTTCGTCGTTCAGCCGCACCGCATCTGTCACCACTTCGCAGTAGGGGTTGATCTCGTAAAGTATCTGCTTCATGGCATCGGTCTTGTACATTCCGAGCTGTGAAACTCCGTACTGCTGACGGTGCAGATTTGAAATATCCACCCTGTCAAAGTCGATGAGGTGGAGCTTTCCCACACCTGCTCTTGCGAGCGCAATCGCTACATTCGAGCCAAGACCGCCCAGACCGCACACTGCCACCGAAGCCGCGGAAAATCTCCTTTGCAACTCCGCTCCGTGCCGCTGTTCGAGGGCGTTGTACCATTCATACTTTGTCAATATCAGCCGCCCCCAACAAAGCTTACGACTTCAACACTGTCGCCGTCGTGGAGCACGGTGCTGTCATACTGCGCTTTCGGCAGGATATCGCAGTTAAGCTCCACCGCAACACGCTTTGCGTCGTAGCCGCTTTCAGCGAGATACTCCGTAACGGTTTTACCTGCAATACTTTCAATACATTCTCCGTTTATCTTAACCATTACACACCTCACAAAATGTCGATATACTCGCCCGAGAGCGCCTTGTTCATGCTCCTAACGGCGCAGAATTTGCCGCACATCGAACAGCTTTCCTCAATTTCAGGCTTTCTGTCATCGCGTATCTTCTTCGCAGTTTCAGGGTCGATGGAGCACTCCCACTGCTTGTCCCAGTCGAATGTTCTGCGAGCGTCAGCCATCTCGTTATCTATATCAATTGCGTGGGGGATATGCTTTGCGATATCAGCGGCGTGAGCGGCTATCTTAGATGCGATAATGCCTTGCTTTACGTCCTCTACATTCGGGAGAGCGAGGTGCTCCGCGGGGGTCACATAGCACAGGAATGCCGCACCGTTCATCGCCGCAACAGCACCGCCAATGGCAGATGTGATATGGTCGTAACCGGGTGCGATGTCCGTAACCAGCGGACCGAGAACATAGAACGGCGCTCCCATGCAGAGCGTCTGCTGTATCTTCATGTTTGCGGCTATCTGGTCAAGCGGCATATGTCCCGGTCCCTCTATCATCACCTGAACGTCCTTTGACCAAGCTCTTTTTGTCAGCTCACCGAGGCGCACAAGCTCCTCAATCTGACACACATCGCTTGCGTCGGCAAGACAGCCGGGGCGGCAGGCGTCACCGAGCGAGATTGTCACATCATACTCACGGCAGATATCCAGTATCTCGTCAAAATACTCGTAGAATGGGTTTTCGTTGCCCGTCATACTCATCCACGCAAACACAAGAGAGCCGCCGCGGGATACAATGTTCATCTTGCGCTTGTGCTGTTTTATCTGCTCAATTGTTTTGCGTGTAATTCCGCAGTGAAGCGTTACAAAGTCCACGCCATCCTCTGCGTGGAGCCTTACAACGTCAATAAAATCCTTTGCGGTGAGCGTTGCAAGGTCACGCTGATAATGAATAACGCTGTCATAAACGGGAACAGTGCCTATCATAGCAGGACATTCCGCCACAAGCTTCTGTCTGAACGGCTGTGTGTTGCCGTGAGAGGAGAGATCCATAATTGCCTCTGCGCCCATATCCACCGCCGCCATCACCTTTTCCATCTCGATGTCGTAATCCTTGCAGTCCCTCGAAACACCGAGATTTACGTTGATCTTCGTGCGGAGCATCGAGCCTACGCCGTTTGGCTCGATGCACTTGTGGAGCTTGTTTGCGCAGATAGCGACCTGTCCCTTTGCGACAAGCTCCCGTATCTCCTCGGCTGTGCGGTATTCCTTTTTCGCAACAATCTCCATCTCCTTTGTGACAATACCTTTTCTTGCCGCTTCCATCTGTGTTTTGTACATGATGTTCCTCCTTTTTTGCAACAAAAAAAGGAGCTACCGATCTCGATAGCTCCAGTTGTGCATATGTCTTCTGCACTGACGTGTCAGCGTCAGCGCTGTCACAGTCGTCCCTACGTTGGCATTATCCAAATCAGGTTATCGGTCGGAGATCACATCTCCCTCTCAGCCTGTAACACAAGCTCCCGTCTGTTAAATTGTAATTGTATTATATCACGCTTTGATGTAAATTTCAAGTGGTTTTTAGATTTTTCTCACGCAATTTTGATGGACACAGCAGTTATACAATCAGCCACAAATAAACATGAGTTCGTCAGGTACACTTGTTTTTATACACAAATACGTGCCGTTTAGTTTATATAAACTTTAAAAACTCACATCATCTTTCTTGCGCGCGCATCCTGCTACATGGCATTACAAAAGATACTGTTTCATTATTATAATGTATTTCCACCCTCTTTGTTTAAAGCGCACAAAGGTATTTCGCCAAAAATGTGAATTTGTATAAACTTTCCGTAAAGCTATTGACATAAAGTTAATATTAAGCTATAATCATAACTACATTAACCGCTGTTAAACTTAACATAAAGTAAATACAGCTATTTGGCGCAAGGTTAATGCAAAACCCTTTTTCATGTTTAGGAGGAATATTATGAAATTCAAAAGACTTTTGGCAAGCATACTTGTTGCCGCAACTATGGTTGGCGTAACAGGCTGTGCAAACAACGCAACAAGCGGAACAAGTTCTGACGGCTCAGACACAGGAAGCGGCACAACGACCAACAACAGCACCGGCGATACCGGTAATACCCCAACAGGCGAACAGCTCACTCTTACAGTGCTCACTCACCGCACCGACCGCATCGAAGACGGCTCTCTCGACGCTATGACTGACGCATTCGAGAAAGCCAACAACTGCGTGGTAGTTTACCAGGGATTTACCGACTACGCAACTGACGTTGCTACTATGATGAACACCAAGGATTACGGCGATGTCCTTATGATACCCGACTCCGTAAAGCTTGAGGATCTCTCCAACTTCTTCGAGCCGCTCGGAAGCTACAACGAGCTTTCCGCAAAGTACAACTGGGCTGACAAGAAGATGTTTGACAACACAGTTTACGGTCTTGCGCATCTCGGTACTATCAGCGGCGGTATCTGCTACAACAAGAGAATATGGAAAGAAGCAGGCGTGACCGAGCTTCCCAAGACCCCCGAGGATTTTGTCAAGGCTCTTGAGCTTATCGCTGCAAACACAGATGCTATCCCCTACTACACAAACTACGCTGACGCAAGCTGGACACTGACCCAGTGGCCCTCTCTCGTAAACTCCGCTTCGGGCAGCGCAACATATGAGAACGACATTCTCACAGCAAAGCGTGACCTTTTCGTTGACGGCGATGCATATTGGGAAGTATACGAGCTGATGTTTGATATCTACAGCAACCCCGAGCTTATCGAGGCTGACCCCATGTCCTCCGACTGGGAAGGCTCCAAGAAGTTCATCAATGAGGGCAAGATCGCTACCATGGTAATGGGAAGCTGGGCAGTATCCCAGTTCAAGGAAGCTGGCGAAAACCCCGACGATATCGGCTATATGCCTGCACCCTTTAATGTAAACGGCAAGCAATACGCTGAGTCTACCTCCGACTACTGCATGGGCGTGAACAAGAATTCCGACTCTGCTGTAAAGGAGCTTGGCAAGAAGTACATCACATGGTTCATCGAAGACTCGGGCTTTGCACAGGCAGAGGGCTCTGTAGGAACACTTAAAGGCTCTGCTATGCCTGATTACCTCGAAGCTTTCTCCGACTGTGAGTTCTTTGTGACCGAGACCGCACCCGAGGGACTTGTTGGCGTTTGGGACGCTATCAACAAGGATTCCGAGGTCGGCACATGGGAAGGCGACGCCGCAAACTTCAAGATCCTGATCGCCGAGGCAGCTTTCGCAGGCGACAGCAAGGATACAATGAAGGATATTTTTGCAAAAGCAAACTCCAAGTGGGCAGCAACACGCGATGCGAACGCTGACCTTGAGGCATACCTCGCCGCAAACTGATCTATTACATAATAGCTTAGATCGCATATAACAATACAACAATAACCCAATTTCTGTTTTTCTCTCATGAGCTGTTTTGGGGAGGGTATTGTACCACCCTCCTCCGAATGGCTTAATTCCACTGAAAGGAAACGACACAATGGCTAGTGAAGCACAGAAAAAGCGCACACTCGCACAATGGCTCAAGGGCTATACCGGGCAGAAATACATGACAACTCTGCTGTTTCTGCTTATACCGCTAACGCTGCTGGTGCTGTTTACGATAATCCCCGCGATAAACATGGGAATATTCAGCTTTCAGAAGCGTGATCAACTGGGCGTAAATCCTGAGTGGGTAGGCTTTGACAACTATATCAGGCTTTTCACAGACGAAAGCTATCTCAAGACCTTTGCCAACAGTATCTATTATATGTTTGGCTCGTTTATTCAGCTTGCATTTGCAATGCTTATAGCAGTCGTTCTCTGCTCAAAAATAAAATTCGCAAACTTTTTCAAGGGAGTGCTTTTCTTCCCTTATATGATGAACGGCGTTGCCGTTTCACTTATTTTCCGCCGATTCTTCCAGAAAGGCGACGGCATCACAAACACCGAGGGCACACTAAACAGTATTTTGGCACTGTTCGGCGCAGAGCCGATAAGATGGCTATCGGATCAGGGTATCGTAAATTTCTGCCTTGTATTTGCTTCGATATGGCGATACATAGGCTTTGATATAATAATGTTTATCGGCGCGATACAGTCTATCTCGCCCGACATCTACGAAGCTGCCGACCTTGACGGCGCAAACTCATGGCAGCGCTTCAGATACATAATATTCCCCAGCATAAGGCCCATAGTAGCGTTGCAGCTTATCCTTGCAATAAAGGGCGCGGCTTCCGTTTTCGAAATACCGTATATCATCACGGGCGGACGAAGCGGCACGAGCACCTTTGTCATAAAGACGATAGAAACTGCGTTCAAGTATCAAAAGGTAGGACTTGCCTCCGCTATGGCGGTAGTGCTGCTTGCGATAATCCTTGTAATCACAGCAGTTCAGAAGCTCTGCTTCAAGGAAAGGAAGTGACGCAATGAGCAAAAACATAGACACCGTTTGCGTAAGAAAACGCTACGGATTTAAGGAGACCCCGAAGACAGTCAGAATTTTTTGGCAGGTCATGAAATATGTGTTTTTGTGCGTATGCTGCCTTATGGTAGTTGTTCCGCTTGCCGTTGTACTTATCGGCGCATTCAAAACGCATGACGAATATATCAGCACCAACGTTTTTGCATTCCCTGCTGTTCCGCAGTGGTCTAACTTTAAAACAGCTTTCCTCAACGGAAATGTAATGCGCGGACTTCTCAACACCGCAATAATACTTGCCGTTTCCTGCTTTGGCACCATCGTCACAGGAACCATGACAGCGTTTGTGCTGCAGCGCTTCAAAACGCTGTTCACCAGAGCGGTAAAAACAGTGTTTCTGTTTGCTGCGCTGCTGCCTAACATTTCAATGCAGGTAACAGTCTTTCAGATAGTCAGCAAGCTCGGACTTTACGACAGCCTTGCCGCTCCGTGTATACTCTACATAGGCACGGATATCGTTTCTATCTATATCTTCATGCAGTTTCTCGACAATATCTCCGTTTCGCTGGACGAGAGTGCAATTCTCGACGGCGCCAGCTATCCGCGGGTGTACTGGAGCATAATCCTCCCCATGCTCCGCCCCGCGATCGCTACGGTACTTGTCATAAAGTTCGTGTCTATATACAACGATTTCTACACAGCAAATCTTTATATGCCAAGTGATGATCTTGCTGTGGTATCTACAGCACTGTACCGATTTATAGGTCCTTACGGAGCGCAGTGGGAGATCATCTTTGCAGGTATCATCATCTGCATAATCCCCTCGCTTGTCATTTTCCTTTGTTTGCAGAAATCCATTTACAGCAATCTTGTGACAGGCTCGGTAAAGGAATAACAACTCAGCTTTCATAGTTAAACTTTCTTATTTTAGGGTACAGCCGCTGTGCTGTACCTGCTTTTTTTAGGTTGCTTTTTGTTTGGGATTGTGATATACTTATTATTGAGTTAATATTAACTTGCGAGGTGAAGTATGGGTAAACGAAAGCTTATCGGACTTATTACGGCATTTCCCGAATATGTTAATGCCCAACGCGTGCTTGAGGGCGTATTTTCACAGTGCGAAAGCTACGGCTACAACGTTGCGGTGTTTGCGCCAATGGTGCAGGTTTGCAGCTATTTCAAGGATTATCTCAAAGGAGAGCTGAACATCTTTGAGGCGATAAATTTCGATATGCTGGACGGCGTGATAGTTGATACCATTCCGCTGACCGAGGACAGAGAAACCGAAGTGGTGAAATATATCGAGCGCAAGTTAAAATCAGGGTGCAAAGCGCCCGTGATTTCGGTAGGTATGCCGCTTGGCGATTATCCCACTGTAACAGTAGATGATTACAGTGTTTTTCGCGAGATAACAAGCCATGTGCTGGACGTGCACGGCTGCAAAACAGTTTATTGCCTCACAGGTATGCAGGGTGACACAGTTGCCGAAAACAGACTTTCGGGCTTTGTTGACGAAATGAATGCGCGCGGAGCTACAGTGCCGCAGGATCACATCTTTTACGGCGACTTTTGGTATACAAGCGGCGCTCAGCTTGCCGACAGGATAGCTGACGGAGAGCTGAAACGCCCCGACGCGGTGATATGCACGGGCGACTACGCAGCGCTTGGACTGGTGCACCGCCTTGAAGAGAGAGGTCTTCGCGTGCCGCAGGATATTATAGTGACAGGCTTTGATGTAACTCACGAGGGCGTTATGAGCGATACTTCCATTACATCGTTTTTCCCCGACGCTCCTATAGCAGCAGCAAAGGCTGTGCAGATGATACACTCTGCGATAGAACCATCGGAAGCAGAGATCGAGCTTGCCATTCGCCGCGAGAGCCATCTTCACGCAGGCATGAGCTGCGGCTGCAGCAACGATCTGCGCAAATTTAAACAGATATTCAAGCGCAATATGTATATCGTCAACCGCGACTGGGGTGAAAAAGGCTCCGCTGATTTCGGTGATATCGGTATGCTTCACGAAAGCTATATGTATGAACGCATATCTGCGGCAAATACCGTGCAGGGCTGCCTTGACGGCATACACGCAATGACTTATCTCATAAAGCCTTACAAAGATTTTTATCTGTGCCTCAATCGCAATTGGCTGGATATAGAGCAAGATATTCCGCACGGCTATTCGGATACTATGAAAACGGTGGTTCACGCGCAGCAGGGCGATGGAACAGGCTATGCAAACGACAACGTCGAATGCTTCAAGCAATCGCTGATGCTGCCGCAGATGTTCGAAGAAAGCAAAGCGCCTTCAGTATACTATTTTTCTTCGGTGCACACAGGAGAAATACCGCTTGGCTACGCTGTATTGCGTCAGCCTTTTGACGGGCGCAAAATAGACCTTGTTTACCGCAGCTGGCTTAGAAATGTCAACAGCGCTCTCGATATGACGCGAAAGCAGAACAGGCTTATAAATATGTCTATACAGGACATCATGACAGGGCAGCTCAACCGCCGCGGCATGGAGCTTGGATTCGCGCGGCTGATGTCGTCGGCAGAGCACGGCAGCA
>JAZNTS010000250.1:0-12856 GCA_045591905.1 Oscillospiraceae bacterium | reverse complement strand
CAAGGGCGTTTCCCTGCGTACATTCAACCGTAACTTCCTCGGCAGAAGCGGCACAAAGGACGGTCAGATCTACCTTGTTTCTCCCGAAACAGCCGCTATCTCCGCTATCACAGGCGTATTTACCGATCCCAGAACCATCGGCGAGATGCCTCCCTACATCATGCCCGAAAAGTTCCTCATCAACGATAACATGGTTACTCCCCCCGCAAGTGTGGAGGAGGCTCCCGCTGTTGAGGTGCTCCGCGGCCCGAACATCAAGCCGTTCCCTGTAAACAAGCCCCTCGCTGACTCCATCGAGTGCGGTGTTACACTTAAGGTCGAGGACAACATCACAACAGACCACATCATGCCCGCAGGCGCAAAGATACTGCCCCTGCGCTCCAATATCCCCGCTATCTCAGAGTACTGCTTCACAGTATGCGACGAAACATTCCCCAAGAGAGCTAAGGAAGCAGGCGCTTCCATCATCGTGGGCGGCGCAAACTACGGTCAGGGCTCGTCCAGAGAGCACGCGGCGCTTGCTCCCCTCTACCTCGGCGTAAAGGCTATCATCTGCAAGAGCTTCGCACGTATCCACAGACAGAACCTCATCAACAACGGTATTCTGCCCCTTGAGTTCGTGAACGAGGCTGATTACGAGAAGATCGCACAGGGCGACGAGCTGCTCATCGCTGATATCCGCAACATCATCGCAAACAATGGCGCTATCGTTGTTGAAAACAAGACAAAGGGCGAAAAGTAGGACGTAAAGTGCGAGCTTTCCGAGCGCGGCAAGGCAATGATACTTGCAGGCGGTCTGCTCAACATGACAAAAGAGCAGAAATAAGCACACATCTGCGGCGTCAGCGGCACGCTTGCTGTACACAAAGTACAGCGGCGGTACCGTTTCCTTGCATCTGTACACTTCTTTCTGTTCTTAAGAACAGTTTGAGCCAGTGACCGCAGCTGCATAAACACGCATACAAACGAAAGGCGAAAATGAAAAAGTTCAGAGAAAAATTCAAGCTCCGCAATTTTATAATGCTGACAGTGGCAGGCATCATCAACGCTTTCGGCATCACCTGTTTCTTGAATCCCGTGAATCTATACGACAGCGGTATTTCGGGAACTTCAATGCTGCTTGCGCAGGTAACGCCGCTTACTCTGTCGGTGTTCCTGATAATCCTGAACATTCCGCTGTTCCTGTACGGACTAAAAAAACAGGGACTTACATTTACGGTAAACGCGATATACACGGTAATCATCTACTCCGTTATGGCTTGGCTGATAACCGATGTACTTCCGATTGACGTGAGCATCGCCTCCCCGCTTGCAGAGCAAGATCTGCTTCTGTGCGCGCTGTTCGGCGGTATCATATCGGGGATCGGAAGCGGTACCGCGATACGCTTCGGCGGCGCAATGGACGGTATCGAGGTAATGGCAGTGGTTTTCGCGAAAAAACTCGGCATTACCGTTGGCACATTCGTGATGATTTACAATATCATTCTGTACATAATAGCAGGCGTACTTATCAATAGCTGGATACTTCCGCTGTACTCTATTATTACATACGCTATGGGACTTAAAGCCGTTGACTTCATCGTTGACGGTCTCGACCGCGCAAAGTGCGCGATGATAGTAACCACCTCCCCCGACGATATTTGCAAGGTGCTGTCCGATGTATTCGAGTGCGGCGCTACCCGCGTTGCGGCAAAGGGCGGCTACTCGGGCGCTGAAAAGACCATCGTTTACTTCGTTGTAAACCGTTTTCAGATAACTCGCATGAGAAACGTCGTGCATGAGGTAGACCCCACCGCGTTCATCACCATCAGCGACGTTGCTGATGTATTCAAGGCGAACAATTAAGCACGGATTTTGAAAGGAGCTGTAAAATACAGGAATGGGATTTTTCTCGAAACTATTTTGCAAAAGACCTAAAAACGACTTCCGTTATATCCATGATATTGCTGTCATAATCTGCGGCGGCGATACAAATGTGCTCAACGCCATAGACGATATGCTCTCCAATCCCAAAAAACATTTTAAGCGTAATGCAGAACGCTATGAAGAACGTGGCATAGACGCCGAAGAAATTCAAGATATCATGAATGACGGCGATGTAGATGAGCAGGCAGAATTATTCTGGCTCGGTATGGTAGATGAGCTTATCGAGGGCGGCTATGTGGCAGAGGTGGATTACAAATGCTCAAAAGATGAGCTTTTGTACGCTCTTTCCGAGCTGAACTATCCGACACTTAAAAATGCGGTTGTTAGCGTTGATATGCTGAGCAGCACTGCCGATGATATCAGCTCCCTCTGCAGTGAAATATCAAAGCTGATGGCAGGCACAGCGAAGATAGGTTATATCGACATTGACAGCGACAGCTATCCGCTGTTTATTCTTACCGCAGCGTCAGGCAAAAGTCCAGACGAGCGACTCGCTGAATTAACCACCCTCGCAGCTGATAACCTTTTTAATATCACGACCCCTTAAAAAATCACAATTGAAAGGAAATAACAAAAATGGCTGAAAAGATCAAAATGACCACCCCTCTCGTAGAGATGGACGGCGACGAAATGACCAGAATCATCTGGAAGATGATAAAGGATATCCTTATCACCCCCTATGTTGACCTCAAGACAGAGTACTACGACCTCGGTCTTGTTAAGAGAAACGAAACAAACGACCAGATCACTATCGACTCCGCAAACGCTACCAAGAAATACGGCGTTGCAGTTAAGTGTGCTACCATCACTCCCAACGCACAGCGCATGACAGAGTATGACCTCAAGGAGATGTGGAAGTCCCCCAACGGTACTATCCGTGCTATCCTCGACGGCACAGTTTTCCGCGCACCCATCATCTGCAAGGGCATAAACTCCCTTATCCCCACATGGACAAAGCCCATCACTATCGCACGTCACGCTTACGGCGATGTTTACAAAAACAGCGAGATGAAAGTCGCTGACGGCTCCAAGTGCGAGCTGCTCGTTACCGACAAGGACGGAAACGAAACACGTCAGCTTATCCACACATTCAACGGCTCTGACGGTATCATTCAGGGTCTGCACAACATCAACGGCTCTATCGCTTCCTTTGCAAGAGCTTGCTTCAACTTCGCTCTCGACACAAAGCAGGATCTTTGGTTCGCTACAAAGGATACCATTTCCAAGCAGTACGACCACACATTCAAGGATATCTTCGCTGATATCTATGAGGCTGAGTACAAGGCTAAGTTCGAGGCGGCAGGCATCGAGTATTTCTACACCCTCATCGACGACGCTGTTGCAAGAGTAGTACGCTCTGAGGGCGGCTATATCTGGGCTTGCAAGAACTACGACGGTGATGTTATGTCCGACATGGTAGCTACAGCATTCGGCAGCTTGGGCATGATGACTTCCGTGCTGGTTTCTCCCGATGGCGTTTATGAGTATGAGGCTGCTCATGGCACCGTTACACGCCACTACTACAAGCACCTCAAGGGCGAGGAGACCTCCACAAACTCCGTTGCTACCATCTTCGCATGGACAGGCGCTCTGAAAAAGAGAGGCGAGCTTGACAATATCCCTGAGCTTACAGCTTACGCAGAGAAGCTTGAAAAGGCTACTGTACAGACCATTGAGGAGGGCGTAATGACAGGCGACCTGTATGTGCTCTCTACCCTCGAAAACAAGCGCAAGGTAAACACAGAGGACTTCCTCGTTGAGATTAATAAGCGCCTCGCAGCAATGATGTAAAATTAAGACAAACAATAAAGCATCACCTACTGCGTCAACTGCATAACGGCAGGCACAAAGCCTTGCCGTTTCACAGTTTCCTTGTATCTGATACTTTCTTGTTCGTCTTGGTAAAAACACAACACTATTTACTGCGAAAAAACTCCCCCGATAAGGACGGTGTACAATGCAAAAGAACAACAATATTTCAAATTCCGTAATACGCCGACTTCCCCGCTACTACCGCTTTCTGGGACAGCTTCTGAAGCAGGATATCACAAAAATATCCTCGCGCGAGCTTTCCGAGATGATGCGCCTTACCGCCTCACAGATCCGTCAGGATCTCAACTGCTTCGGCGGCTTTGGACAGCAGGGCTACGGCTATAACGTTGCCGAACTGCGCGATGAGATCGCTAAGATACTTGGTATAGACATCACTGAAAAGATAATTCTTATCGGTGCAGGTAATCTAGGACGTGCGCTGACCATGCACATAGACTTCGCGAAATACGGCTATGAGCTTGCAGGAATATTCGACAGCAATACTGCTATGGAAAACGTTGAGATAAGCGGCATCAAAATACAGCATACCGATACGCTTGAAAAGTTCTGCGCCGAAAACAAGCCCACTATGGCGGTGCTTTGTATTCCCCGCGCAGACGCAAAGCCTACCGTTGAAAAGCTTATGTCGCTTGGCATAAACGCTTTCTGGAACTTCACACATTACGATATTTTGTTCGATTTCCCCGATGCAAACGTTGAAAACGTGCATCTCACAGACAGCCTTATGACGCTGTCCTACGCCGCAAAACAGCGCAGATAAAAACAGCACCCCAAAGATTCTTTGGGGTGTTTTTATGTACTTCTATTTTGCTTTTTTGGCAGCGTATTTCTCTTTAGTCGCCTGACCGCCGCGAAGATGACGCTCCTGTTTGTTCTGCTCAAGTACCAGCTTCACCTCGTCGTGAAGCTTACGGTTCACCTGCGACAGCTTTGTGGTAATATCCTGATGCACCGTGCTTTTGCTTATTCCGAACTTCTTGGCTGTACTGCGCACGGTTGCGCTGTTTTCAACTATATATTGACCAAGTATGACACATCTTTCTTGATTTGCTTCCTCAATTAAGCCTGATTTCGTTTTCAAACTGTTCCCCCCTATAGCTCATATTTCTTTGACATTTCCTTTTTCACATTTTTATGCAGGAAGTGCGGGAAATATGAGGGAAGCATGAGGATAAACAAAAAACGCGGTGCTGCAAATGCAACACCGCGCCATTATTGTTTCAGTTTAAAACCGAAAAGAGATTACTTTCTCTTCTTGGAGAGGAGCATTGCGCCGCCTGCTACGATAGCAAGACCAGCAACAGCAGCTACACCCTCAACGCCTGTATCAGCGGAGTTCTTGTCCTCGCCTGTAGCGCCGTCGGTAGAACCAGCAGCATCGCCGTCAGCAGCATCGCCACCCTCAGCATCAAGACCTGTTACTGTGAACTCAACTGCAACAGACTCTGTGGGGTATGCACCTGTGTAAGCAGGAATTGTATCATTCCAGCAGTTTACAGCACTAACTCTCAGATAGTCGCCGTCCTCGATTGCGGGCTCTGCGATAGTTGCAGTAACTTCGCCGTCGATGATTACCTTAGCGTCAGAGATAACAGCGCCACCTGCGGGGATATCAGTGCTGATCTGGATAAAGTTGAAAGCAGTAGCGCCATCACGAGACCAGTCAAAACCATCAGCGGATACTGTGTATGTACCGTCGCCTGTGATCTCAACGTCTGTGTAGTTAGCGTCAAAAACATAGCCCTTGATTGTCCAGTCATAGTGCTCGTCAACTAAATCAGGCCATGTAGCGTCGGAGTTGTTACCCCACATGATGATCTTGTCTGCATGGAAATCAGAAGCAGCACCGTAAGTAGCATCATCAAAAGAATTACGGAAAGTCCACGCAGTATTCTGGAAAGAAATGTAACCATTGTACGCGCTAGCTGTAGCAGCAACTGCACCTGCTGCAAGAGAAGCAACAGCAACAGAAGCAAGGATCTTAGAAATCTTCATAGTTAAAACCTCCAAAAAATTTAGTGAAAACCCGTGTGAATACGATTCCACACATGATTACAATACATATTATATTACAAAATGTTAACAAAATCAAGCTGTAATAATAAACAAATATTTTGCCTGAGTTATGTGCAATTTTCCATACTTTTAGATAAACTCCCTTATCAGCGAAAACTCGGGAACGATATCTCTGCTTAGTGATGAAAGCTGCTTCAAAAACTGCTCGATATCCGCATAACGCTCATAATCCTTGTATTCTGTCGCAGCCTTTTCCAGCTCGGGCAGCAGAATATCGCGGTAGATAAGCGGCTCATAGGGCACCAGCGTATCAATGTCAAAATCCGCGCGGTACTTGAACGGCATGATGTACAGATTCTCTCCTCGCTCCACGGAACGGAAGAACTCAAACGTTTCGGGCAAGCTTCTGCCGCGATACAGCTTATCGCGCATCAGTCGGCGCATAAGGCGAATCTTCGACGGGTGAAGAAGCTCGCCGTCGTCAGCCTCAAGACGCGTTCTCACGCTGACGTAAACACAGGTAGTATAGCTTTCGCTCTCGCCCGTAACTAACGGATTAAGCGCGTGTATTCCCTCAAGAATAACGATATCACCGCGCTTTATCTGGAGCGGCATACCCTTGATACTCTGCTGTTTCGCAAAATCAAAGCTCGGAACATCTATCCTTTCGCACCGCGAAAGCTTTTCAAGATGCTCCTTGAACAGATCCACATCTAGGCGCATGGGCGACTCAAAATCGAACTCGCCGCGTTCGCACAGCTCAAGCTCTGCCTTTGTAAGCGTCTTGAAATAATTATCCATCGAAATAGAATGTGCGCCGCAGCCCCTGTCCTTTAAAATACGCGCAATACGGTTTGCGCTGGTAGTCTTTCCCGAGCCGCTTGGCCCCGAAACCAGCACGACAGGGCGCGTTTCACGCTCGTTGTAGATACGCTCGGCAGCCGCTTCGAGCGCGTCGGCATAGCGCTGCTCGCTCTCACGCACCATCTGCTCTGCATTTCTTGCACTTTCATTAAGCTGCTTTATCGTAATAGAGTTCATATCATCACCTCGGATATAGGACGGAAGCCCCGTCCGCATATTTTTTAAATAAACAACATGAATAATACAATATATTCATTTCGCGTTTAAACGCTCACAATTTCCCTCACTCGCTCTATAGAAAGACATTTTCCGCTCTTGCGGTCTACGTCAAGGCAAACTCCGTTTATCTCGATATCGCCGCCCGCAAAAATATGGCGCTTGGGATAATAGGTAAGAAAACGCTCGATTATTATCTCCTTTTCAACGCCCAGCACAGACTCCTTCGGGCCTGTCATTCCCACATCGGTGATGTAACCCGTCCCGTTTATTATCTGCTCGTCCGCAGTGGTAACATGGGTGTGAGTTCCCAGCACAGCAGTCGTTCTGCCGCTGAGATAGTATCCCATCGCACGCTTTTCGGAGGTAGCCTCCGCATGGAAATCAACGATAACTATCCGCGAGCTAAGCTTTTCAAGCAGCCTGTCCGCACACTTGAACGGATTTTCAAGCGGCTGCATATAGGTAGTTCCAAGCAGATTTATCACCGCAATACTGTAAGCACCGCAGTCAAGCTCGCAAACTCCCTTGCCAAACACCTCGTCATCGTAGTTCGCGGGACGTATGATTCGCTCGTTGCGCTCCAGCTCCTCCTCTATGCCCTTTTGGCGGAAACAGTGGTTACCTGTCGTGATTATATCCGCGCCCGCGTCAAATATCATTCCTGCCGAGTGCGCCGTGATACCGTTGCCCTCGGCGGAGTTCTCGCCGTTCACGATAACAAGCTCCGCGCCGCAAGCCTGCTTAATGGCAAAAAGCCGCTTTTGCAGAGCCTCACAGCCGCGCTTTCCCACTACGTCGCCAATAAAAAGTATCTTCATTTCGTATCGCTCCCCGCGCTTACATCGTGCCGAAGATACGGTCGCCTGCGTCGCCGAGTCCGGGAACGATATATTTGTTCTCGTTAAGCTTCTCGTCAAGGTGTCCGCAGTATATCTCGATATCGGGGTGCGCCTGAATAAGCGCCGCAAGTCCCTCGGGCGCAGCAATGATGCTCATGAACTTCACCGACTTCACGCCCTGCTTTTTAAGGTAATCCACAGCCGCAACAGCCGAGCCGCCTGTTGCAAGCATCGGGTCGAGCAGGATAACGGTGCGCTCCTCGATATTCTCGGGAAGCTTAGCGTAATACTCATGCGGTGCGTGCGTTTCGGGGTCGCGGTAAAGCCCTATGTGTCCAACCTTTGCAGTGGGCACAAGAGCAAGTATACCCTTTACCATGCCAAGACCCGCACGCAGTATCGGAACAACTGCAATTGTCTTGCCTGTTATCACGGGCGCTGTTGTATTCTCTATCGGCGTTTTAATCTCTTTCATTTCAAGCGGGAGGTCGCGAAGCGCCTCATAGCCCATCAGCGTAGCTATCTCCTCTATCAGTATGCGGAAATCGCGCGTACCTGTGGTGCAGTCGCGCAGAAGCGTTATCTTATGCTGAATGAGCGGGTGATCAAAAACAACTATCTTGGACATTTTCTTATATCTCCTTTGTATTGCCGCAAAATGCGACTCTTTAATAATATTATTACATAAATCCTGTTTTTTTTCAATAGTTTTTGTTGTTTTCCACAAATTTTTGTGAACTTTCTATATCCTTTTCTGAAAAAATACCGCAAAAGCAGCACGGGAACAGAGCGCATCTGTTCCCGCAGGAAGTATTCTTTCACAGCTTAATCAATAATTCTTCCGTCCGTCGAGATAGTCACGACCTGCCACGGAATAAACTTTCCGCTTGCCTGAAGCGCACGCTTTACGGCGTTTTCTATCCCGCCGCAGCAAGGCACCTCCATACGAACAACGATCACGCTTTTAATGTTGTTGTTTGAAAATATCTGCGTGAGCTTTTCCGCATAGTCGCCCTCGTCAAGCTTAGGACAGCCGATGAGCGTAACATGGCTTCTGATAAACTCATGGTGGAAATTTCCGTAAGCAAAAGCGGTGCAATCCGCCGCAACAAGCAGCCTTGCATTGTCGAAATACGGCGCATTGACAGGAACAAGCTTTATCTGCACAGGCCACTGCGAAAGCTGACTTGCCGCTACCGTGGCAGGCGCGGATATCTCCTCGCGCTTTATCACCTTTGAATTAGTTCCGGGGCAGCCGCACGGAAGCGTCCCCCCTGCTTTCTTCTGCTTAGCCTCAAGCACAGCCGCCTCGTTGTAGGCAGGCGCGTCGCGCTCCTCAAAGGTTATCGCATTAGTGGGACACGCAGGCAAGCAGTCACCCAGTCCGTCGCAGTAGTCCTCGCGGGTGAGCTTTGCCTTTCCGTCTATCATCTCTATTGCGCCCTCATGGCACGCAGCGGCGCAAAGCCCGCAGCCATTGCATTTTTCTTCGTCTATCTTTATTATTTTTCTTATCATAGCCATTCTCCTAAATATCAAATTCCGAAAGCTCTTGACTTTCTGATATCATTATACTATAATATTTCTAACAAGTCGGTTGTTTTTACAACAGAAACGGAGCGTTTATGGAGAAATTTATCCCAATACTGAAAAACACCTGCCTCTTTGCGGGGGTAGGCGAAAGCGAGATATCCGCAATGCTGAGCTGTCTGCAAGCAAGGCTTCGCACATATAAAAAGGGCGAGTATGTGCTGCGGCAGGGCGAACACATCGACGACATATTCGTGCTTTGCGAAGGCAAGCTGCACATTCAGCGCGACGACTACTGGGGCAGCCGCAGCATAATAAATATCGTCAGCGTCGGCGAGATGTTCGGGGAAGCCTATGCCGCACCCGAAAGCGGCACACTTATGAACGATGTGCTTGCAGTTGAGGACTGCTCCGTTATGTTTTTTGATGTAAAACGTATTATAACGGTATGTCCCACAGCGTGCAGATTTCATTCACTGGTGATACAAAATCTGTTTTTTGCGATATCCGAAAAGAACAGACAGCTTATGCAGAAGCTTGGCTATATGTCCAGACGCACAACGAGAGAAAAGCTTCTCGCATATCTCTCCGAGGAAGCAAAGCGTCACAGCAGCAGCGAGTTTGCTATCCCATTCAACCGACAGCAGCTTGCAGACTACCTTTCCGTAGACCGCAGCGCAATGTCAAACGAGCTGTGCAAGCTGCGCGACGAGGGACTTATCAAATTTGAAAAAAACAAATTTTCCCTGTTTTTGAAGCGGGAGATATGATATCAACAAAAACGCAAATAAACAACCGTGCTGCCCCATCAGGAACAGCACGGTATACTTATTTCATAAGTTCATCGGAAAGCCGTATGATTTCGGGCGCGATCTTCTCGCGCTCTTTTTTCGTAACATAATTGTAAAGCGGATATGCCGCGCTGAGCACCGCAATTCCAACGACCCCGACAATAATGCCTAAAATCAGCATCGTGTCAGTCCATACCATACAGCAGCTCATGCCAAAACCCATCACAAGCGTTCCGATAATTCCCACAACAAGCGAAACTATCGTTCCTTTTCGTGTTACGCTTTCATCAAGACGGCGAAGCTGCTCCATTTTATCCGCCTCTTTCGGCAGATATTTTTCGCGTATCTTCTTTATCTCCTCCTGCTGCTTTGCAGAGTAGGTGTAGCTGAAAGTTTCTTTATTCTGCATAAGTTTCATTCTCCATTATATTTTTAATTTCCCTCGAATTACGTACGATGCTGTACACCGACATCGTGACTATAACGATACTCACTCCCGCGCCCGTCAAAGCTATCATGAGCCGCTGGTCTTCAAGGGACATCTCCGCGCCGAACTGCGAGAACATCGCGGTTTCAAGCGACAGCATCGAAACAAGCGCCGCCGCCATGCTGATTATCTTCGCCATTGACATAACGGGACTTCCGAACCGCTTGTATTTGATAAGATTTTTGATTGCTACCGCTGTTATCCAAAAGGTGTACAGCGCCATCACATAGATAAGTATGCCGTTGTATTCATAGCCCTTGTCCCGATACAGTATCATAAGCACCGCGCCCGACAGCGCAAGGTTTACGGTCAGCAGGATATATCCGCACAGCCTTGAACGGCGCAGCTCCTTAAAGCGACTTTTTCCTATGCCGATACTGTTTACAAAGCGCACCAGCAGAAACCTCATCACCGCGAGTATCGTGTAATAAAAAGCAAGCACGAAGAACCATGCCGACATATACATAAATCCCGACACTATATTCAGTGCAACATACAGCAGATTTATCGAAAGCGAGCCGTACAGCGAAACATGAGTGCGAAACGGCATATCCGTCATAAGCCTTTCACCCACAGGATTTGCGTATACTTTTTCCTTTGCAGCGCGGTAATGCTTCGGCACTGTATTTATGCACCTCATAACGATAGCGGTAAGCGTGTAAAACGAAAGAACATACGCCGCATAAGCAAGCGGGTGCGTGTCATAACCGCAGACGAAAATGAATATAAGCGCCGCCGCGCAAAGCGGCACAAGCAGAGCAATAATCCAAACAGGCGGATAAAGCAGCTTGATGAGCTTTTTAAAGTCCAACATTCTCACCCCTTTTGAGTTTTACAGTAAACTCACTGCCATTTCCGACCTCGCTTTGAACAGCTATCTCACCGTTCATGATGTCGACCACGCGTTTCACAAGAGCAAGCCCCAGACCGTTTCCCTGCATTGCGTGCGAGGTGTCGCCCTGATAAAATTTCTCGAAGATATGCGCACCTGTTTCGGGTGAGATTCCGCAGCCCGTATCGGAAATTCTGACAGTCGCACAATTCTCGTCAGCAGTAAGCGAGACCGAAACCGTTCCGCCGCTTTCCGTGAATTTGAACGCGTTTGAAAGCAGATTGCTCCACACAAGAGAAAGCAGCTCGGAATCGGAATTGATATAAACATCGTCCTCGATATCCGTTTCTATATCAATGCCTTTCTGCTCCCATATCTCCTCAAACTGCAAAAGCGTTTCGCAAAGCTGTTCGCTTAGGTCAAAACGCTGAGATACGGGGAATATCTGCTGATTTTCAAGCTTGTTCAGCTTTAATATATTCGTGATAAGACTTGCAAGCCTGCGCGAATTGTCCGTAACACCTTTCGCGTATTCAACGCGCTTTTCTTCGGGCAGGTTTGGCGATTGAAGCATAGTTCCGTAATTCTGCATTATCGCAAGCGGAGTTTTAAGCTCATGGGAAACGTTTGCGATAAAGTCCGTGCGGAGCGTTTCAACGCTCGAAAGCTCCTCCGCCATCTTGTTGAAGCACTCGATAATGCTGTTGAAGCTTTCATATACATAGCTGTCGCCAAGCGGCTCGATACGCACGCTGAAATCACCGTTTGTTATCCTCTCGCCTGCCGATACTATCCGCTTAGTGGGACGTTCTACCATAAGCTTTCTGCGCAAAGCGTCAATGAGTGTGAAAAGCAGACTGATAAGCAACACATTTCCAAAGGTGAGCTTTGCCGCGGTCGCAATATTCTCCTCAGTAAAAGTGATACCCAGAGAATGTGACATTACCGTGATAAAAAGCGTCATACAGCAGGTAACAACAAACGCCGCAAGCAAAAAGAACACAAACCAGTTGTTGAAGCCGTGAAGTATTCTTCTGTAATTCACTTTATCACCGCCTTGTAGCCAAGTCCGTGAACGGTCACTATCTCAAAATCCTTGCACTCCGACAGCTTGCTGCGCAGCTTTGTCATGTAAACGTCCACTGTGCGAGGGCCGGAAGCAGTGTCGGCGTCCCAGAATTCGTCCATAAGCTGTGTGCGTGTAAAGGTCTTTTTCGGGTAGGACAAAAGCTTGTAGAGGATAGAAAACTCCCTCGTTGTCATTGATATCTCATCATCACCGAGATATGCCGTGTGCTCGTCGGCGTCCATAACGAAGCTTCCGATCTCAAGCTTGCGGCTTGATGCGATCTTGGCGCGGCGTAAAAGAGCGCCGATACGCAAAAACAGCTCGTCAAGGTCGATGGGCTTGACCATATAATCGTCAATACCGATGCGGAAGCCTCTTTGCTTTGAGGCGAGGTCGTCGCGCGCACTCATAAACAAAATGGGAATATCCCTGTCAAGCGAGCGTACGGTC
>JAZNTS010000249.1:0-11618 GCA_045591905.1 Oscillospiraceae bacterium | reverse complement strand
AGGCGTTCGGCGGCGCAGCAGTGCTTTATATAGTTCTGCTGGCTGTGTTTGTAGGTAATATCGTCGGTCTATCCTACAGTGGTATAGAACTCACGCGAAAGGGTGAGAATGTTTTTGCGGTGCTTCAGAAGATAGTCTGTCCGATATTGTGCGTTATTATTGTGGGAATAACGGTATATCTGTTATGTGCACTTCCGTCTTTACCGCCCGTATACGGCTAATGTGACACATTTGTGAATTTTTTCTTTTACCCCTTGATTTTTTCTGAAAATGTGATATAATGATTTTAGCACTCTTGATATAAGAGTGCTAAAAATTTTGTAAATACGACATAAAATATAAGGAGATGACTTTTCAATGGCAACAAAGAAGTTTAAGGCGGAGTCCAAGCGACTGCTAGAGATGATGATTAACTCCATCTATACTCACAAGGAGATATTCCTGCGCGAGCTTATCTCAAACGCAAGCGACGCTATGGACAAGCTGTATTTCAAGTCTATGAGTGAGAATATCGGCATCACGCGCTCCGATATGGCGATAAAGATCGAGGCTGACAAGGACGCTCGCACCCTCACTATCACCGATAACGGCATCGGCATGACCAAGGAGGAGCTTGAAAACAACCTCGGAACTATCGCAAAGAGCGGCTCTCTCGCATTCAAGACCGAGAACGAAAAGACCGAAGATGTGAATATAATCGGTCAGTTCGGCGTTGGCTTCTACTCGGCGTTTATGGTAGCTAAAAAGGTGACTGTGATCTCCAAGGCTTACGGCAGCGACGAGGCTTACATCTGGAAAAGCGAGGGCGTTGACGGCTACACCATTGAAGAGGCTGAAAAAAGCTCCTACGGCACGCAGATAATCCTTGAAATAAAGGACAACGCAGAGGAGGAGAACTACGACGAGTTCCTCACTCCGTTCAAGATAAAGAGCCTTATCCGCAAATATTCCGACTATATCCGCTATCCTATCATGATGGATACAGAGCACGAAAAGCTGAAAGAGGGCAGCGAGAACGAGTACGAAAAGGAGATCGTTACCGAAACGCTCAACAGCATGACCCCCATCTGGAAGAAAGCAAAGAGCGAGATAACCGACGAGGAATACAACGGCTTCTACAAGGACAAGTATTATGACTATGACGAGCCGCTTGCGCATATCCACACTCGCACAGAGGGCACAGCGACCTATACCGCGCTGATGTATATCCCCGCAAAAGCGCCCTATGATTACTACTCCAAGAACTACGAAAAGGGTCTGACGCTGTATTCAAGCGGCGTTATGATAATGGAGAAGTGCGCCGACCTGCTTCCCGACTACTTCAGCTTTGTGCGCGGTCTTGTTGACAGCGAGGACCTTTCGCTCAACATCTCCCGCGAAATGCTCCAGCACGACAGACAGCTCAAGCTTATCGCAAAGAGCCTTGAAAAATCCATCAAGAACGAGCTGAAAAAGCTGCAGAAGAACGACCGCGAGAAGTATGAGAAGTTCTTTGACGCATTCGGCACACAGATAAAATACGGCATTTACGAAAGCTTCGGCGCAAACAAGGACAGCCTGCAGGAGCTTCTGATGTTCAAGAGCAGCTTCGGCACCTACACAACGCTTGAGGAATACGTTTCCCGTATGAAAGAGGAGCAGAAATACATCTACTTCGCAAGCGGCTCGTCCGTTGCAAGAATAGAGGCGCTCCCCCAGACCGAATTGGTTAAGGACAAGGGCTATGAGATACTTTATTTCACCGACCATGTGGACGAGTTCACCATTCAGATGATGCACGACTACAGCGGTAAGGAGTTCAAGTCTGTTTCCGCTGACGACCTCGGACTTGAAACAGAGGCAGAAAAGGAAGAGCTGAAAAAGACCGAGGAGGACAACAAGGAGCTGTTCGACTTCATGACCGAAAAGCTTTCGGGCAAGGTCAAGGCTGTAAAGCTGTCGCAGCGCCTTAAAACTCACCCTGTCTGCATCACGAGCGAGGGTATGCTCTCCGTTGAGATGGAAAAGGTGC
This sequence comes from Oscillospiraceae bacterium, assembly GCA_045591905.1. Classification (GTDB taxonomy): domain Bacteria; phylum Bacillota; class Clostridia; order Oscillospirales; family Ruminococcaceae; genus CAG-115. Next base: position 9,607 of record JAZNTS010000249.1, on the reverse strand, counting down.
TTTCCGCAATGCCCGAGGAGCAGGCGCGCTCCGCAAAGGCTCAGAAGATACTGGAGATAAACGCAGAGCACCCCATTTTCGCTAAGCTGAAATCCCTGTACGAAACCGACAAGGACGCTGTCGCAAGCTACGCGGATATACTGTACACACAGGCTCTGCTTATCGAGGGCATGGCAATAGACGACCCCGTTGGCTTTACAAACAAGCTGTGTGAGATAATGGCGAAATAATCACCGATAAATAAACAAAGCTCCCGAGAACATCACATTCTCGGGAGTTTTTTCACCACTTTCTGCTTTTCAAAGGGCAGTGTGCGTCCGTTTTTGCTGCGCGAAGCTCCGCATAGCAGCCGCATTTTAGACAAGTGCCCTCACTTATGTGCTCGCATTCCCTGCAAAGCTGTAGTCGGCGCTGATATTCCGCGCTTTCCGTACGCTGAGAAGCAGGTATCTTCTCAATACAGCGCTGTATGGAAGCATACACGTCCTGCTTGCCCGCTTCCTCTAAAAGACAGCGGGTGCAGGGCTTTTTTCCGTACATCATACCTTGAGGGTTATCGCAGCCACGCTGCACGCAGGAAGCTTAACAACGGCTCTGCCGTTTTCGCACTTGACTTCGAGCGGCTTTATATTCACCTTGTCGGTATCGTCAAAGGTGTTGTGGTCGTGCGCGTCACCTGCGAGTATTCTTGCCTCTGCGCTCTTTATCTCACCAAATGCGCTCGCACAGTCTATCTCATATTCCTTATTAAGTGCGCAGTTGGAGAGAGTCAGCAGTATATCGCCGTTTTCGTCAACAGACGCGGAATGGCTTATGCAGGGAATATCATTCTCGCAATCCGCCTTGTCGTTGTCGATATGGCTGTAGATGAGCGTTGCCTCCTGATGGCCTTTATACAGGTCGAACACGTGATATGTGGGAGTTTTCACAGTTACCTCGCCCTCAGTGAGAAGTATAGCCTGCAGAACGTTCACAGCCTGCGCGATATTCGCCATAAACACGCGGTCGGAATGGGTGTTGAATATGTTGAGGTTTATTGCCGCAACGATAGCGTCACGCATGGTGTTCTGCTGGTAAAGGAAGCCCGGGTTAGTGCCCTCCTCAACATCAAACCAGCAGCCCCACTCGTCAACGATAAGTCCGACTTTCTTTTCGGGGTCGTAGCGGTTCATTATCTCGCTGTGACGTGTAACAAGTGTTTCCATCTGCAGCGTGGAATTTATCGTTTCATAGTATTCAGCCTCGGTGAAATTCACCGCATCTCCCTTGTGCTCCCAATTGCCGTAGGGCACGGTGTAGTAATGCAGCGACAGACCCTTCATGTGCCAAGCGCCGATGTTTTTCATGCACACCTCAGTCCAGTTGTAGTCATAGGCGTTGGGTCCGCAAGCTATCTTGTAAAGCTGATTTCCGCTGAAATCGCGGCAATAGCTCTGATATCTGCGGTAGGTGTCGCAATAATACTCGGGCGTCATATTGCCGCCGCAGCCCCAGTTCTCATTACCGATACCGAGGTATTTCAGCTTCCACGGCTGCTCTCTGCCATTCTTTCTGCGCAGCTCCGCCATGGGAGAAACGCCGTCAAAGGTCATGTATTCTATCCACTCTGCCATCTCCTCGACAGTGCCGCTGCCTACATTTCCCGCGATATAAGGCTCACAGCCGACAAGCTCACACAATCTGAGAAACTCATGCGTGCCGAAGCTGTTGTCCTCGACAACGCCGCCCCAGTGAATATTTATCATCTTTTTGCGGGAAGCCTTGTCGCCTATGCCGTCCTTCCAGTGATAAGCGTCAGCAAAGCAGCCGCCCGGCCAACGCAGCACGGGAAGCTTTATCTGTCTGAAAGCCTCAACAACGTCCTTGCGGAAGCCCTCGATATTCGGGATATCGCTGTTTTCGCCTACATAGATACCATCATAGATGCAGCGTCCGAGATGCTCGGAGAAATTACCGTAGATCTCACGGTTTATCTTGCTTTTTCTGTCGAGAGGGTTAAGGGTGAGCTTTAAAGTTTTCATAAGAGGTGTCCTTTCCGAAAATTTATTACTTATATTGTACCACTTGACAGAATAATTTCAATGATGTATCATATTGATAAGACTGATATATCCTGCTATCGAAAGGAGAACTCATGAAGCTTCACGCACTCGGAATAGGCACACGTCACGACGCGGAATTTATTATAGACCGCCCAAGCGGCTCGGGCGACTGCCTTGCGCTGATATTTAAGACCGCCGCTTCGATAAAGCTGAACAATGATGCTTTTACCGCGCCTGTGGGAAGCGCTGTCGTATTCTCGCCCGAATATCATCAGCACTACGGCGCTTGCGGCGAGGAATATATAAACCACTGGGTACATTTCGACTTTGAGGGCGACGATGCTTTTTTGCAGCGCATCGGACTACGTTTCAACACGCTGATAACGCCGCCCGACATCACCGCGGCAGAGCGCGTGCTGGAGCTGCTGAGCGTTGAATCGGTATCGCCGCAGCAAAACTCCGATGAAAGCGCAGATCTGCTGCTTCGGCTGCTGCTGACAAAGCTTGCGGACGGCTCGGGCAAAGGCGAAATCACTCCTTACTGCGGAGCGCTCAGGGAGCTTCGCGCCGCGATCTACAGAAATCCCGCCTCTACCCGCAGCATTAACGAGCTTGCGGCGCGGCTCGCGCTAAGTCCGTCCAGATTTCAGCACCTGTACAAAAACGAGTTCGGCGTGAGCTGCTATGAGGATATCCTCGCCGCGCGGCACGAGACTGCAAAATACTACCTCAGCAGCACTACACTGTCGATAAAAAAGATAGCGGAGCTGTGCGGCTTTGAGAACGATGTGCATTTTATCAGGCAGTTCAAAAAGCGAAACGGCATGACCGCAACCGAATACAGAGGCACAAAACGCTAATAATATCCTGCAAACACTTGATTTTTGCGGGATATTCAAACCGTCGAAAAAGTCCCGTTGGGACTTTCCCGCCGAAACATAGACGAACTTGTTCGTCTAGTGCACTGCCCGCACTCGCTGGCAGCTATGCTGCCAACTCGCACAGTTGTGCGGATAGAAGTGTTTTTTGACCGAAATGAATTCGGTCAAAAAAATTATCACAAAGCCCACTTTGCAGGCACAAACACAGTTTTCAGCAAACACTTGATTTTTGCGGGATATTGTGCTATACTGATTACTGCCAATTAAATACGGTGTTTTCTTTGCCTAACCACCGTTAAAAAACAAGGAGATTTTTTTATGCAAAAAAACAAACTCAATGTGCAGACTATTGCACGCCTTGCGGCAATTGCCGCTTTGTACGCCGCGCTGACTATAGCGCTTCAGCCAATATCGTTCGGGCTTGTGCAGCTTCGTTTTTCCGAGATACTGGTGCTGCTGTGCTTTTACCGCAGAGATTACAGTATAGCGCTCATCTTCGGTTGCTTCATCGCGAACTGCTTCAGCCCAATGGCGCTTATGGACATGGTGTTCGGTACGCTCGCGACAGCGCTCGCCGTTATTCCGATGTTTTCGCTTAAAAACATTTGGCTCGCTTCGCTGCCCCCCGTTGTAAGCAATGCCGTTATTATCGGCGCTGAACTGTACATCGCATTCGGTCAGCCGCTTTGGCTCGGAATGCTGACTGTCGGCGCAGGAGAGCTTATCGTGATAACCTTTATCGGCTGCCCGCTTTTTCGGTTTGTTCTGCAGAAAAATACACGCTTCATGAAAGTAATGGGAGCGAAGAAAGACGTCAACAACTGATAAACCGCAACAAAAATCCGCCTTTGAATTATCAAAGGCGGATTTATCGTTTATGCCGTACCGTCAAGCGGTATCAGTAGCTATTACAGATCGCCGAGCTTTTCGTTGATCTCGTTGATAGCGGCGTCAATTGCGGGGTTGTGTGTTTCACGCAGCTGAGCATAGCTCTCGCCTCTCAGGAATACGCCGTTTGTAAGGCTCAGAACAGGCTTAGTGTTGTCGCCTGTATCGGAAACCTCAGCACCAAGACCATACTTATAGTCGAACAGGAATGTCAGCGGGCTGCTGCCGTCGAGTGTTACCCACTCGTCATAGTATGCGTCGAGGTTGTAGTCAGACCAACCGTAGTTGTCCTTCTGCTGCTGTCTTGCTGCCTTGGTGACCTCGGGGTCAGCAGATACAGTTACGCAGCAGTCGATCCATGCAGCAACACCCTCGGGGTTCTCAGAGCCCTTAACCAACATATAAGCGTTCTGCTTACCGTTTACATAGTGCTTATCAGCCTGAGGATCCTTGGGGAAGGGAACCATAAGAACTTCGTCCTCTGCCCAGCCGAAGCGCTTTGCATAAGGTCTGAGTGCACTCTCATATACCCAGAGATCGCCTTCGCCGTAGAACAGTGTCTGATCGTTTGCCCAAAGAGCAGGCTTAACATTCCAGCCTGCAGTCTCGTTCTTGGGAGCGGAGAATTCATCTTTGTTCATCTGCTCCAGAAGTGCTTCAGCACGCTCAACATTAGAGTCATAAAGATTGTTTATAAGCGCTGTGCCGTTAGTGCCAACCATGGGAACGCCTGTAGATACAATAAACTCGTCCTCACAACGATAAGCGTCGATGCAATATTTGGGGCTGTCCTCTGTACCGCTGTTCTTCCACTTATAGCAGATATCAAGGAATGCGTCCCAATCCCACTTGCCCTGATCGAACAGTGTTCTGGGGTCATCTGCACCGATCGAATCGATCATGCTCTTGCGATAGTAAAGAACCGCACTGAGAGAAACCTCGTAGAATGCGCAGTAGTAGTCATCACCGAACTTGAACTGCTCCATCAGCTCTCTTGCGCCGTCCCACTTAGGACTTTCTACGTCGATGTAATTGCTGATAGGCTCATATCTGCCCTTGATAACACCGTAAGGGAAATCGAAGATCTCAAACGGGAACATATCAGGAGAGTCACCCGATGAAATCATAGTACCGAGGTTCTCATATCTGTTTGCGTAAGCTGTATCGATATACTCGAAGCATAAGTCCTGATAGTTGGGATCGTCACCTGTTTCGGGAACGCCGTAAACTTCCTTGAACAGCTCTGCTGCGGGAAGTGTTTCGTCAATCACCCAACCGTTCCATGCCATCCACTTGATTCTCTTGGTAACCTCGATGTCGGGGTTGTCAAGCTTGGTAATGTCCATATTGTGGACAGCGTCTTTAACAGCCGCGTTCTCGGAGTGACGGGTAGTGGTAACGCTGGTTACGGGAATTTCTGCCGAACCCTGTGTTGCGATGTTGTCGCCGCCGCCCTGGCTTGCTACGGGTGCGGTATCCTCTGCACAGCCTGAGAGCGAGAGAATAGACGCAGCTGCAAGTACAACGGCAAGTGTAGCTTTCAACTTTTTCATGGTGTACCTCCATAAAGTAAAATTAGTTTGTGAAAAACAATGAAAACTTTGCCTTTATAGAATTATTATACAGCAATTCTCCGCGAAATGCAATATTTATTTCGTACAGTATTCCAAACGCTTTTTTGTGCAATATCGCATAGGCGCTGAGACTTAATTTAAGTAAATTAAGCAAAACAATTTAAAGTATAATTAATTTTAGTAAGGCAAATCATCTGAACGCCGCCCAAAAGCGCTTTCAAAGAAAAGGTACTTGCAAAAAAGCGCAAAAGATGATAGAATAGATAATTGAGATATATTTTATAAAGAAAGAGGTCTTTTTTGATATGAAATTAGGTATGGTAGGTCTGCCCAATGTCGGCAAAAGCACGCTGTTCAACGCACTCACTAACGCAGGAGCAGAGTCCGCAAACTATCCGTTCTGTACAATAGAGCCGAATGTCGGCATAGTTTCCGTTCCCGACGAAAGGCTTGATGTTCTTGCAAAAATGTATTCCCCCGAGAAATTCACTCCCGCAACGCTGGAGTTCGTGGATATCGCAGGTCTTGTTAAGGGCGCGTCTAAGGGCGAGGGTCTCGGAAACAAGTTTCTTTCCAATATCCGCGAGGTAGACGCTATCGTTCATGTTGTGCGCTGCTTCAACGATGACAACATCGTCCATGTTGACGGAAGCATCGGCGCGGCAAGGGATATCGAAACAATAAACCTTGAGCTTATCTTCTCCGATATCGAGATACTTGAGCGCCGCCTTGACCGCACAAAAAAGCTTATGAAAGGCGACAAGAGCCTGCAAAAAGAGGTTGATTTCCTCGAATCGCTCATTGAGCATCTCAGCAACGGCAAAAGCGCAAGAAGCTATGACTTCTCAGACGATGAGCGTGAGATAATCAAGACCTGCCCTCTGCTGTCAAACAAGCCTGTTATCTACGCGGCGAATATGTCCGAGGCGGACTTCACAGGCGACATAAACAACAACGCAGAATACAAAGCAGTCTGCGCCATAGCAGAGGAGGAGCACTCCGAGGTGCTGCCCATCTGCGCGCAGATAGAGGCTGAGATTTCCGACATGAGCGACGAGGACAAGGCTATGTTCTTGTCTGATCTTAATCTTGACCAGTCGGGTCTTGCAAGAATAATCAAGACGGGCTACCGTCTGCTGGGCCTTATCTCCTACCTCACCGCAGGACCTCAGGAGGTGCGCGCGTGGACTATCACTGACGGCACAAAGGCTCCTCAGGCAGCGGGTAAGATACACACAGACTTTGAAAAAGGCTTTATCCGCGCCGAGATAGTCGCATTCGACGATCTTGTTTCCTGTGGAAGCATGGCAGCCGCAAAGGAAAAGGGTCTTGTACGTCTTGAGGGCAAGGAATACGTTATGAAAGACGGCGATGTAACGCTGTTCCGCTTCAACGTTTGATCTCGATCACTGCAAGGGGACTTAAATGAACAAGGTCATCAACGGCAACAACACAAACAATAAAAAGGTCGTGGGGCTTTTCGTCGCACAGGTAATTGTAGGCGTTATGCCTGTGATACTTCTAATATTGTTTGTGTGGCTTCAGCTTTACAATACGCAGATCGTTGCGATCATTTTTATCCTGCTTATTTTTGCGTGCAACATCGTTTATATGGTGCTCGGCAGACGATACAACGTGCTGCACTCGGGCGTAAAGGGAGAAAAACGGCTTTATCGCGCCGTAAAAAGACTTGGCGGAAATAATATAATCTTCCGCAATCTTCCTGTGCGCTACAAAAAAGGCCGCTCGGAACTTGATCTGCTGATAATCAGCCACAGAGGAATAATCATCGTTGAGGTAAAAAACCACTCAGGCACTATTTTTGGAAACTGGAAAGCCGACAAGTGGACGCAGAAAAAATTCTACCGCGACGGAAAGACCACTCAGCAAGAGATGGACAATCCCATTAAGCAGATGCGCCGACAGCGTGATATCGTTAAAAGCATTTTGCTTGCCGCAGGGGAAAATGTGTGGATAGATACCGTGCTGTTCTTTTCCTCGCCCAGCGCAAAGCTCAGACTGTCACTTAGAGAGAGTGATTATGTCTGCTCCAGCGAAGCGGAGCTTATCAACTTCCTTGAGGAATATGAGGGCGGCGAAACGCTTTCTATGTCTTACATGAGACATATCGCAGATATTCTGAAAAAAGCCGCAGGACAATAACAGGTCAACATCAAAATGAAAGCACAATAATTAAAATAACCCGTGAAGGATTAGGTTCTTCACGGGTTATATTTTTTACTGAAAGCGAAAGCGCTTATGTAAGATTACAGCGCATTTTTAATCTTCTTCACATAAGAAGCTACAGCGTTAAGATAGCTGGTCGTGGTAGACTTGAAATTCGCCAAAGTGTTATCAAATCTTGCGAGATAGAACAGATCAGCGGTGTCCTTAAGACTAGCGCAAGCAGACTTCAGGTTCTTATACGCCGACGAATAATCCGAGGGTGCGGAAGCAAGTATATCACAGTAAGCCTCTACAGCCTGTGTGTACTGAGCTGCTTTCAGATAAGTGCTGAGATTGTCTTTCAATGTACCTGCAAACTTTGAGCTGAATGTGCTTTCGTTCAGAGCGGATATCTTTGTGCGCAGTGTGCTGTAAGCAGCAGACGCATTTTCCGCAGCCTCAACCGCTTCGCTGAGAACATCTGCATAATACTCGTTCTTATCTGTAGTAGTCTGAGCTGATGTGTTCATTACAGACAGCTTGAACTTAGAAGAAGCATAGCTCGAAATATTGCTGAGATAGCTGTCGCACTTGCTCTCAAAGCTGCCGAAGCTTGAAGCGTTTATTACATAATCATAGTACTCAAGGTATTTGTCCTCAAGTATGCACAGCGCATTATACGCAGGGCTAAGCTCGGAGATAGTGGGCTTCGCACCGCTGATAGCGGAAGCCACGGCAGACTTGCCGCTTTTTATCTTGCTGAGCATTGTCTTACCCAGCTCGCTCGCATAGAAAGACTTACCTGCAGTGTTGGTATCTCTCGAGTCGAACATTATCGCATAAACTGCATTTCTTGCAAAAGCATCAAGCTTTCCGATCTCTCCTGTAAGCGTTTCGTAAGCGCTGATAAGCTTATCACGCTGCTTGTTCTGAGATACTATTGTTGACGACGGAGAGTACGATGACGAAGGCTTGGGTGTCGTTGTAGCGGGCTTCGTGGTAGTTGTAACAGGCTTCGTCGTTGTCGTTGCAGGCTTAGATGTTGTTGTAGCAGGCTTCGACGTGGTAGCAGATGTGGAAGCCGTTGTGTTGTCAGGTATTTCCTCGGGTTTGGAGGTATCGGACTCGACAGGCTCTGTCACATCAGGCTGAGGCTCAGATGTAGTGCTGTCAGTAGACTGGGCAGGCTCTGTTGTTTCGATCTCCACAGGCTCATTGCCGTCAGTGGTAGCGTCTGTTCCGCCTGCATTCATTCCGTCATCGGGAGTGCTTACAGTAGTAGGCGCAGTTGTTTTTGAGCCGCTGTCTGTTATCTCGTCCTTGCCATTAAGCAGCGAGGGAACAAGAATAAACGCAGCAAGTGCGATTACTGCAACAGTTCCTATAAGAGCAGGGAGCGGCAGGAAACCAAATATCTTGATCGGCTCGTGGCTCTTGCTCTGTATCTTTCGCTCAGAAGGACGCTGATATTCGGGACGCTTGGGCGCACCGCAATTCTGACAAACAAGCTCTTTCTCGTACATATCCTGTCCGCAGTTGCGGCAGTAGATAAGACGGCCGAGATCGACCTCGGGCTGCTCGGGAGCTTTTTCGATGACAGGCTCATTCTTAACGGGAGCCGGCGCGCTCGCAGCCGCAAATCCATAATCGGCAACAGGCGCTTCTTCCTGAACCGCAGAAACAGGTGACATCTCTTCAACAGCGGGAGCGCTTTCAGCCTTGCCTATAGCAGGCATAGCGTCTGCTTCAGACATAGAATACGCCGAAACGGGGCTTGTTGCCGCCTCTGCTGCAACAGCGGCAGCAGCGCTTGCAGCCATAAACGGAGTAACAGCAGACTCTTCTTTCTGCTCCTCTTTCTGTTCAGTCTCAGGCTCTTCGTAATAGGGTATGTCTTCCAATGCGGGCGCGCTCTGCTCATTATCGGAGTAGGAATAGCTCTCCTCGGCAGCGGTGTCATCATCACTGTAAACGGGAATCGTGTATTCGGGCTCTTTTGCAGTGGGCTCTTCGTATGTAGGAACTTCCTCTGCAACAGGCTCTTCGTATGTGGGAA
>JAZNTS010000248.1:0-16430 GCA_045591905.1 Oscillospiraceae bacterium | reverse complement strand
TAGGTCAGTCTGGGCAGGGGAGTGGGGATATCCACATTCAGCACCTGCTTGTAAAGGCGCTGTACAAAGCCCTCCAGCATTTCGAGGATATCCTCAACGTCAACAAAGCTCATCTCAAGGTCGATCTGTGTGAACTCGGGCTGACGGTCTGCACGAAGATCCTCGTCACGGAAGCAGCGAGCAAGCTGGATATATCTGTCCATGCCCGAGATCATCAGAAGCTGCTTGTAGATCTGGGGGGACTGGGGAAGCGCGTAGAACTTGCCGTTGTGGATACGGCTGGGAACGATGTAGTCGCGTGCACCCTCGGGTGTGGATTTGATCATCATAGGAGTTTCTATCTCATAGAAACGGTTTTCGTAGAAATACTCACGTGCGCACTTTGCAACCTCGTGGCGCATTTTGAGGTTATCCTGAAGCGGCTTTCTGCGCAGATCGAGGTAACGGTGCTTCAGACGAAGCTCCTCGTTTGTCTTGCAGTTGTCAACTATCTCAAAGGGAGTGGTCTGGGACTTGGAGAGGATACGAAGCTCTGTAACCATGATCTCGAGGTTACCTGTCTTGATATCGTTGTTTACGCTTTCTCTTGCGCGCACGTTGCCCTTTACCATAAGAACGTATTCGGAGCGTACGGACTTTGCCTTTTCAAAAACGCTCTTTTCAGTGGTTTCGTCAAAAACAAGCTGAACGATACCTGTCGTATCGCGCAGATCTATGAATATAAGACTGCCCTTGTCGCGCACTCTCTGTGTAAAGCCGCCGACAACGACCTCTTTAGCGTCAAGAGTTACCTCGCCGCAGTAATGTGTTCTTTTAAGACCCTGCATGGTGTCTGCCATAATTTTTATCCTTCTTTCTTTTAAAATAAGCAATGCTCATACATAAAATATTATATCATTTATTGTGTCATTTTTCAAGTAGAAATACGCTTTTTTTTAACTAACTTGTCATATTGATATCATATTTTTACTTTTTCGCATCAATCGGCTTGATTTATTGGCGTTTTTGGTGTACAATTAACTATATTGGTGAATGGCGTTTTCAGCCGTATTATTAAGCTAAAAGGTAACAGACATGGATCTATATATAAAGCATTTTTCCGAGCTTACTGCCGCGGAATTATATCGGATACTCCGCGCGAGGGCTGAGGTGTTCGTTGTTGAGCAGAATTGTCCTTATCAGGACGTTGATAATAAGGATATCGGCGCATGGCACGTCTGGTTTGAGGACGAAAGCGGTATCACCGCCTACTGCCGCGTGCTCGACAAGGGCGTTTCCTATCCGAATGATGGCTCTATCGGGCGCGTGATAACCACAAAGCGCGGCTGCGGTCTTGGCTATAAGGTGATGATGGAGGGAATTCGCGTTGCAAAGGAGAAATTCTCTCAAGTTTCGCTCAGAATAAGCGCACAGCAGTACGCACAGGGATTTTATGAGAAATGCGGCTTTTTCCGCGTATCAGAGCCATATTTGGAGGACGATATTCCTCACATCGAAATGGTGAGAGCAGGCATAAATAATATGTTGATAATTTGATTCGGAGGTAAAACATGCCCACATGGAGCGGTATAAGAGCAAAACTGGAAAATGATTATCTTGCACCGTCTCTGCGTGGACGGATACAGTACTTTGCCACTACATACAGCAAATGCCCCGATCACGAGGGGCGGGCGGCGATACGCCTTGACGGTATGGAGATACTGAAGAGCAGCTATTTTGAAAGGATGATCGCCCATAGCCGAGAGTTTCACCGCCTTTATGACGGCACTGGAAGCGGCTACGGCGAGTGCTGGATGCAGGCATTCGATGAAGCGGTGAACGCAGGCGAGTTCGATCAGCGCGTGTTTTACAGGGCGTTTGAGGAATTTGACAATCAGAGCATAGGGCAGAGCCTTGAAAGCACTGATCCGATAGTCAGATTGTTTGCGGTGCTTGACCGCAGAGTTGGTAAACGCAGGCTGATAAAGCTGAAAGAAACAGTATCCGATGAGCTTGAGTGGTTGAGACCGTTCTATCTTCTGCGGTTTGAAGCGGAGGGTATTTCAGATAAAGAGGTGACAACATGAAAACAGCAGCAGTAATATGCGAATACAACCCGTTCCATTACGGGCATAAATACCAGCTTGACAAGACGCGCGAAATGGGTGCTACCCACATAGTTGCGGTGATGAGCGGCAATTTCACTCAGCGCGGCGACGCGGCGATATTTGATAAATACGCGAGAGCAAGAGTGGCTCTGGAAAACGGCGCTGACCTCGTGCTGGAGCTTCCGACAAGGTTCAGCCTTTCGGCGGCGGAGGGCTTCGCACGAGGCGCGGTGAGCATTATAGAGGCGCTGGGCTGCGTGGATATGCTGTCCTTTGGGTCGGAAAGCGGAGATATCTCGGCGCTGAAAGAGGCGGCAGGCGCGTCGGAATACGCTATCCATACCGATGAGTTCCACGAGCTTATGCGAAAGGGTGAAACGTTCCCCTCGGCGCTTGCGAAAACGGTCAAGAATTACTACACCGATGACGTGTACGAGGTGCTGAGTTCCCCGAATAACACACTTGCAGTGGAATACATCAAGGCGCTTGACGACATCGGCAGCATGATCGAGCCTGTGACCATACAGCGAAACGGCGCTGACCACGACAGCGACGAGGAAACCGCCATGTTTGCAAGTGCGTCGCTGATACGCAAAAAGATACTTTCGGGCGGAGATTATTCGGAGTTTGCGCCTGTTCTGAATGAGCCTTGTGCGGATATCCACAGGCTTGAAACGGCGATACTTTCAAAGCTTCGCACCATGAAGCCCGCAGATTTCGAGTGTGTTTATGACGCGGCACAGGGACTTGGCGAAAGGCTTTACAAGGCGGTGCGCCGCGCTTGCAGCCTTGACGAGCTGTATTTCCTCACAAAGACCAAGCGCTACACTCTCGCAAGGATACGCCGCGCGGTGCTGTGCAGCTTCCTTGATATCGACAAAAAGCTGCTTCGTGAGCCTATAGCATATATCCGCATACTAGGCATGAACACGCGCGGCAGAGAGATACTCTCCGCGGCGCAGTGCGGACTTCCCATAGACACATCGCTTAAAAATCTCATGAAGCAGAGCCGCGAGGCGCACCGTCAGGGTGCATTTGAGGAGCGCTGGGGCGATATCTACTCGCTTGCGTTTGAAAAGCCGCGCCCTTGCGGATATGAATTTACCGCAAAGCCTGTAATTATTGAATAATGCTGACATAAAATATATCGGAGGACACAAAAATGGTAACAATAACAGAGATACAGTACAAGAACTTCGGCAGATGCCTTGAAATGAAGAACGACACCGCGACCGTTGTGGTAACGCTTGACATCGGCCCGCGCATCATCTCTTATCACCTCAACGGAAAGGAGAATATACTTTTAGAGGACGAACAGCGCGTTTTTTTCGAGCGCGGCGAGTCTTTCAAGGAGTATTTCGGCGAGGATAAAATATGGTACATCTACGGCGGTCACAGGCTTTGGAGCAGTCCCGAGAGTATGCCGCACAGCTACGTTCCCGATAACGACCCTGTGGAGTATTCAGTGCTTGATTGTGGCAACAATGAAAAGGGAGTGTCACTGACGCCTCCGCCCACAAGAACAGGTCAGCAGCATAACATAATAATATCGCTTGATAATGACAGCTCGCGCGTTAAGGTCGTGCATAATATCAAAAATGTTTCGGGCGCAATAGTTACGCTCGCGCCGTGGCCTATGACGGTGTGCAGTGCAGGCGGCGTTGAGATATTCCCTCAGAGCACAAAGGACAACGGTCTGCTCTCCAACCGCAGAAATGTTTTCTGGAGCTACTCCGATATCAACGACCCGCGGTTTTTCCTCGGAAATAAATACGGTACACTGAAGCAGGTTCCCGACAGCGAGGGAAAGTTCAAGATCGGCATGAACAACGAGGACGGCTGGGCGGCTTATATCAACAAGGGACAGATATTCCTGAAGAATTTCAACATGAATATCGACGGCGAATATCCCGATTTCGGCTGCAATTTCGAGACTTTCACAAACGGAATCTTCCTTGAGTGCGAGAGCCTCGGTGAGCTGAAAACGCTCAAAAACGGACAGACGACAAGCATCACCGAGGAGTGGGAGCTTATCGAGTGCAGCGACAGCTTCGACCATCGAAACGAGGACAGCATTGACGAGTTTGTAAAGAAATATGACCTGCGCAATAAATCCTAATTCCTGATTATAAAAAGGAGCAGATATGACCCTTTATGAGCAGCTTCGCGAGAAGCACAGACTATTCATCTACCACAGCTACGAGTTTTTGAGAGAGGACGAAAAGAACGTTCTGCGCTTTCATTTTTCGATAGACGAATATCATTTCTATCCGCAGTGGACGTGGGAATTTGAGAGCCTAGATAACTGTAACATAACGCTTATTGACGAGCTTGCCTTTTCGCTCGGAATGGCGGAGCTTGTTTCCTACTGGAAGTGCGCGTGCTGTCCCGAGGTTGAGGTGCGCTGCGGCGCGCTTACCGAGTGGCAGAAAAACTGGTGGAAAAAGCTTTATTGGGGCGGGCTGGGCGAGTTTTTCTACCGCAACGGCATAGAGCCTGACTTTGACGGCTTTATGAACATAACCGCTCCCGCGACTATCGAGCGCCGCGCGTTTTACGGCAGAGGGTGCGAACTCAGCGGAATACTCGTTCCGATAGGCGGCGGCAAGGACAGCGTTGTATCGGTGGAGCTTCTCAAAAAGCACGGTGCGGATATTCACCCTTACATCATCAATCCGCGCGGCGCGACCCTCGGCTGCGTTGAGGCGGCTGGTATCTCCTCCGATAAGACGGTGGGTGTGCGCCGCACTATTGACAAGACGCTGTTGGAGCTGAATAAGCTTGGTTACTTAAACGGTCACACGCCGTTTTCGGCGGTGGTGGCTTTCTCTGCGGAGCTTTTCGCGGCTATGAGGGGACTTAAATACATCGCGCTTTCCAATGAAAGCAGTGCGAATGAGGCTTATGTAGACGGCACGGACATCAATCACCAGTACAGCAAGTCCACGCAGTTTGAGCGCGACTTCCGCGAATATTCGGAGCATATCTTCGGGGCTATCGCGCAGAACGCGTATCCCGAGTATTTTTCACTTTTGCGCCCTTGGAGTGAGTGGCAGATAGCGCGCGAGTTTGTGAAATATCCGCAGTATTTCGGAGTTTTCCAGAGCTGTAATCTCGGCAGCAAGACGGACGTGTGGTGCGGCGAGTGCGCAAAGTGCCTTTACGTTTATATCTTGCTTTCGGCGTTTCTTGATGATGAAACGCTCACGAAGATATTCGGCTGCAATATGCTGGAGAAATCGGGGCTTCACGAGATGTTTGACGGGCTGGTGCTTGACGGCGAGGATAAGCCGTTTGAGTGCGTAGGCACGCGCGATGAGATAAGGCTGTCGCTTGATATGGCATTGAAAATGCGCGGTGCGAGTGCTCCGGCGCTGCTTAAAAGATACTATGGCTTCCGCGAGATAGGCGGATTTGATATTCCCGATCTGACTAAATTCTTTGATGAGGACAATTTTGTGCCAGAGGAATTTTTGTATTTGTTGAAATAAACACGGATTTATGAGGTGTTATGGATATTAATGTTTTAAAGCCCTTTTTCGAGGGCAAGCGCTGTGCTATCCTCGGCTTTGGCCGAGAGGGCAGAGTGTGGCTCAGTATACTGAAAAAGCTTAACTGCTGCGCTGAAATTGCGATAGCGGATATGAATGATGTGCAGGTAGAGGGCGTGACGCTTCTTTGCGGCGAGGATTATCTTGACAGGGCAAAAAGCTATGACCTGCTGCTGCAATCCCCCGGAGTTATCATCAAGGATAAGCTGAATGCACAGGAGAAGTCTAAGATAATCACTCAGACGGAGCTGCTTTTAAAGCTGCGCCCTTGTAAAATCATCGGAATCACGGGAACAAAGGGAAAGAGCACTGCTTCGTCACTGATACATCATTTTCTTAAAGCGAGCGGCGCAGATACTATGCTTATCGGCAATATCGGCGTGCCGCCGCTTGGGCGCTTTGAAGAGATGACTTCCGAAACGGTTGCGGTGTGCGAGCTTTCCTGTCATCAGCTTGAATTTGTAAAGCATTCGCCCGAGATATCGGTGCTGCTGAATATATTTCCCGAGCATCTTGACCACTACACAGGCTTTGATGCGTACAAAGCGGCAAAGGAGAATATATGGCGCTGTCAGCGTGAGGGCGACACTGCGATAATCAATGCGGATATTATGCCCGAAAAGACGGTCGGAAATGTGATCTCGGCGTCCTTTGGCGGCAGTGCGGATATCATGACGGACGGCGGCGATATAACGCTCTGCGACCGTGTTATTCCTGCGGCTGAAATAGACACAAGGCTTCGCGGAAAGCATAACGTTTACAATATCGCGGTAGCGCTTAAGGCGGCTGCTTTAGGCGGCGCGGATATTGAAAAAAGCCTTGCGTCGCTGCCCGATTTCGGCGGACTTCCTCACAGGCTTGAATATGTTGCGACCGTGGACGGCGTTGAATACATCAACGACAGCATCTGCACTATTCCGGAAGCCGCGATAGCTGCTGTGCAGGCGTTTCCCGACGGGGCGGATTGCGTCATCATCGGCGGAATGGAACGCGGTATCCCGTATGAAAAGCTGACGGATTTCCTCAATACGGGCGCGGTAGATAACGTTATACTGCTTCCCGATACAGGGGAGAGGATAGCAAAGGCTATAACAAATACTTCGATAAATGTTGTGATGGCAACGGGACTTCCCGATGCGGTGAAGTCAGCGCGCAAGTTTGCAAAACGCAGGGTCATTCTTTGTCCCGCGGCAGCAAGCTATGGATTTTACAAGAATTTTGAGGAGCGCGGACAGCATTTCAAGGAGCTTGTCGATGCGCTGAAAACATAATAATAAACGCCGCTTTTCCTTTATTGGAGCAGCGGCGTTTCGTGTGTTATTTAGTATTTGTCAGACCATTTTCTTTCTGTGGCTGATGACCTTTTTGTGGTGATCGGATCGTTTGTGCGTTGCGGCTCACGCCCTCTTCGTTTTCAAGCTGATTTATGCTCTGTGCCGCGCCAAAGCTTTCGCTGAAAGCCTGAGATTGTTCGTTCATCTGATTTTGATAGCTTTCAAGATTTTGGAGCGCGTGCTCAAGGTCTTTTTTCCAAAGATAGTCGTTCAGCTTTTCGTTGTATTGTTTAACTTCCTCGGCGAAGCTTGGCACGATACCCTTGAACAGTCTTTTATACCACGGCAGCTTTTTTGGCGGCTGCAGCTTGATGTTGTATTCGTTTATATGCTCGTCTTCGTAGTATTGAACAAGCAGTTTATTCACATTTCTGAAGTCAAATTCAATCGGCTCATGATTTTTTGCTGTCACAGCGGAAATTATCGCGCCTTTTCCGTGTGCGTTGTCCCATATTTTCATGGAGATATCACCGATCACTCTTTTGGAAAGCTCGGCATCTTTTGAGATATCTTCGGGGGAAACGGGGTAAGGCTGACCGTTGATCCTGATGTTTTTGACGATCTCGCTCACACGGTGGGGATTTGACAGAAGCGCCGACGCGTCGAAATTGTATGCCTTGTTAAATATCGGTGAACAGAAATGAACATACTGCTTAAGCAGTGCGGAGTGTTTCATGTCATTGAGGTCTAATTTCTCGGAAAGCTTCATGGCTTCCTTTGCGCGGCTGTCGGATTTCGTAGAAATCGGATCGCCGCTGCATTTTGCGCGGAGCGCCATGTGAAGTATAGGATTATTTCTGATGTTTTTCTCCAATACATCGGAATTTATAAGCTTAACTACATTTGACATCAGCCTGAACACCTCTTTCTGTATTTATACATTTATACGCGCAGCGTCTTAAAATGTAACACTTAAAACGAGGTGTTTTATTCGTATTTAGGCTCGCAGGTGAGATTTATGCCAAGGCGCTTCAGCGTTCTTTCGTCCACTGCGGAAAGGATAACCGTGGAGTGCAGCTCGCAGCCGCGAAGCTCGGATATCTGCTCCATAGCGCGCTTGGCGTCGTCGCTTGTGTTTGCGCATATCGAGAGCGCGATAAGCGTTTCGTCTGTGTGAAGTCTTGGGTTTGTGCTGCCGAGATGCTGCACCTTAAGGCTCTGTATAGGCTCGATAACTGCGGGTGCCATAAGCAGCGAATCGTCATCTATGCCGCCGAAATGCTTCAGCACGTTCAGCAGCAGCGCGGAAGCCGCACCAAGCAGATTTGAGGTTTTTCCTGTTATAATAGTACCGTCGTGAAGCTCCATAGCGGCAGCGGGAGCACCTGTAGCCTGCTCCTTGTCGAGCGCCGCCTGCACCACTCTGCGGTCGGAGGGGGTGATACCCGCCTGCTTCATCATAACTTCGAGCTTTACTATCTCATCGTCCTGTACCGTGCCGTTTCGTCTTGCGCACAGCGCGGTATAGTAGCGGCGGATTATCTCCTGCTTTGAAGCCTCGCACACTATGTCCTCGTCAATGATGCAGTTTCCTGCCATGTTTACGCCCATGTCAGTGGGAGATTTGTACGGCGACTCGCCGATTATCTTCTCAAACATAGCGCTGAGAACGGGGAATATTTCAACATCTCGGTTGTAGTTTACAGCGGTCTCGCCGTAAGCCTCAAGATGCAGAGGGTCGATCATGTTCACGTCGTTGAGGTCGGAGGTAGCCGCCTCATACGCGATATTTACGGGATGACGCAGCGGAATATTCCAGATAGGGAATGTTTCAAATTTTGCATAGCCTGCGTTCACGCCGCGCTTGTAGTCGTGGTAAAGCTGAGAAAGGCAGGTAGCCATCTTTCCGCTGCCGGGACCGGGAGCGGTGACTACAACAAGCTTTCGGGTGGTTTCGATATATTCGTTTTTGCCGAAGCCCTCCTCGCTGATGATATGCTGGATATTGGAGGGATAGCCCTGAATGTGATAGTGGTGATATACTTTTATGCCCATGCCCTCAAGTCTGCGCTGGAATGCGTCAACGGACGCCTGTCCCGCATACTGGGTGAGCACCACGCTGCTTACATAAAGACCGATCTGCCCGAAAACGTTGTAAAGTCTGATAACATCGGCGTCGTAGGTGATGCCGAGATTGCCGTTTACCTTGTTTTTTTCGATGTCGCCCGAGTTTATTACCATAACGATCTCGGCGTCGTCCTTAAGCTGAAGCAGCATCTGCAGCTTACTGTCGGGCTTGAAGCCGGGGAGCACCCTAGCTGCATGGTAGTCGTCAAACAGCTTGCCGCCAAACTCCAGATAAAGCTTGCCGCCGAACTGCTCTATACGCTGCCTGATATGCTCGGACTGCATTTTTAGGTATTTGTCATTATCGAAACCGATCTTCATTTTGCACATTTGAGAATCTTACCTTTCACTTTTCTACACCTTATATAGTATATAACAAATGCTTTGAAATTTCAAGTGATTATTGCATTTTTTTTGCTTCTTCGATATTTTTCCCTATTGTGCATTAACAGATGCTTTCAGCGTTCGCGCTTTTGTTGCTGCATGAACGATTTGTGCGTTTTGTGTGAACTATGTGCGCGTAAAACCGCATAACTATCAGATGTTTGTGTAAATTATACAAAAACAGTGTCGGTTTTTCTGTATGATAACGAGTCTGTTTGTCCTTGACAAAATATGATAGCGCCTATATAATAGATGTAATGGGCTTTAAAATACAATATCTTGTGGTTGCAAGAAAGTAAGGAGCAAACGGCTATGGCTATGATTACTATGATAAAAAAGCGTGACGGCAGACAGGTCGCTTTCAATATTGAGAAGATCGCGGGCGCTATCTTCAAGGCTGCGCAGGTCGTAGGCGGCAACGACTACGGCGAGGCTATGCAGCTTGCCGATATGGTGTGTCAGCGTCTTTCTGTTGAGATAATCGGCAGAAATCCTTCCGTCGAAGAAGTACAGGATATGGTAGAAAAGGTGCTTGTCGAGGAGGGTCACGCAAAGACCGCCAAGGCATACATCTTGTACCGTGCAGAGCGTACAAGAGTGCGCGAGATGGACTCCACACTGATGAAGATCTACGAGGATCTGACTTTTAAATCCGCAAGCGACTGCGACATTAAGCGCGAGAACGCGAATATCGACGGCGATACCGCAATGGGCACTATGCTGAAATACGGCAGCGAGGGTGCAAAGCAATTCAATGAGATGTATGTGCTTGATCCTGCACATTCTGCGGCGCATATCAACGGTGATATCCATATCCATGATCTTGATTTCCTTACTCTTACGACCACTTGCTGTCAGATCGATCTTTTAAAGCTGTTCCACGGAGGCTTCTCCACGGGACACGGTCATCTGCGCGAGCCTAATGATATCACAAGCTATGCGGCTCTTGCGTGCATTGCTATCCAGTCCAACCAGAACGACCAGCACGGCGGACAGTCCGTGCCGAATTTCGACTATGCAATGGCTGAGGGTGTAACAAAAACATTCCGCCGCCTGTATACAAACAACCTTGCAAAGGCTGTTTGCTTTACCGCGGGCAGGGCTGATTTTGCAGAAGCTCTGGAGGAGTTCAGAGCGCTGTCTGAGCAGGTCGAGGAGGAGAGCGGTCTGTTCCCGAAGCTTTGCGATAACTACGACTACAAGGCTAAGGAGTGGGAGCTTGCCGCAGGCAGATACGGCGACAAGTTCAAGGAGCTTCAGGATACCGCTGAAAAGCTTGCTGAGGCTGAAACTGACCGCGCTACCTATCAGGCTATGGAGGCGCTTATCCATAACCTCAACACCATGAATTCCCGCGCGGGCGCTCAGAATCCGTTCAGCTCCATAAACTACGGTACCGATACCTCTCCCGAGGGCAGAATGGTAACACGAAACGTTATGCTTGCTACCGAAAAGGGTCTCGGAAACGGCGAAACACCTATTTTCCCGATTCACATCTTCAAGGTAAAAGAGGGCGTGAACTATAACGAGGGCGACCCGAACTACGACCTGTTCAAGCTTGCGTGCCGCGTGTCTGCGAAGCGCCTGTTCCCGAACTTCTCGTTTATCGACGCTCCGTTCAACCTGAAATACTATAAAGAGGGCGATTACAACACCGAGGTAGCATACATGGGCTGCCGTACAAGAGTTATCGGAAATGTACACGATCCCGACCGCGAGATAGTTACGGGCAGAGGAAACCTCAGCTTTACATCTATAAATCTCCCTAGACTCGGTATCGAGGCACAGGGGGATATTGAAAAGTTCTACCGCACGCTTGATGAGAAGATACGCATGGTCATCGACCAGCTTATGTTCCGCTTTAAGATACAGTGCGACAAGCTTGTTAAGAATTACCCGTTCCTTATGGGACAGGGCGTATGGATAGATTCCGAAAAACTCGGTGCAAACGACAATATCACCGAGGTATTAAAGCACGGCACGATGTCCATCGGCTTTATCGGTCTTGCAGAGTGTCTTAAGGCACTGCTCGGCGTTCACCACGGCGAGAGCGAGGACGCGCAGAAGCTCGGCGTTGAGATAATCACGCACATGAGAGAGCTTCTTGACGCTGAGAGCCAGAAGACAAAGCTCAATTTCACACTGCTTGGTACTCCTGCCGAGGGACTTTCGGGACGCTTTGTGCGCATGGATAAGAAGAAGTACGGCATTATCCCCGGTGTTACCGACCGCGAGTATTATACAAACTCATTCCATATTCCCGTACACTATCCTATCAGCGCATTCAGAAAGATTAAGCTTGAAGCGCCCTATCACGCGCTTACCAATGCGGGACATATCAGCTATGTTGAGCTTGACGGCGACCCGTTGAAAAACCTTGACGCATTTGAGCAGATAGTACGCTGCATGAAGGAGCAGGGCATAGGCTACGGCTCTATAAATCACCCTGTTGACCGCGACCCGATATGCGGGTTTACGGGCATAATCGACGATGAATGCCCCTGCTGTCACCGCCGCGAGGACGAGGTGAGCTTTGAGCGTATTCGTCGTATCACAGGCTATCTTGTGGGAACTCTTGACCGCTTCAATAACGCGAAGCGCGCAGAGGAGTCCCAGCGTGTAAAGCACGGAGTAAATAAGGATTGACATCTTGAGGGGCGGCAAAAGCTGCCCCTTTAAGGCGCAAACAGCACTTTTTTGTATGCGGAGGTGAACATTTTGCAGATACGGATAGCAGGAACGGTACAGGATTCAATTGTAGACGGGCCGGGGCTTCGTTATGTGATTTTTACGCAGGGCTGTCCGCATAGGTGCGAGGGCTGCCACAATCCCGAAACCCATGATTTCGGCGGCGGAAAGCTGACCGATACGGACGTGCTTTTTGAGGAATGCACAGAAAATCCGCTGACGGGCGGAGTTACATTTTCGGGCGGTGAGCCATTTTGTCAGGCCGAAGCGCTGTACGAGCTTGGAAAGCGCTTCAAGGAGCGCGGACTGCACCTTATGGCATACAGCGGCTGGACTTTTGAGGAGCTTCTCATAAAAGCCGAGAGCGAGGAATATATCGGAAAGCTGCTCAGTATACTTGATATATTGGTCGATGGGCGGTTTGAATTGGAAAATCGCTCGCTTATGCTGAAATACCGCGGCAGCGAAAATCAGCGTATTGTCGACGTTCAGCGCAGTATTGTCGAAAACATCGTGGCAGAGGTTGAAATATAAGAGAAAATATGCTACAATAAAAATGTAAATTTTTTGTCACAAAAGGAGAGAATTTGAAGCTAACGAAGAGAATTATTGCTGCGGTGCTGGTGTGCTGTCAGCTTTTGATATATAGCGGCTGTTCCAAGGACGACGGCAGCGGCGGAATTTTCAAATATGATATTTCCTACGATCCGTCAAGCCTCGATCCGCAGACAGCCTCAGACGCTTGCTCTGACATGATAATATCGTGTATGTACACAGGTCTGCTGACGCTGAATCCGGACGGAAGTCTCGGCGAGGGTGCGGCGGAGGACTATGTCGTATCAGAGGACGGCACAGTGTACACTTTCAAGCTGCGCGAGGATATTTATTGGCTTGATAAGGGCGATTTTGAGGCGCAGTGTACCGCGCATGATTTTGTTTTCGCGTTTCAGCGCCTTTTCGACCCTGCAACCAGAGCGCCGAGAGCGTCCGAATATTACAGCATAAAAAATTCGGAGCTTGTAAACCGCGGTATCGTCCCCGATGTGTCGCAGATAGGTGTAAAAGCGCTTGGTGATTTTGAACTGGAGATAACGCTTTCAAGCCCAAATCCGCAGTTTCCGATGCTGCTGACGCAGACGCCTGCGATGCCATGCAACGAGGAGTATTTTCTGCTTTCACAGGGAAAGTATGGACTTTCGGCGGATACTACGCCGTCTAACGGTGCGTTTTATATAACTACATGGGACTACGGCCCTTATACGATAACCGACAACAACCATATCATTTTAAGGCGCAACGCAAAGACCAGCGAGCGTTCTCAGGTATACCCGTACGGACTGAATTTCTTTATCGTTGACGAGTCGCGCTTTGTCAGTGATTTTGTAGGCGGCACTACTAGCTGTATTGCGGTAACGGACGAACAGGCGAAGATCATCGCAGACGACGAGCTTACCGTTGAGAGCTTCAGTAGTATTTCTGTAGGCTTGGTGTTTAATTGCAAGTATGATATTTTCAAAAATGCGGATTTCAGGTGTGCTCTTGCATCGCTTGCAGACCGCGAAAGGCTTGCAGGAGTGTTGAGCGATTACACGCTTTCAGAGGGTGTAGTTCCCGATGAGGTCACGCTTCTGGATAAAGGCTATCGCGAATATGCGGGCGGCGGAATGACGATGGAGTACGACGCCGAGAAAGCGCTTCATTACTACAGCCTTTGCGAGGAACAGCTCAATAAGCAGCAGCTTGTCGGCGCTAGGCTGATACTCCCCGATGATACAATGCTGGACGCTGTATCCTATATCATGCAGGAATGGCAGAAGTATCTCGGATTTTACTGCAAGATCGAGGTGCTGCCCGAGGAGGAGTATAACAAGCGCCTCAGCAGCGGTGACTACGAGCTTGCGGTGATGGAACTGAGCGGCGGCTACAACAGCCCCGAGGCTTATCTGAAGCCGTTCACGCGAAACGGCGAGAACCATACAGGCTATTTCGATGTGGCTTTTGAAAAGCTTATAAAGCAGGCTTCGACCGCTGTGGAGCTTTCCGACAGCGCCGACCTGTACATCGAGGCGGAAAAGCTTCTGCTTGACAATGCGGGTTTTGTTCCGCTGTGCTATAAAAACGAATACTTCTTTATAACAGAAGAAGCTTCGGATATTTACTACAACCCCTATACCAAGACCATTGATTTCAGCGAGGCAAAGATAAAATAGCACGCTTGCCGCTGATTTCGCAGCATTACACCAACGGAGGATATCATGAGGATTGCGATCTGTGACGACAACGAGCTTGAACGCCGCAAGCTGGAGCTGTTTTTAAAGCGGCTTCAGAAAGAAGAACAGCTTACTCTTGAAATATGCTGCTTTGACAGCGGCGACGCACTGTTTTCTGCCTATAAGGCCGGCGACGATTTTGATATATTGTCCCTTGATATCTATATGGAGGGAACATCGGGACTTTCCGTGGCAAAAACGCTTTCCGAGGAGGGCTTCACGGGCAGCGTGATATTCTGCACGTCCTCTGCGGAGCACGCTGTTGACAGCTACAAGCTCAAAGCGGACGGCTACATTTTAAAGCCTTTTGAATACAGTGATTTCGTTGACGCGATCTGGCGCTGCCGCGAGCGTTTTGATGAAAACAAGAAAAGCCTGCATTTCAGAGCAGAGCGTATCGAATACAGCCTGCCGCTGACCGATATCTATTATATCGAAACCAAGACCCGCGGCTGCGGAATACATACAGCGGATAAGGAATTTATTACCTACAAGAAGATTAGCGATTTTGAGGAGGAGCTTAAGTCCGAGCTTTCCTATATCCGCCTCGGAAGAAGCTTTCTTGTAAATCTCGGAAATGCTGAAAGGTGCGACGAGGAGTGCCTTGTGCTGAAAAATGGCGAGGAGATACCGCTTCCGTGCCGTGAAAAGACCAAGTATCGACAGATGATAAGCAACTATCTTATGAAGAAATAAGTAACGCCCCGAGAAAACTCGGGGCGTGTTGCTGTTTTAGGTTACTTGTTCTTGATATATTCGTCCATTGCCTTTGCTGCAGTCTTTCCTGCGCCCATCGCAAGGATAACGGTAGCCGCGCCTGTTACTGCGTCGCCGCCCGCATAGACACCCTCGCGCGAGGTAAGTCCGTGCTCGTCTGCGATAAAGCAGCCGTGCTTATTGGTCTGAAGTCCCTCGGTAGTGTTTCTTATAAGGGGATTGGGACTTGTGCCTATCGCCATGATAACGCAGTCAACATCAAGGATATGCTCGCTGTCGGGCTTTGTTTCGGGCTTTCTTCTGCCGCTTTCGTCAGGCTCGCCGAGCTGCATTTCCACACATTTCATGCCTGTGACGAATTTGTGCTCGTTGCCGAGTATCTCTACAGGATTTGTGAGGGTCTTGAAGATTATGCCCTCCTCCTTTGCGTGGTGTACCTCCTCGCTTCGGGCGGGCATTTCCTCCTCGCCGCGGCGGTATACTATATACACGTTCTCAGCACCCAGCCTTTTTGCGCAGCGTGCCGCGTCCATCGCAACATTATCGCCGCCGACAACGGCAACGTTTTTGCTGTTTTTGATGGGAGTGTCGGAGCTGTCCTTGTAGGCTTTCATGAGATTAACTCGGGTAAGAAACTCATTCGCGCTGTAAACGCCCTTGAGGTTCTCTCCCGGGATATTCATAAATCTAGGCAGACCTGCGCCCGAGCCGATGAAGATCGCCTCAAAGCCCTGCTCAAAAAGTTCGTCTACTTCTATAGTTCTGCCGATAACGACATTTGTTTCAACTTTAACGCCGAGCGCCTTGAGGTTTTCTATCTCGTGCTGTACTATCTCCTTGGGCAGTCTGAATTCGGGAATACCGTAAACCAGAACGCCGCCTGCGAGATGCAGCGCCTCGAATATCGTTACGTCATAGCCCATTTTTGCAAGGTCGCCCGCACAGGTAAGTCCGCTGGGGCCTGCGCCGATTATCGCGCACTTGTGACCGTTAGGCTTGGGCTTTTCCATATCACCGAGCGCGTGTTTGTTGTGCCAATCCGCAACAAAGCGCTCCAGTCTGCCGATAGCGACAGGCTCGCCCTTTCTGCCGCGTACGCACTTGCTTTCGCACTGTGTTTCCTGCGGACAAACTCTGCCGCACACAGCA
Source organism: Oscillospiraceae bacterium (assembly GCA_045591905.1). GTDB lineage: Bacteria > Bacillota > Clostridia > Oscillospirales > Ruminococcaceae > CAG-115. The sequence goes on along the minus strand of JAZNTS010000248.1, from coordinate 183 downwards.
GGGAGGGAGCTGCTTTCGGAAATTATCTGATAAGCGCCCTCATAATCCTTTTCGCGTATCTTCATGATAAATGCGGGGATATCTATTGCAACGGGACAGCCGCCTACGCATGGCTTGTTTTTGCAGTTAAGGCAGCGTTCCGCTTCGTCAAGAGCCTGTTCCTCGGTATATCCGAGTGCGACC
>JAZNTS010000247.1:0-5827 GCA_045591905.1 Oscillospiraceae bacterium | reverse complement strand
CACGATGTCGTATCACGCAGTGCTGCTGTATGTGTATCCTATCGCTATTGCGAGCCTGTATTTTTCGGGCAAGCTGAATATTTTCGCCACAATAATTACTATTCTCGGTGTTTCGGGCGGTCAGGTGATAGCATTTTATGCGAATTATGTCACAGACCACAATTTTGAAGCAATAAACAAGGTGCTGATATACGGCGTGCTTCCTCGTGCGATGATACTTTTTGCAGTGTCTGCGATTTTTACGATGCTGTCAAAGAGGACAACTACAATGCTTGGCAGCCTTATGGGCGCGGAGCAGCAGCGTATAATGCGTGAGAAGTCGCTGGAGATGTCCGAAAAGCTGCTTGAAACAGTTACGGAGCTTGACAAGATATCCGCTACCGCGGCCGAGTCCAACGCGAGTATTGCAGACGAGTCTGAGAATGTTATGCGTGACAGCGAGGCAAACTTTGAGCATATCAAGTCTGTTGAGGAGAGTATGGCAGCCATTTCCGAGAGCCTCAGAAATCTTTCGGATATGAGTATGCAGATAGCGCAGCTTACAAAGCGCGCCGATGATATCACAGCAAAGAACAACGAAACGATGAGCCTTGCCGCTGCAAGTATGGACGAGATATGCAGAGGTACAGCTGAAAGCAAGGAGATAATCTCCCGTCTGTCCGAGCAGTCAAAGCGTATCGTTGAGATAGCAAAGGTTATAACCGATATCTCCATGCAGACTAATATTCTTGCGATAAACGCTTCCATTGAGGCTTCGCGTGCGGGTGCTGCGGGCAAGGGCTTCTCTGTGGTTGCACAGGAGATAAAGAAGCTGTCCGAGCAGACCAAAAAGGCTGCCGCAGAGATAGGCGGAATAATCGAGCAGGTGACTGAAAATATCACAGGCACAGTCGAGTCTATGGAAAAGAACGATAAGCTCACACGCGAGGGCATGAGCTGTATGCAGCAGATGCAGGCTTCTACCGAGCATATCAGCGAATCCAACAGCGAGGTGTCAAAGCACGTTGCGGGCATGAATGACGTTATTGCAGAGGTAACAGGCAGCGGTGCAGATGTTTCGGCGAAGCTCGTCAGCGTAAGCCGCAATATCGAAAACAACTGCGGCGCTGTGCAGCACGTTGCGGCGGCTATTGAGGAGAACAGCGCAGGTGTTGCAAGCCTTGGCTATATGGTAAAGGATATCAAGATAATGGCGGAGCAGCTTGAAAAGCTGACAAGCTGATGGGAGATTCTATGCAAAAAAGAACGCTTTTAAATTGGCTGGGACTGACGGGCGTTGTTGCGCTTTTGTCATACGCGGCGGCGGTGATGTTTTCGCCGCTTGCCTATCCCGATTATAATTGGGCGGCTCAGGCAGTGAGCGATCTCAGTGCAGAAAACGCGCCCTCAAAGCAGCTTTGGCAGCAGCTTTCGGCACTGTTTGACGTATGCTCCGTGCTTTGCGTGATGGCAGTATGCGTTTTTGTCAGCGGCAAGCTGAACAAGCCGCTCAGACTGGGAATATATCTGTTTGCGGCGATGCAGTGGGTCACTGCGGTCGGTTATGCGATGTTTCCGCTTAGCGGTAATGAGGACGTTATGACGTTTCAGGATATCATGCATATCGTTGTTACTGCGGCGGTAGTGCTGCTGTCTATCGTGTCGTTGGTGCTTATTGCTGTCGGCGGATTCAGGCGCGGAACGCTCCGCTCTCTTGCCGTTTGGGCACTGATATCTCTTGGTATGATGATGTTCGGCGCAATCGGAACTAATGCGTTACCTGCGGAGCTTTTCGGGCTTGCGGAGAGGTTCAGCGTTTTTGCGGCAGTGATATTCAATGCCGTGCTTGGCGTTTATCTGTTTATCGGGTTCAGAACAAAAGAGGATAATACAAAATGAATTACGATTATATACCTACGACAGACTATGCGGTGCTGTATGAATATCAGCGAAGCTTAGAGAAAAAAGCGCCGTATTGGTTTGATACAGATAGGGATACATGGATAAAAAGCTTTTCGGACGATCTCGATCTTGACGGCGAGGATATGTTCAGCGAGCTTATCACTTACACTGCGATTTGTGACGGAAACATCGTTGGATTCGTGCAGTTTGGTATACCGTGCTATATCTATGGAGATGACGGAGAAAAGGACTATGACGAGATCTGCGGCGTTATAAGAACGCTGTATTTCGAGAATGAGCATTCCGTTTGCGGCAAGGTCTTGGTTGAAATAGCGCATGACTATTTCGTGGCAAAGGGTGTAAAGTGCCGCTTTGCTTTTTATCACGCGCTTGGTATGAGCTGCTACGCGGGGCACGGAAAGCTGTATTGCGTATTTCCACATATTGAGGAAACTCTCAGCACTTTCGGCTATATCAAAGAGCACGAAAACGTGTATTACAGGCGTTTTCTCAGCAGCGCCGACAGCGAAGCCTGCGAGAAAGCGGAAGTGACCTTTGACGAAGCGTCCGAAAGCGGCCTTTCGGAATTTTCGGTACGTCTGAATGGCGAATTTGTCGGTGCGGGTGCGCTGGTGTATCTGCCGCAGGGGGATATTGCTTATCTAAAATGGATATTTATATTGGACGAATATCAGGGCAGGGGGCTTGCGTCTGCGGCACTGTGGCTGATATTTGCGAAGCTGTACAACAGCGGCTTCAAGCGCATTGATACAGATACGGCTGACGGAAATGTTGCTGCTCAAGGACTATATACGAAGCTTGGCTTTGAAGATATGGGCAGAACGAGAAGCTATATGGATAAGCCGTGTAATTAAGATGGAGGAATTACTATGAAGCTTGACGGATTTGGATTGTTTGTAAACGACATGGCGAAGATGATACGCTTTTACAGAGATGTGCTCGGCTTTGAGATAAAAGAGGGCGAGGATACCTCCAACGTGTATCTTGTAAAAGATGGAACGCTGTTTCTGCTTTATGGCAGGAATGATTTTGAGAAGATGACGAGCAGAAAATATGAGTATATCAAGGGACTTAACGGTCATTTTGAGATAGCGCTGTACGTCGATACCTTTGAGGAGGTAGACGAGGAATACAGAAAAGCCGTTGATAAGGGCGCGGTATCCGTGCTTGCGCCCGAAACCGAGCCTTGGGGACAGCGCACCTGCTATATCGCAGACCCCGAGGGAAATCTCATTGAAATTGGCTCGTTCGGAAAGCCGTTTGAGAGATAAGTATGTGTGAAAAAGCATTAGATCGTGCGGCACTGCTTGAAGCATTCCGAAAGCTTGGCATACAGCACGGTATGGAGCTTGAGGTGCACAGCTCGCTGAGCAGCTTTGGGTATGTCGAGGGCGGCGCGGACGCTGTTATATCTGCACTGAAAGACGCAGTCGGAGATGATGGCAGTATTTTTATGCCTGCACTAAGATTAAGCCCAGAGCAGCCCTTGACAGAGCATGACATGGCGCTTGGTATAACGACAAAGATAAAGATACTTCCCGAGGATTGCGAAAAAAGCGCCATGGGTGTTATTGCCGATACTTTCAGAAAGCTTCCCGATACTGTTGTGGGCGATGGCGTTTTTCGTGCGGCAGGCTGGGGCAGAAATGCCGATGAGGTCAAACGCGGCGGACTATCTCATGTCATTCACAGCGGCGGAATGGCGCTGCTTCTCGGCGTGGACATTTATAAGCTTACTGCAATGCATTATGTTGAGGATATCATGCCAAAGGAGATCGGCGCTGTATTTGCTCCGAACGAGGAGATGAACCGTCTTTACCCTCCCGATGAATGGTTTATTGAAGCGGGCGCGCCGCCTGTCAAGGCTTGGTATACAATTCAGGATATGGCATATGAAAAGGGTATTATCCGAGATGGGTATATCGGAAAATGCAAATATATGTTTTTCAATATCTGGGAGGTAGTCAGCCTGTATCAGAGGGAGCTTCAAAATGCTCCGTTCAGGTTGTACGGCATGGAGTGATATGAACGATTGTTGTTTAAGCAATATTGTGACGTTAAAGAGATATGACCCGCAGCCGAAAAATCCCGATGGAAGCATACGCTGGTTTCTTTTTCGCTGGGACGACGGAAAAAGCGGCTACAGAACGCTTGACAGGTGCGATGTGTGCGGAAGTCTGTATCTTACGCAGCACTACCGTCTGAATAAATTTTCATCGCAGTCGCAGGTGTGGTACGAGGATAGATATGCAGTTCATAGCGAGGCTCAGGCTGACTCTCTCGACAGAGGCTATACGGGGCCGCAGCTTGAAAAGAAGCTCACGCCTGCCGCAAGGCTTGCAGACGGTGTGCTTATCGCGGAATAGGAGGTATAATGTCCAAAAAGAAGATAGAACACGTTTTGTTTGACAGGGACAGAAAGCAGAAAAAGAGCGTACCCTTTTCGCTTGTAAACAAGCAGGACGCTGTAAAGAAAGGAAAAACGAAATGAGCGCTTCGATATGCGGAATAGATTGCTCCCAATGTGAGCAAAGAGATAGTTGCAAGGGCTGTGCTGAAACACATGGTAAGCCGTTTGGCGGGAGTTGTGCAGTTGCACAGTGCTGTGTTGAGAACGGGCGTGATAGCTGTAAAAGCTGCGGCGATGTATGCCGAATGAGGGAGAAGCTTTTGTCGGAGCTTAATTCATTCGGTGTAGCAGATATGGGCGAGGTGACGAGCCTTAATGCGCTGCTTGGCTCATACATAAACTGTGAATACACGCTGCCAAACGGTCAGAGCGTCAGGCTTTTGCGCGATGACAGCATTTATCTCGGAGCTATGCTTCCAAAAAAGAACAGCAACCGCTGTTTCGGCGTGGCGGCAGATGAGAGCTTTTTGCTCGTGAGCGAGCTTGACGCAGACGGCAATAATGCCGAGATAGTCGTGTATAAAAAGAGAAAGTGAAGCTGTGATTTAGTGCAGAGAAAGGAGTTGATACAATGATAAGAAAAATGAATGAAGGCGATATGCCGAGATGTGCGGAGATACTCTGCGAGGCATACAACAACGAGATGTGGCAGTGCCACTGGACTGCTCAGACAGGCACGGCGTATCTGCTGGACTATTTCCGTGCAGAAAAGTTTGTGGGCTTTGTGCTGGAGGAGGACGGTGACATCATCGGTGCGCTGTTTGCTCACGAAAAGATATGGTGGAACAACAGCGAGCTTTATGTTGACGAGGTGTTTATAACGCCCACGAAGCAAAGAGGCGGCTATGGAAGCACACTGCTGAAAGCGGCAGAGCAGTATTCGGCAGAGCATGGACTTGCAGGGCTTACGCTGTGCACGAATAAGTACGCGCCCGCTCGGGATTTTTACCGCAAGAGCGGATTTTCAGACAACGAATATATCGTTTTTATGTTTAAAGAACAATAAGTGTTATTGATAATTATGTGTAGAAGAAAAGAAAGAGAGAACAGCAATGACAGAGATATTAAAAAGCTTCCTCGACAGCAAGGGCAGGCTTTGCGCCTATCCCTCAAAACGTAAGATGAAGCTGTATGCACTGTTGTATCTTGCAGGCAAATTCGAGCGCGGAAGAGTGTATACCGAAAAGCAGGTGAATGAGCTGCTGCGTGAGTGGCACACCTACGGCGACCCTGCTACGCTCAGGCGTGAGATGTTCACGCACAGGATACTTTCGAGAGATGCATACGGTAAGGAATATCGTCTTGAGGACGTTCAGCCAACGATAGACGAGCTTTTAGAGCGTTACGGATAGGAGGAGCTTATGAAAAACAGACTTATTATCGTAGAGGGCTTGCCCTGTTCGGGAAAAAGCACCGCGTCCGCTTTTGCTGCTGATACACTGAAAGTTGACGGAAGACGAGTGCTGTTTGCTGATGAGGGAAGCTGTGAGCACCCTGCGGATTATGAATTTCACG
>JAZNTS010000246.1:0-14455 GCA_045591905.1 Oscillospiraceae bacterium | reverse complement strand
GAAAATGAGCCTCTGCTTTAAGTCCTGCTGTGCAGTTTCTCACAGCGAACAGTATAGCATTAACGTCATTGGGATCTACACGCTCCTGCCAATCCTTGAAAAGCTGCTGAGGAGAAAGCCCCGTATCCAGACTAAGCTGCGCACAAAAAGACTTGTCAATATGCAGCGCCGTAGGAACACCGCCTACTATCTCCAGCGAAAACAGCCCCACAAGCTGCTGAGGTGCATTATCGGAATAATAAGCCATTGCAATACTATCCATAATAGTTACTCCTATCCATGATAATGATCACAAACAACAAAAATCAATCTCTGCCATAAAGATCGCGCGTGTAGAGCTTGTCCGAAACATCGGCAAGCTCCTCGCTACGGCGGTTTGCAAGAATAATATCTGCCTGCCGCTTAAAGCTGTCAAGCTGCTCCACGACCTCATAGTTCAAAAAGCTGCGCTTGCCGCCGAGCGACGGCTCGTAAATAATAACACGTATTCCAAGCTTACTCAGCCGCTTCATAATGCCCTGAATAGAGGAATGTCTGAAATTATCCGAATCGGATTTCATCGTAAGTCTGAACACCCCGACCGTTTTCGGGCCTTTTGCTGCTATCTGCCGTGCTATAAAATCCTTTCGGGTCTTGTTTGCGCATACAACAGCACCGATAAGCTCATTCGGAACATCGGCGAAGTTCGCAAGAAGCTGCTTCGAATCCTTTGGTAAACAATACCCCCCATAACCAAACGACGGATTGTTGTAGTGTGTGCCTATTCGCGGGTCAAGCCCCACACCGTCGATTATCTGCTTTGCGTTCAGCCCTTTCATTTCACAGTAGGTGTCAAGTTCATTGAAATAAGCCACGCGCATTGCAAGATATGTGTTTGAAAAAAGCTTTACAGCCTCCGCCTCAGTCGGCTCGGTAAACAGCGTTGGGATATCCTTCTTCTCCGCTCCCTGCTGCAAAAGCGCCGCAAATCCGCGCGCCGCCTTGCAGGCTTCGCTGTCAGCGGAGGGCGCACCCACAATAATGCGCGATGGATACAGATTATCATAAGGCGCCTTGCCCTCACGCAAAAACTCGGGCGAAAAAATTATTCTGCCGCAGCCATAGCGCTCACGCACCGAAGCAGTATATCCAACAGGCACCGTTGACTTTATCACTATCGCAGCATGGTCATTTACGCTCAACACCTGTTCAATAACGCTCTCAACGGTAGATGTATCGAAACAGTTCCTTTCGGGACAATAATCCGTAGGCGTTGCAATGATAACAAGCTCCGCCTCGGAATACGCCTTTGCACCATTAGTAGACGCGGTAAGATCAAGCTTTTTTTCAGCGAAAAAGCGCTCGATATATTCGTCTGCAACGGGTGATATCCTGCTGTTTATAAGCTCTACCCGCTCGGGAATTATATCTACGGCGCATACAGTATGATTCTGTGCCAAAAGCACGGCATTTGAAAGCCCCACATATCCCGTTCCTGCAACGGCTATCCTCATACCGCACCCCCTAAACCGCATATCGCGGCGTTATTTTTTGCCGACAAACGGCATAAATACTATGAATTAATTATACGTCTGTTGTATTTTTTTGTCAAGTAGAGCGCCCATTTGCACTATAAATCCGCTGTTATTTAAGCTCCACAACAGTAACACCTGACTCGCCCTCTCCGTAAACGCCAAGACGATAGCTCTTTACAGATGGATTAGATTTAAGCGACTGATGTATAGCCGCACGAAGTGCTCCCGTACCCTTTCCGTGGATAATCGTCAGGGTTTTCAGTCCCGACAGCATTGCGCCGTCGATAAAGCGCTCTGTTTCCATAACGCCCTCCTCGGACATCATTCCGCGGATATCAAGCTCCATGCTGCCCTTGCGCTCCATATTGGATTTCACCTGCTTCTTGACCTTGCCGCCTGTAGGCGCAGACTGCTTTTTCTTGTTCTCGATAAGGCGCAGGTTCTTCTGATTGGTCTTTATCTTCATCATACCGACCTGCACAAAGCATACGCCCGACATATTCGGCATAGTAAGCAGTGTACCCTCTTTTTTGGTATCGGCAAGCATGACGCTGTCGCCCGCCTTTAATGGACGCGGCAACACATATTCCTCCGTCTTTCGCTCCATAACGGGATTAGCCTCGTCGTGCATCTTATTGAGAGTACCGCCAACCTTACCCTTTGCCGCGCTGTATTTCTGACGAAATTCTTCCTTGTCCTTAACTTTTTTAAGCTCGTCCAGCTCATTAAGCAGAATGTTTGAGCGCATACGAGTTTCCTCAATTATGCTCATAGCGCGCTGACGTGCGTTTTCAAGCTCCTTTTCCTTCTGCGCCTCAAGCTCAGACAGCTTTTGCTTCAATTCACTTTCGGTCATCTTCGCATTACGCTCGGATACAGCAACGCTCTCTTTAAGCTCCTCAAGCTCCTGTCGCGACCTTTCGAGCGCGTCCACCACCTGCTCGAAGCGCTTGTTCTCGCTGCTCACAAGCTCCTTTGCGCGCTCTATCACATGGTCGGGCATACCAAGCTTTGAGCTTATCGCAAACGCATTGGATTTTCCGGGAACTCCCACAATAACACGGTAGGTCGGCTTCAGCGTGTTCACATCAAACTCACAGCAGGCGTTTTCAACGCCGTCTGTTTCCAGCGCGAACATCTTCACCTCCTGATAGTGAGTGGTCGCCACGACCTTTGCATTATACTGCTTCAGCTGCGTCAGTATCGACACCGCAAGCGCAGCACCCTCAACAGGGTCTGTACCGCTGCCAAGCTCGTCTATCAGCACAAGGCTTCGCTCGTCCGCCCTGTCAAGTATACCTATAACATTCGTCATGTGAGAAGAGAACGTAGAAAGGCTCTGCTCAATGCTCTGCTCGTCGCCTATATCTACATAAATGCTGTTGAAAACGCCGATAACGCTGCCATCGCCTGCGGGTATCATAAGGCCGCACATCGTCATAAGCGTCAGCAATCCAACGGTCTTTATCGCTACCGTCTTACCGCCCGTGTTCGGGCCTGTGATGATAAGACAGTCGTAGCCCTCGCCTATTTCCACGGAAATAGGAACGACCGTATCGGGGTCTATAAGCGGGTGACGCGCATTGTGCAGCACCGCCTTAGGCTCGTCGGATATCTCTGCCGCAACACCTTTCATCTTTGCACCGAGATTAGCCTTTGCAAAATACAGCTCAAGTATCTCCGCAACGCGGAAATTGTTGAGAATAGCGTCGGCGTTCTCGCCTACCTGCTCGGAAAGCTCGCGCGTTATACGCTCGATCTCAGCCTGCTCGCGGGATTTCAGCACACGTATCTCGTTGTTTGCCTCCACAACGCTCATAGGCTCGATAAAGAATGTCTGTCCCGTTGCCGAGGTATCATGCACAAGACCCGGCACTTCGTTTTTATACTCCGAACGCACAGGCACAACATATCTTCCGTCGCGCATGGTGACGATGTTCTCCTGAAGATATTTCTGTGTATTCTTGTTTTTGATAAGCTTATCAAGCTGCTCTCGGATATTAAGTCCCTGTCTTACTATTCTCTTTCTGATTGAAGATAGCTCCGCACTCGCGCCGTCAGACATCTCCTCCTCAGAGATTATGCTGTCAGAAATGCGCTGTTCAAGGTTCTTTATGGGATACAGCTCCTTGAAATACTCGTCAAGGGAATTTTCCACATTCTCGCACTGACTGTACCAGTCGCACAGCATTCCCGTTTCGCGCAGTATCTCCGCAACATCGAGAAGCTCACGGAAGCTCAGCGCCGAGCCGCTCTTGCAGCGCTTCAGCGAGCCTGTGATATCCTTTATCTTTCTGAAGCGCGGTGTACCGAATTTCGACGAAAGCTTAAACGCGTCATCTGTCTTTTTAAGCTCCTCACGCATTTTAACGCTGTCAAATTCAGGCTTCAGCTTCAGCGCCTTTTCACGGCAGGTGTCACTGTATGTCTGCTCGGCAAGAAGCTCTAATATCTTGTCAAGCTCAAGCTTTTTATAATATTTATTCATTTTCTACCTCAATTTCTTTCTGTATATACACAATAAATCAAAAAATATCGCTGCTGCTCCAGTATCTATTATAGCCAATTATTCCCCGATTGTCAACCAAGCAAAAGACCCGACAGCCAAAACTGTCGGGTCGAAGATATTTATTCCTTGGGGCCGCCGCATGAGGTGCAGAAGCTTGCATTCTCGTTAAGGCTTCCGCACTTTGAGCAGAACCAAATTCCTTTGGCTGTACCGCTTGCGGGTGCTGTAGGCTGAGGTACCGCCGTAGGCTGCTGTACTACAGGAGCCGCAACAGGTGCTACAGGAGCAACAGGCGCGCTCTGTGCAGCGTCATTTACCGAAAGAGAGGGCATTACCTCGTCCTCCATCATAGAAACAGGCATCATCGGACGCTCAAGCGGCGCTACAGCCTCGCCCGCATTGATTCCTACATCTGCTCTGCGCATATCTGCATCAGCAAGCGGCATAACAGGCTCAACGTTTGGTGCAACCTCAGACGGAGGGAAATACTTGTTGTCAGCCGAAACAGGCACTGCGCCCGAAACGGGAGCAACAGACATCATCTGTGTATCGGCGGGAGTGCTCACAGGGGCTACTGACTCCATAGGCTTGTCGAGAGGAGTAACAGCAACATCAAAGCTGTCAACAGGCTGAGCCACAGGCATCGGCGCACCGTATACAGGAGCAGCCTTGAACGAAGAAACGTCCTCATACGCCATCATGTTATAACGGTAGAACACTCTTATCAGCGAAACATCAATAGCAACATTTAAGCCTACTCTAACAGCGCTGTGATCAAGGTAACCATTCACAAGACCGATAATGCTGAACAGTGAAGTTACCACAAGAGATACTATGTAAGCCGCGATCATTACCTTAAACGAAAATCTCAGCCTTACCACCATCATAACACAGCCTGCTATCAGCAGCACAGACATTATAACATAAGCAACACTCAGCGCGTCCAAAAAGCCGATATGCGCTTCAAACTCAGTAAGCGCCGCATAGTCTGATGCCGAGAAATCGAAAAAGCCCGAATCCATAGCCTCTTTTGCTATGGCATACCACTTTCTTGTTTCGGCTACTGTATCCTGTGCTTCAACAACAGTATAAATATTCCAAATAGCAAAGCCTACAGTTATCAGAGCAAAAATGATTATACCGATAAAATCTTTCTTTTCAAAGCTGTAAAACAGCCCCGACGGCTTTGCCTTTGCGGAAGCCATTGGAGTTCCACACGCGGGACAGTAGCCTCTGCCCTCGTCAATAAAGGTATTGCCGCATTTTTTGCAGTGTGAATACGAATCATTCGCCATAATACTTTACCTCTCATATAAAATTTACCAAACCATTATAGAATTGCGAAGCAATTGAAATAAGCCGTTTTTATTATACCATGACCACAAACACGCAGTGTTTGGTAACTGCGCAAGCAGCGTTGCCGCAAAGCGGCAAGGTCAGCCGTTCAATAAAAACGGCGCAATTGCGAAGCAATTGAAATAAGCCGTTTTTATTATACCATGACCACAAACACGCAGTGTTTGGTAGCTGCGCAAGCAGCGTTGCCGCAAAGCGGCAAGGTCAGCCGTTCAATAAAAACGGCGCAATTGCGAAGCAATTGAAATAAGCCGCTTTTATTATACCACCCACACCACAATTTGTCAAGTAAAAACCCCGACAGCAAGCCATCGGGGTCGTATTTATCTTTTTGCGCCACAGCTCATGCAGTTTACATCAGCACCGAAATTCATCTGACCGCAGCGCTCACACTGCCACGGACCCGCGGAACGGTTCTTTGTTGACTGCTCTTCGGTGAGTTCTTCCTCAACAGGTTTTTCTTCCGCATGGCTCTGAGCCTGAGCCGCTGCCGCCAATGCATTGAGAGGGATAGGCTCCTGATCGGTTATTCCGTCAGCGTCGTCAAAATCATATTCCTCATGAGCATTTCTCTTAAAGCTGAATGTCTTTTTAAGCGCAGCAAATCTGTCTTTCTTCTCATGGATCGGCTTAACTGGCTGCGCAACAGGCTCCTCAGCGGGAGCGACAGGCTGCACAGCAGGTGCAGCGGGCTTTTCAGCGGGTGCAGCAGGCTCCTCAACGGGAGCAACGGGCTTCTCAACGGGAGCAACGGGCTTATCAACAGGGGCAACTGGCTTCTCAACGGGAGCAACGGGCTTCTCTGCGGGAGCAACGGGCTTCTCTGCGGGAGTAGCGGGCTTCTCTGCGGGAGCTGCAGGCTTCTCTGCAGGAGCAACGGGCTTCTCTACTGGAGCAACGGGCTTTTCAACGGGAGCAACGGGCTGCTCAACAGGAGCAGTGGGAGCGCCCATATTGCTAAGCGCTGCGATAGCCGCACTGAGCGCGTCGATGGGATTGAGTTCCTCCTCGGGCTGCTTCGGTGTTTCGTCAACTTCCTTGCCAACCGTAGGATCGCCCATCGAAAGCTCTGAAATCGTCTTTGAAAGCTGTTCAATAGGAGCAGCGTGCAGCTCAGTCGCTGTCGGTTGAGGCTTAGACGCTTCTTCAACATTCTGAACAGCCTCCTTTGCGGCTGTTTTCACCTCATTAACGACAGGGGCTTCCATCTGCTTTGGAGCAACAGACTTTTCAGCTTTTGGCTCAGCTTTAGGCGCTGTCTCCTCTTTTTCTGTAGCAGTAGGCTTCTCAACAGGAGCTGCAGGCTGAACAGGTTTTTCTGCCACAACAGGCTCGGGAGTCTCTTCTGCAACAGGCTTACTTTCAACGGGAGCAGACGGCACAGGAGCGCTTTCTTCAAGCTCTTCCACAGCGGCCGCAAGCTGTGCCACTGCGTCAAGCTCCTTGCTGTCGCCGAAAAGATCACTCTTCTTTTTAGGCTCTGCTTTTGCAACGGGAACAGCAGGCTTCTGCTCCTCCTGAGGTGCAGCCTTAATAGGCGTACCCTTTGAGATCAGCGTAACTGCTCCCATAGAACCAACGCTTTCATGCACCTCAAAATCAGGCTCACCCTCTTTTGCAGCCTTTCTCTTTAAAGTCGCAATATCACCGTAGAACATCGAAGTGTCATACATATCGACTGTTCCCGAACCATCTGTATCATCACGTTTACGTTTGCGTGCAGATTCAAGTCCTGCCTTTTTCGCAAAACGCGCAAGCATGATAATAAGCAGCAACCTTATTGCTATAGCGACAAACGCATAAATATAGTTTATCTCAACATTATACATATAGCTGCACAGCGTATCCGCGCCAAGCAGAATAAAGCCTATCACATTCAGCACTGCGCACAGCATATATGAGAATTTGAGTCTTACAAGCATCAACAAAGCCGCTGCTGCTGTAAGGGCATTCACACCGAAGATAACGGGGGAGCCATATGTACGGTAGATATCCGCAAGCTTATAGTTGTTGTAGTCAAGCAGAATATCCGCAGGAATATTTTCACCGCTGCTCGCAAGCTGCTGACCTATCTCATAATTAGGCTGAAGCTGCTCCTTATATTCGATCAAATGCTTGATATTCCACACCGAATAAGCACACACCGCAAGCAAAAAGATCACAACAAAAACAAGCCTTACGATATCACCCGCTGTAAGCGTGTGACAAATTATAGATTTCTTGCTTTTTTTGGAAAGCACGGTAGCACCGCATACGCTGCAAAAGCCCGCCGACTTATCACCGATGGGATTTCCGCACTGCTTACATTTATTACCTCTGGAAATGCTGCTCATAAGCAAAGCCACTCCTTTATAACAACATCTGATGTAATGGTATAAATTTCACAAATAAATTATATAACAAACAAAAACTTTTGTCAATATATTTTCATTAATAAACTGTATGAATGAGTGATTTATAGTATTCCAGCGCAGGGAAGCTCCTTTCCGTATGCGACAGGAAGTAGCTCTCCGTCACTCTCGACAGCACTGCGGCACTGTCGCCTGTGATATTAAACCGAAACGCCCTGTCAAGCGGCGCATACAGAATATTCCTCATAGCGGAAAGCGTATCGGGCGGCAGCACGAAATATCTTCCGCCGTAATCGCGGTCAAAGCAGTCACCGCAGACTATCTCGCCGCGGCTTGGCAGGAAAAACATCTCCCTATGCTCATAACAGCCGCAGTTGAAGCACGCTCTTAGGTCGGGACGATATCCAAGCATAGCCGAATATCTAAGCTCAAATGCCGAGCGCACTGTTTCAAGGCTCTGCGCCTTGTTGGCTTCAAACAGCGCTATCGCGAAAAAGCGCACGATACTGTCCTGATTCTGCTCCTCGGGAGTGCAAAATCTCACCGCCTGCGCAAAATATGACGCTAATGCAAGCTTTTCAATGTCGCTGCCTATCTCATGGAAGCTGTATATCGGTTTTGCGCTGTTTACAGTATAGCGCAGCTTGGTCTTATTTAGGCAGAATTTCGAGTAGGCAAAAATAGATGCCGAGCTTAAAAGCGGACTGTTTATCTTTTTCGCACCATGGGCAGAAGCCTCAACAATACCCTGCTCATCGGTGAGTATGTCGATAAAGCAGCTGTTGTCGCCTATCTCGCGGCGTCCGACAACTATGCCGTCGTATGTGAAGAGCATTTTATACCTCCCCGATGGAATGAAATCTTATATCGAATCATCATCCATTTTGGAAATATAGATAGCACATTCCATTGCTCTGCTATAGATTTCTTGCTTAGGAGCAACCTTAGACGCAAGCACTAACATATTCTGAAGGACAATTCCAAACAGAACAGGCCATTCTTCCGGCTTTTGGCAGCACGCTCCTATCATATTATCATATATTCCGTTCCAACATGATTTTATATCATTATATACAAGCTGCGGCGGATACAGATTCCATATCTTATAGCTTTCGTCGCCTATCGCAACCACCTCTTTTTTTACTATTTCAATTACATCTGGGCGGCTCTCGCCCTTTGCAAAATTTTCAAAGAAGCCGTTGCAAAAAACTAAAATACTGTATTTATCTTCAAGAAGATATTTGTTAACGGAATCACCCATATAGAAATTCTTCTTATCTTTTGTGCTAACAACAATCACGGGTTCATGGTTTGCTTTTACTGCTTGATGACACGCATATCCTGCCAAGCCTGATGCAAAAAGAAGTGCTTTTTGAATATCAATACCTTTTGGAGTATTAAACACGCTTTTAAGCATGTTTATAATAGGTGCCGCATTTTGACTAAGACGTTTCAGATCCATTGCTGTCCTCCTTAAAATTCCGATTTACTCATCAGCCAAGCCCATATCATTTATAAATCTCTCGCGGTTTCTCCAATCCTCCTTGACCTTTACAAAGCACTGGAGATTTACCTTTGCCTGCAAAAGCTCCTCAATATCCTTGCGCGCAAGCGAGCCGATAGTTTTCAGCTTTTCGCCGCCCTTGCCGATTATCATGCCCTTGTGGGAGTCCTTTTCGCAGATGATAACAACGCCGATGTCGATAAGCTCCTTGCCGTTTTTTTCGCGCGTTTTAAAGCTCTCGATATCAACTGCAACGCCGTGAGGTATCTCCTCCTGCATAGTCCACAGCACCTTTTCACGCACTATCTCAGCGCACATAAAGCGTTCAGTGCGGTCGGTCGCGATATCATCGGGGAAGAAATGCTCGCCCTCTACTGCGTACTTTTCCAGTATCGGCATTATCTTGTCGGTATTTATGCGGTTTTTAACGCTTATCGGGATTATCTCCGCAAAGTCATAAAGCTCACTGTACTGCCGGATCATGCCCAGCACCTCGCTTTTTGACTTCAGCAGATCTATCTTGTTAAGCAGCAGGATAACCTCTGTTCCATGAGCCGCAAAGCTTCTGATAAGGTCCTGCTCAATAGCGGAAAGCTTCTTTGTAACATCGACCATAAGGATAGCGCAGTCAACGTCGTCAACGCTGGTGCGGATAGACTTCACCATATGCTCCGAAAGCTTTGTTTTAGGCTTGTGCATACCGGGAGTGTCGATAAATACATACTGGATATCTCCCTCGGTAAGCACACCGTTTATGCGGTTTCTTGTAGTCTGCGGCTTTTCGCTGACGATAGACACCTTTTCACCGACAAGCAGATTAGTAAGCGAGGATTTACCTGCGTTTGCTCTGCCTGTTATTGCTATAAATGCGTTTTTAGTCATGTGTTGTTACCTCTGCGTTTCACAAGCTCTATTGCTTCCTTGCCGCTGATGTGCTCTACTTCTTCCGCCACTATCTGCATGGGATTGAACTGCTTGTTTATCTTCATGTGTCTGTTTTCCTGCGTATCGGTCGGGTGAAATCTCCTCGCCATCTCGTCCATTATGCGAAAACGCTCTCCGTCGTCCGTAACGACGCTTGCCCTGCCGAATACCACCACGCTTCTGAAATAAGAGGTATACTCCTCAGGAACGATCTCATCACTGTCCACCACGCAGAAAGACACCTTGGGATTTCTTGCTATAGCGTCGTTCTTGTGACCGCTTTTTGCACAGTGAAAGTATATCTTCCCGTCAAGCCACAGATAGCACAGCGGCACTGTATAGGGATAGTTGTCGTCGCCCGAAACAGCAAGCACGCCGTAAGTTCCGTTTTTCAGTATCTGCTCGCAGTGCTCAGCAGTAAGCTCCTGCTTAAATCTTCTCATAGGTCTGAACATTTTTTCACCTCTTATATTCAACGCGAAATTCTTCGTAAACTATCTTCGTATTCTCAGAAAACCCAAATCCAAGCTGCTCTGCGTTATTGTTATAGACATCTCTGTGCGTTTCGCGCCACGCTTCGAGGGTCGTGTCCTCGCCCTCTTTTAGCGCTTGTTGGAGAGTTATCTCATTAAACGGAATAACCTGCACCCTCGTAACTCTTGTAACACAGCGAGGGACTCCGTCCCAGTCGGTAATTATGCAGTATTCGCCCTTTTCGGGGAGAATATCATCGGTGTACAGACAAGTGGTGGCTCTTTTTTTGCCGCGAAGCACACGTTTAAGCAGCCTGTTCGACTCTCCCTCGTTTCGTCCCAAACGGAATATCTGAGCGTAGTCCGTGTCCTCGTCCAGTTCCTTTTCTTCAATAAAACCGTCCCAGAATTCCTGCACCAGTCTGTCCATGTATTCCTCGTGCATATCGGGGCGTTTTTTCGCCGTCACACGAAGCGCCGACTTTCTCTGCCACTCGGCGATGACCTCATGATTGCCCAGTGTAAGCTCAACAGGCACTTCTCTGCCCCGCCACTCGCGCGGCATGGTATACTGCGGATATTCAAGCAGCCCGTTGAAATGGCTCTCAATGCTGTAAGCGTCCTCATTCGGAAGCACGCCCTTTTGTAAGCGTGCAACAGCGTCAGCAACGATAAGCGCAGGAAGCTCGCCGCCTGTCAGCACATAATCTCCGACAGACAGCTCCTCACACTCCAGTTCATCAAGAACTCGCTGGTCAACGCCCTCGTAATGCCCGCAAAGAAGTATCAGACCCTCTTCTTCGGCAAGCTCTTTCACCTTTTCCTGCGTGAGAGTTTCGCCCTGAGGTGACATATATATTATACGCGGCTTTTTTTCGTGCTTCGCCGCGATATCCATGATACA
Organism: Oscillospiraceae bacterium; assembly: GCA_045591905.1. Classification (GTDB taxonomy): domain Bacteria; phylum Bacillota; class Clostridia; order Oscillospirales; family Ruminococcaceae; genus CAG-115. The sequence goes on along the minus strand of JAZNTS010000246.1, from coordinate 2,920 downwards.
GTCATAGATAGGCTGCGCCTGCATGACCATACCCGTACCGCCGCCGTATGGAGTATCGTCAACTCGGCGGTGCTTATTCTTGGTGTAGTCCCTTATGTTATGGGAATATATCTCGATATGTCCGTTTGTGATAGCTCTGCCGATTATGCTCTCATGCAGAACGCTGTCGCACATATCGGGAAACAGCGTTGCGATATCAATTCTCATCTATACCCTCAATATCGTCAAACAGCCCGGGGAGCGGTCTTATCAGCATTTCGCCGTTCTCGATATCGGTCTTGATAACTACCTCGTCGATACACGGAAACATAAGCTCTACCCCGTCCTTTTTGATGGAATACACATCGCTTGCACCGTTCTGATAAACGTCGGTTATCTTGCCGTAAACTGCGCCTGTGTCAACGTCCTTTACAGTAAGTCCGATGATATCCTGAATGAAGTACAGACCCTCTTCAAGCTCCGCGTCGTCCCTGTCCATGTACAGTATCTTTCCGATAACAGGCTGTGCCTGCTCGATGGTGTCGATACCCTCTATCTTCATCACAACGATGTTTTTGTGGGGATAAGCGCGTGTAACGTGAACTTCTGTCTTGCCCTTATCAAAGTACAGCGTATCAAAATCGCACAGCACCTCGGCGCTGTCGCAGTAATACTGCGCTCTCACCTCGCCGCGTATGCCCTGTGTGGCAACTATCTTGCCTATTTCAAGAAATTGTTTTTTCATGTTTACCTCATTTATTCAGTGGGATAGACCCGTTCACAATCGAACAACAGCGCTTTTTCGCTCTCGGATATGTATATCTCAGCCGCTGCTGTCAGGTCGTTTTCGCAGAACTTTTCGCTCTGAAATAACTTTATCAGCAGCTTTGCACCCTCTGCGGCATTTTCGGCGTTCAGCCACACCGCCGCGCTTCCGTCAGGGCTGAAATAGCCATAATCTCCGTCAACTATCGCGCCGCCCGAAGCCTTTTCAGCTCTCTCAACTATTTTGTCAGATATACCTAAATCAATGTTTGTCAGTTTTTTTATGTCAAGCTTTACTATTATCGTCTGCATAACATTTACTCCTCAGGATATACCCTTGTGCAGCTGTCAAGCTCCGCACAATCGTCCTCGGAAATGTATATCTCCGCCGCATTTGAAAGGTCGTTCTTAAGAAACTTTTTCTTCTTGATCAGCTTCACGATAAGCGGATAGCTTTGCTGTGCATTCTCGGTCTGCATCCATATTCCCATGGAGTTATCGGGGAGATAGTCAAAGCCGTTGTCGGATATCTCGCCTTTTGTCGCTTTTTCTATCTCATCGGGAACAACATAGCGCAGGTCAAGGTCAGGATTTTTCAGCTTTGCAGGCGCGAGCCTTATCACTATTGTCTGCATTATAAGTTCACCTTAACTATCTCGTCAAAGCCCTGCTGCTTAACTCTGCTGTACACCTTGTCTATCTTCTTGGGATTGGGCACGAGCACGAGTGTCACATCGCTGTCAGCCATAAGCTCGTCCTGCTTTTTGATAGCGTCAAGAACGTCCTCTGCCTTGTACAGAACAGCGGTCTTTTTGCGTGTGCCAGCAAGCTGTATATTGTTCTCCTGAACGATGGAGAAGATGCGCTCAAATCCGATGGAGAAGCCGACTGCGGGAACTGTGTCACCTGTAAATCTGCCTATGAGGTTGTCATAACGTCCGCCGCCCGCAACTGTGCCGCCGAACTGCTTGCTTGCCACCTCGAAAACAGTGCCTGTGTAATAGCCCTGACCTCTTACAAGAGAGGGGTCGAACTCAACGCTGTAGCCCTCGGAGAGCTTGTCAGCAGTTGTAATTACTGTGCGAAGCTGCTCGAGTATCTCCTTTGCGTCATCTGAGCAGTATTCAGCCATGTCGTCAAGTGTAAGCTTGCCCTTTTCAAGCAGACCTGTCAGTGCCTTGATAGCATTTTCGGGCATACCCTTTTCGGTAAGCTCCGCCGCAACGCCCTCTGCGCCTATCTTATCGAGCTTGTCAAAGCTTACGGAAACAGTGTCAAGACTCTCCTCGGGGAAGCCCATTGTCATAAGCGAATTTCTCAGCACTCTGCGGTCGTTTACGCGCACGGTAAACTCGCCTATACCTATCTTAGACAGCGCCTTTGCGGTAACATTTATCAGCTCTATCTCATTTACATAGCTGTCAGAACCGAGAATATCAATGTCGCACTGTACAAACTCGCGCAGTCTGCCGCGCTGGGGTCTTTCCGCACGATACACCTTATCTATCTGAATTACCTTAAAGGGGTTGGGCAGGCTGTTGCGGTTGTTTGCATAGTAGCGCGAAAGCGGCAGTGTGAGGTCGTATCTAAGTCCGAGGTCGCACAGCTCCTTTTCGTCAACAGGAGTTTTTTCGAGCGCACTTGCAAGCTTATCGCCGCGCTTCATGATGCGGAAGATAAGGTTGAGGTTATCGCCGCCGTCGCTCTTGTCGAGGTTTTCCGCGCTCTCTACAGCGGGAGTATAGATACGGGTAAAGCCGCTCTTTGTGTAAGTATCGAGAATGATGTTCATAAGGCGGTCACGCTGTGCCGCTGCTTCGGGCAGGTATTCCTGCATTCCCTTCTGAGGTTTGATGTTCATGATTGTTTATTTCCTTTCTCATTGATTTTTAAAAAATAAGGTCCGCAGCTTTCTTCGTGTGTATGTACATAAGTCCACGAGAAATCGGAAGCGGTCACATATACATCGGCAATACTGTCCAGCTCATGTGAATACGTTTTGGGGACAGTACAGATGCTTTCGGTTAGAATGAGTTCATCAGCACTGTAGCCTGACCTGAAACAAAGCGCTTCTTTGTAATCCAGCGCATCGAAAGCAGCTCTTGCTTCACCCTCCGAAAGACACTCCACAAGCTCCCACGAAAATATATGCCAGAGAAGATTGCCGTAATCGTAG
>JAZNTS010000245.1:0-16556 GCA_045591905.1 Oscillospiraceae bacterium | reverse complement strand
ATATGATAGATGGAATTATAGCTTGATATGTTTATAAGTATCATCGTCTCATGATTCTTATTCATGAACGCCTTTTTCATGTTATCGGCATATAAGCTGTACTTCTTCTGCTGTGAAAGTGTATCTATAAAAAGCTCAGGGCGCTGGATAACAGTAGACATGATAAGAATGCCGAGCGCATTTGCAAAGATCGCAACGAGCGAGTTCGGATAGAACTGCTTGACAACAAAAGCAGCGATAGTCAATGGCAGCATTGAAGCCATCGCCATCATCTGGTGCTTCTTAAACAGCTCCTTGTTGTCAATAACATAATAAATAGAAACAAGAATATAAATACCTGCACACAAGTAGTTGATCCAATTCGAATGAATGCTCTCAATGCCGTTCTCAAATGTAAACATCCAACCGTTGAAAATATTCACAACTACGGAAACGATATTCGCAAAATACGGAATGCACATCAGCAGCGAGCATATAGGATAATGCCTAATCCTATGCCATGTCTGCGCAATGCTTATTACATATAAGAAATACATAACCGCAGCAAAGTCATGCGACAGCACATACAACGACTTCACTATCATAAAAGCAACGTCGTTTCGGCAGCCTGCTCCATACATGATAATCTGCGTACATTCAAAAACGGAGGCAAGCAGCGTCGTGCCGACCATAGAGAGAAAAACAACGCTTGACATATCCTTATACATCTTGCGGTAAATACTGGTGAGCAGAATTACCACTAAAATAGCAAGCGCCGCGATATCAAAATGCACCAACAGTCCCAAGCACGATCCCTCCCATACATTTTTTGCACTTTATATCATGCATTTAACAACCTAAATTAATTATAACATAGATTTGACATTTATTCAATAGCTTTTCCTCGTCAAAACGACTATTTTTTCAACATTTTTTTGTTTATGTTGAATAAAATCACGTGTAACATATAAAATCGTTACACAAAAATTTCCATATTAAATCCTCGACAAACTCAACAAACTGTCGAATATAAAATATCCCGCAAGGCATTTTTCCTTACGGGATATTACTGTGAAGTGAAATAAAGCTGCTGTAACCGCAAACCTGACTTATCAACGTCCGCCTGACATCTCAGGGCCTTTCTTTTCGGTTTCAGCCAATTTAGCTTTCTGCGCTCTTGTCATCAGCTTAGGTCTTAATGCAGTCTTTTGTGCAGGCTTTTTCGTTACCTGCTCCTCAGCCTGTATATCGCTGAAATCCATACGCTCGTTTATCTCCTCGGACTTTTCAGCAGCTTGCTCGACCTCCTTGGGCGCTTTCTTTTTACCCCAATCAGCCGCAGAAGTGTTCAGAGCGTCCACGCGATCATTCTCTAAAGTGCCTTTCTCATATGCTTCTATACGCCTCATGGTTTCAGCACTTTGACGCTCCGCCTCATCAAAACGCTTAGTGATCTCAGCGGCTTCTAATGCAGTTTCATTGAGCAGATCATTTTTTTCAGTCTCCGCTATGTTGAGAAAAACTTCTCTGTTTTCGGCATTCTCTTTAAAGATAGCAACTTCTCTCTCATACTCTTTATAAGCATTGACTTCTTTCTTAAAAGCACCAAACACAGCATTCATTGCACGCTTAAATCTGTTCGGCTTCTTGGGAGGCTTCGGCTCAAACAGCTCAGCCGCATTAAAAGAGAGCGCTTCGCCTGTATAGCTTGTCAGCTGCAAAGGCTTCTTTGCATTATCTTTTATTTCATTGCCGCTGAAATCGTATGTACGATTGCCTGTCATATCAGCACCAATACCCATAAGGATATGAGCCGCAACACCGAGATAATTCTTTTCGTTGATAGCCTCACCCTGATGGGGATACGGCACAGTTTTTCCCTTCTTGTCTGTCTCCTGCACACGCTGAGCAAGAGTGCGAACATCGTCAACAGTGAGAGTATAAGAGTCTACTATCTTGCCGAGTGTGTGGAAAAGCGGCATCTTCATATTGTCGATATGATACCTCGCAGAAAACTCCATACCCTCACGGGCGTTGAAATCTACGCCGTCAATTCCATTATCTGCATATTCCTGCATATCAAAAAACTGCGTATCACTCAGCAATGTTGTCATATGAGGAGTATAAACATTAGGCTGAAGATCGTTAAGATATAAATATAATCTTTTTGCAGATTCCTGATCTCTATCAAAATTAATATCAACTATTGACATAATGCACCTCTCTGTTTGATTTGAGCTTCTGTACCTTTATACGCAGAAACCGAAAAAAGTAACACGATTTAGTAATTATTTATCAAAACGCAGTGACATAAAGTCAAAATCACTGCCCGGCAGGAACGCAAACGACACCTTACATTTGCCGCTGATACCCTCGACGGGGAAGCTTCTTTCCGTGTAATCCTCAGCGCCTTTAAATTCCGCAATAACGCGTTTCTCTGTATCGCCGCTGAAGATGATATTTATACTGTTCAGAGGAAGCTTTGATCTGCCCTTTATAATAAGTGACGCAGGCTGTTCCTCGGTAAAATCGAACTCGCCGAAATCAAGAATTACATTGTTGCCGATTCCCGTGACATCTTCGGCGTTTACCGTAAACTTATCACCATAGATATTCTCGTTGTTTACCGCGTAAAGCTCTGTAAATTCCTTTTTGCGGCGCTCAAAGCTGAAGCCGTGTATATCATAGCCGTCAGAGGACTCAAAGCATATCGTATGCACTCCGCGAAGCGTCTTTGTGAGCTTGTATGTTTCGGGAATATAGGTCAGCCATATTGATTTTTTCTGATAGCTGAAATCTCCGACAAGCTCGCCGCCCTGATCGGGTATTCCATCGTATACCTTAATACCAACGGCATTGGTGCAGTTTGCAAAGATCGGGAATGTCACCGTATCACTGCCCACAGCGCCGAAATCCACGCTTTCAAAGCCGAACCAGCTTCGTTCATAAGCGAATTTTGCACCGTGCTGGATACCGTTACCCATATTAACGCTTGCTACGGTGTGAAGTCCGCCCAAAACAAGCTCGTAAGGGTCGAATGTTGCCGCGCCTATTCCCTCGCCCGTAAGCCTCAGAACGGAAATTATGTGATATTTATCCGTGCCGTTTTTGCACAATGCGCGCAGATAGAATTCTCCGTCACCCTTACAGCGCACGGTAACTCTGCCGTTATCCACAGCGGTTATCTCGGCAAGGTTTGAAGAAATGCCAAGCACTGTAGTTATGCGGTATTCTATCTCGCCCGCGTACGAAGCGTTTTGAGGGCAAATAACAGTATCAAAGCAAAGCTCTCTGCGCTCTGCAGTGAACTGTGTGCATTGTGCAGTAAGCTCGATCTTTCTTACGGGTATATCATTTTCTGCACAGGTGCAGTCGAACTCCCTCGGCTCGTTCTCCGTCTGCGCCGAGATACCCTCCTCGATCTCAGCAGAAACCGCTTTGAGTGTCAGTCTGCTGTCAGGAAGCTCGGGCGACGATACGGTTATATCAATTTCTCCCGCTGTCGTCTTTGCCGCGATAATTGCCAAAAGCTTTCCCGAAAACAGTCTGCGTGATGTGCCCTTGTACTGCTCGAAATCGGTAGAATCGCCGTTATCCAGACCCACAAGCCTGCCCGCGCCGCTTACATTAACCAAAACGCGGTTATTGGCGTTTGCAACGAACTCACCATTCTTATCATAAGCTGAAATATCAACAAAGATGAGGTCAGTGCCGTCAGCTTTCAGTTCGTTTTTATCGGGAGTAAGGCGTATCTCCGCTGTATCCCCGAATGAACGCTTTATATCCCGTGCGATCTCACAGCCGTTTTCGTCATATGCGACCGCGCAAAGCTCGCCCTTTTTGTATTTAATTACAGTATCAAGAGTAAGCTCCTTTCCGTGAGCATGGTCGATGTACTTATCGCCTATCTCCTCGCCGTTAAAGAAAAGCTTTACCCTCGGCGCATTTGACGTCACTCGAACATCTATATCCTGTCCCTCGTTAAAATCCCAGTATGGGAAGATATGAACGAAAGGCGATTTTTTATAGTCTGTCCATTCCGCGCGGAACACAAAAGCGCTGTCTTTCGGGAAGCCTGCCGTGTCATACTGACCGAAATAGCTGTTTTTGGTAGAATACGGCGTTGGCTCGCCAATGTAGTCAAAGCCCGTCCAGATAAACTGCCCTGCGCTGAAATCCGCGTCACGGTCGGCAATTATACAATATTCTGAGTTCTTTGCGCCCCAGCCTGTTGTGCAGTTTCCAAGCGAAGAGCACTGCTCGTCGTCATCTGCAAGCACACACTGAGAAAGCGGAAAATGATATATTCCGCGGCTTTGTATCACCGAAGCTGTTTCGCTTCCGTAAATACACCAGTCGGGGTGAGCCTTGTGGTGCTCCTCATAAAGCCGCTCCGCATAGTTGTAGCCCGCAAGCTTTACGATATCCGCACATTTCTGCGCGCTCTCTATTTGCATATAATTCGAGCCGATGGTAACATAGCCGTTGCAGCGCGGGTCATGCTCGCGCACAAGCTTCAAAAGCAGAGAGGCAATCTCCTGTCCGCGCTCGCCTGCGGCGGTGTCGTATATCTCGTTGCCAATGCTCCAGCCGATGAGCGACGGGTGATTTCTGTCACGGCGCACCCACGCCGCAACATCAGTGCTCACCCATTCGCGGAAAAACCTTGCGTAGTCATACTCGGTCTTGGGCATCTCCCACATATCAAAGCCCTCGGAGAGGATAAGAAAGCCCATCTCATCTGCAAGCTCCATAAGCTCAACAGCGGGCATATTATGGCTCGTTCTTATGGCGTTTACGCCCATCACACGCAACGTTTCAAGCTTGCGCTTTATCGCCGTTTTGTTTACTGCCGCACCGAGCGCGCCGAGGTCGTGATGCTCACAACAGCCGTACAGCTTTACGCGCCTGTTATTAAGGAAAAAGCCCTTATCGGTAGTAAATTCTGTCTTTCTGAAGCCGAAACGGTTCTCCTCGCGCTGAATGACCTCGCCGTTTCTGATAAGCTCTGTCACAAGCGTATAAAGCTTCGGGTTATCCATATCCCACACAACGGGAGCGTCTACTTTCAGAGTATCGGTGTTTATCGTATAGGAATTTCCCTCGCGGACTACCGAAACGCAGCTTTTGTCAGCGGCACAGCACAGGCTATCGACCTGCGCAAGCGCCGTTTCACCGTCCATAACGGTATGACGCAAAGACAGCTCCGCCGCATGAGTGCCATCGGGACGCTCCGTTTCAGCGGTAACTGTGACAGTTCCGTCAATATGAGCGCTTATGTAGATGCCATCGGAAATAAGGTGACAGTCGGGGTATTGTTTCAGCCACACTCTGCGGTATATTCCCGCGCCCGAATACCATCGGGAGTTAGGCTCGCGGTGATCCACCCTGACAGAGATAAGATTTTCTCCATCACAAAGCAGGTCGGTGATGTCAAGCTCAAAAGTGGAATAACCATACTTCCACTCACCCGCCTGAACGCCGTTCACATAAACGCGGCTGTCCATATAAACGCCCTCAAAGCGCAGAACAGTGCGGCTTCCGTCAGGCGTATGGCAAAGCCTGCGCCTATACCAGCCCGTGGAGGTCTCATAAAGATTTTTCGTGTCATAAATAAGCCAATCATGCGGAATGTCTACACGTTCCCAGCACAAGGCTTCGGAATATTCCGTACCTATGGGATTTTTTGAAAACTCCCAGTTATCGCACAGCAGTCTTTTAATGCTCATGTTTTACTCCATTCCGATGGCTTTACGCGGATATATCTATATTCAGCAGTTTCTTCAGCGCACAGAGTATCTCGTTGTAAAGCTCCATCATGCTGTCATTCATTTCCTTGATAGTATCAATATCGCTTCGTTCTGCGGCATACTGAAGCTTCTCTGCCGCATTTGCCAAATCGTCAAAGCCTAAAGTCCTTGAACTGCTTTTTAAGGTGTGGACTTCAATTTCATACTTCTTGATATCCATATCGCGATACGCTTCAGAGAGCCTGTCGTATCTTCCGTCTGTGACATATTCCTCCAGAAACTCAATATACAGCTCCTCGTTTCCTGCGCAGTAGTGAATAGCCATCTCCAGATTAACGTCAGGTATCAGCTCTTTAAGCTTTTGCAGCGTGTCCTGTGTATCGTCGGCGCTTGATAAAAGAACGCTATCTTCTTCCACAGTAATATCATCACGCTCAGCCACATAGACCTTTTTATCATCAGGCAGATAACAGTTCAGCAGCTTGTCAAGCTTCTCTGAAGCGATAGGCTTTGACAAATAATCTGTAAATCCCTTTTCGATATACATTTCTTTCATGCCTATCAACGCATTTGCTGTAAGCATGATGACAGTCGTATCATTGTTCTGATTTTTGTCGTCGGCCTTAACATTGTGCAGCGTTTCGATACCGTCCATTTCGGGCATCATGTGATCCATAAAGATAATGTCATACTTCTTCTGCTTTGTAAGCGCCAAGCACTCCTGTCCGCTTGAAGCAGTATCTACCTGCATCTTAATGTCCTTTACAAGATTTGTAAACACACTGAGATTTACAGGAACATCATCTACAACGAGTACCCTTGCCTGAGGCGCAATAAATTCGCGTTTATGCTTGTAAGCTGCCGCTTCTGCCGCAAGCGAATCCAAATCTATCTTTCCGATCTCTGTTGGGTCAACTATCTTCTGAGGAATACAAACAGTGAACACAGAGCCCTTTCCGTATTCGCTTTCAACCGAAATAGTACCGTTCATAAGCTCAACAAAATTTTGTACGATATTAAGACCCAGACCCGTGCCCTCTATGTTGCGGTTTTTTTGCAGATCAAATCGCTCGAATTTTTCAAACAGCTTGTCGATATTTTCTTTTGCGATACCAATGCCTGTGTCTTTAATTATGATCTTCAGCAGCCATTTATCCCTTTGCTTTTTTCCTGTTATGCAGAAATGAACATCGCCCTTTTCGGTGTATTTTACGGCATTGGTCAGAAGATTCATGACTATTTGCCGTATGTGCGAGATATCGCCGTAAAGCGAATTGGGATTGTGTTCGTTGCAGTCAATATGCAGCGTAAGATTATTCTCTTTCACTCTCTCGATTATCATGTTATAGCAATCAACAACAAGAGAGGATAATTCATAATTGGATTCCACGATCTCCATTTTTCCCGATTCGATCTTGGAAATGTCCAGCACATCATTTATGATAGACAAAAGAGAATGCGAAGAAGAACGTATAGAATTTGCGTATTCCAGTATATTTTCATCATTCGATTCTCTCAGCACCATCTCATTCATACCGATGATCGCATTGATAGGCGTGCGTATCTCATGCGACATATTGGAAAGGAAATCGCTTTTCGCTTCGTTTGCCTTTTTGAGATCCTCCAGCATTTCTTCTTCTTTGGTCAGGTCGTATACGAAGACGACAATGCAATACGCCGTATCCTTTTTATCCCGTCCCACTGTAAAGTGCAGGGCGCAGCTTTTGTTTGCCTTTCTTGTGCGAAGCTTTATCTCACTTATCGTTCCCGCGAGAACATCGTCCAAGCACTTCTCCGCTTCCTCGGCAGATATGTCGAACAGGTCGGAAATGCCGATATCGGAGTTTTCTTCAATCGCAAAGAACTTATTTGCGGAGTCGTTTCCCATATAAAACTTCTTCGCCATATCAAACACGAGAATATTCACATTTGTTCCCTGATAAACATAGGAGCTTACGTTCTGCAGAGTGATGGTAAGCGCATTGTTATGTACGCAGTTGTACCATGTGATAAGGTAGGAGACCATAACGCCGTAGCAGGTAGACGGGAAATAGGGTATGCCAAACATGGTGAGAATGGTATCGGGTATCATAGATACCATCAGGCTAAGATGTGCGCACACCATTACAAGAACAAGCTTTCGGTTTTGCGTTGTCTTGCGGCTGAACAGCCATGTAAAGCCCACAAGGAACAACATAAATACAGCAACCGCTAAAAAAACCTTGTGGTATGTACCTGCAAAGCAAGAATCGGTCGTAAATGATGTACGTCCATCTATTTCAACAAAATGATGATAATCACCCAAAGGCGCAAACAGTATGATATCCATGACCGAAAGTATTGAATAAAGGGCGACAAACGCACGGGTGACATATTTATTAAAATGTATGAGATTTGCTATCAGGATCATTAAACAGAGCAAATATCCATCGACAGCGATAAGACCGAACATACGGGACAGGAAGATACCGTTCATGTCAGTATACATTCCCATAAAGCCAAAGCTATAGCACCATAAAGCCGCGAAACAGCCCGATACCAAAAGGTAGATACGAATGATACCCGCCTTTTTCTCTTTTTTAAAAAAGCTAATACCTGCCAGTATTGCGATCGTACCCAAGATCATCAGGCTTGCATTTATCCATTGTCCCATCGTATTCTCCTTGTGAAAGGCAGTAGAGTTAATTCAAAATACTGCGCAATATCTCCTTTAAAGCCAAAGGTAAAAAGGGTTTTGTCACATAATCCTCAACACCATATTCCGTCGCTTTGTTAATAGTCTCGATATTTTTGTCGCCTGTCATAAACACAACGGGAATGTTGTACTTTTCTTTGATGCGGGAAAGCGTTTCAAATCCGTCCATTTCGGGCATTACCACATCTAGCAGGATAATATTTATCTCCTGCTGTTCCAGTATCTTCAAAGCCTCTGCGCCGCTGTTTGCACCTGTGATCTCATATTTCGGCTCGTCTTTCATGATATGCTTAACCATCTTCACATTCATCGGCTCATCATCGATTACAAGAACACGCTTCATAACATACTTCGATTCTTTCAGAGAATACGATGTATCCTCATCTATCATCTGCAGCATGATATCTGCTATATCAGGATCAAACTGTGTGCCCTTTCCCTTTTCTATCTCAGAACGGACGATATCCTGCGGCAGCGCCTTGCGGTAGCTTCGGTTGCTTGCCATAGCGTCATATGTGTCGGCTACGCTGATAATCCTTGCGATCTCAGGGATATTCTTTGCCGCCAAACCGTTAGGATAGCCTTTTCCGTCGTAGCGCTCATGATGGAATTTCGCACCGAGCGCTATAGTCTTGTCATCGTAGATATCTTTAAGAATGTGATAACTGGTGACAGGGTGTATCTTTATCTTTTCGTATTCCTCATCAGTAAGCTTTCCCGCTTTATTTATAACTGCGGCGGGTACGCGTATCTTGCCTACATCATGCAGCAGCCCCGCATAATATATCTCATCTTGCTCCTTTTCGCTTTTGTTCATGCGCTTTGCTATCTCTCTGGAATACTCCGCAACTCGCAAGGAATGTCCGTTTGTATAGCGATCTTTTGCGTCTATCGTCTTAACCAGTGCGCGAATGATCTTCTTGTTCATTTCATCAACGCGCTTGTTGCTTTCCGCTTCAAGCCTTATCGAAAGACCCATTCTTATAAACGAGATGACAAAGAATACTATAATGAGAATGGAGATGGCGCTGCATACAACGATATTGTTTCTCAGCGTTGTTTTCGAGTCCGAAAAAAGTGTGTCGTTATTTACGATCATCACCGCGTTCCAGTTATCCAAAACGGTATCGGAAAATACAGTAACAGTTTCTCCGTTTAATTCAGTCTCGAAAGAGCCGTCAACCCCTTTGCCGATCTTTTCTGCAAGCTTGCTCATTTCAGACTCAGCAGAAAGATAGTTTTTGCCCTTTTCGCCGATATCATTATGAGCAACGACCAGACCGTTGCTGTCGATTACAAAGCCATATCCGATGTCATCAAGCTTTATGCCTTCGGTTATCTCCTGAATACGGTCAAGCGCAACATCAAGAGATATCACGCTGTCGCCATCGGGAAGCATCTGACTGACCGAAACCATCACGGTGTTAGTCTGCGCGTCAAGATACGGAGATACTATAACAGGCTCGCCGTCTGCTATTGAAGCAGCAATATACCAATCCCTGCTTTTCGGGTCATAATCGGCGTCAGGCACCCAGCCAACGCCGTCGATATATACTCCGTTGAACAAACCATAAATACCGGTGAAATTCTCGTCGATATCTTCCGTATATCGCTTGGATTCATATACAAGAAATTCCTCTATCTCCTCAGACGACGCACCATTATCCATCACATATTCCACAGCGACTGCCGTAGTCTCAATAGCATTTTTGCCGCTGTCAAGATATGCTTCCAGTTCCTTCGCAACTAACGACAGGTTGCCCGTTCCGATATCGGTAACAGTCGATCTTATGCTGGAATTAAACACCATGTGATTATAAGCAACCATAACTATCAGTGCCGCGATGATCGCTAACAATGCGGATATATACCATCGCCTGTTTAGAGCTTTCATTAATGTTCTTCCTTTCAAATGACGCCACAACTTATAATATATCAATTCTATATTATAACATAAAACCAAACGTCCTGCAAGGATTTGTTTGCTTTAGTAAATACAATTAGATATTTAAACAAATTTAACAAACTCCGCGCGAAATATTTAGTAGTTTTAACAAACCAAAACAAGCATTAAATGACGAAAAACCGTGACCAAATCATTTTGATCACGGTATTTGAGATGATTATAAACAAAATATGCTAACTACAGCTCCGTTATCAACGCACTCAGGCATTAAATCACACAGGAAATTCTGCTTGCAGTTTGCAACACGGGAGCGTACCCGAAAATTATTAATACAGCTCGGGTAAGTTTTCCTTTGTAACTGCATAAGGACTTTCATACATCTCTTTCAGTGCTTTTTTAGTGGTATAGTCCTCGCTTATGCAAAATTCATGCGACCATGTCATATAGCTCGCCCAGCCAATTCTCTCCCGCACGATGGCATTTACCGAGGGGAGAGTTCCTGTTTCTCCGATAAGCGCTATCTTCGGCTGTGAGGTTATCTTTGTTACCCCGTGGTACATCTCGCTCTGCGAGGTATGCTCATGTGCAGGAGGATACATATCCCGAGAAATTATATCAACCACATCATCGCCGGGATAACATTCGGGGACAGGCGAGTTCCACACCCAGATAAGATTATTCAGCTTGTGTACGTTTGTGTAACGCTCATACATGATGCGCCACAGCTTTTTAAGCGGCTCTGCGCCCTTTGCTCCCCACCAGAACCAGCTGCCGTCGCCCTCGTGGAAAGGTCGCCATAAAATGGGTATCTGCTTGTCGCAGAACGGACGCAGCAGACCTGCCATCATGTCCATATCTGAAATGAGAGCAATATTTTCGGGAGTACCGTCAACGACCGCTTTGCCTGCGTCAAAATCGGTGTTGTCGGTGAAGAATGATTTTGAACGCCCGCCGAGCGGCGAAAACCAGTGCCATGTAAAGGTGATAAGCCCCTTTTTTTCAGCCCATTCCCACGCCCTTTTCAGCGTGCCGTAGTTCTCCTCTACCTCTTTCATACACTCGTCATCTGTGTCAAAGTAGTTGATGTTGGGAGAGTAGGAAAGCAGCTCGAAGCCGAGAAGCGCAGGCTGTTTGCCTGTGACCGCTTCGATATAATGAAGCTCCTCCTGTGCCATAGACTGCGTATGCTGACCAGTGACCACTTTCTCATAGGTAATATCGGAAAGATATTTCATAACGTTTTTAACGCACTGTTGCGCATTTCTATTCTGCGGAACATATATCTTATCACTCATAAAAAACTCCTTATAATCTTCTGCTCCATTATATCAGCACAGTATTATTCATCATCACAAAAGGGAGTATTCGGCACTGAGCCACAGATTGAAATGCAGCCTGTTGCTGTCAGCGGCATACGCTTCGGGGATAACAGCAGGATAGTCGATGATGCTCTCAATCAGAGAAACATCTGCTCCGCCTCCGTTAAGTGTAACAGTGCAATCGCTGTGGATCGTAATATCAAAATATCCGCGTTCAGGGATATAATATGTTTCAGAGGTAATACCATCATCAATAGTCAGGCTTTCCGCGGAAGCATTGAAAATGCTGAGATAAACCGTGGAATTTCCCTCGTTCTTTTTAACAGTAATAGCATTATCCTCAGCAGAACACATAAGCGAAGCTTTTATATCAAGCTCCTCGCCCTTGCCGATGTAGCATATGTAATCCTCGCTGTACTCCATTTCGGGGCAGTATTTTTTGAGCGCGCTGTACGCATTGAGGTCATAAACATAATATTCATGCTCGCCGTTTTCATTGAGAAAATATACAAGCGCGTCATCATATTTCAGCTTTGAAATACCCTGCTTTCCCTGAAGATTAACGTTAGGATCAGGCTGCGCAAGGCTTACACATAGGAACATGACCATAGCCGACGCTATGATATGCAACGCTCCCCAGAGTGAAGAAACAGGCTTTTTCTTGTTTTTATTAAACAAAGCATTTACAGAGAAATATCCGCACACAGGGGCGATACAACTGCCCACGCCGTATATCGTCAGTGCAAACAGAACTCCGAACACATAAGCCATAGAAAGACCCAGCGCCGAGGTCGCAAGAACGATTATCGGCACTACCAAAGGAAGATACAGCGCCGTTGCAAGCAGCTCTCCATGAAAATCGGCAAGCTCGCTTTTAAGGGTTATGCAAAGCTCGTTCACCATAAACAGTATTCCGCTGAAAATGAACAGGTAGCTTGCATCGGGCAGCGCAAAGGAAAGTGCGATTCCAAGCACTGCATGGATATATGCAAAGGCTCTTGTCACATCTCTTGCTTCTATCTTAAACAGCTTGCAGCTAATGTGCGTAGTCAGTACAGTTATACCAAGCGCAAGCACTCCGATACCGATGATTATCGGGATATTTGAGAAAGAAATAGTACCGATGGCGTGAATGTCGATATTGCCTGCAAGTGCCGCAATAAGCTGGAAAAGATAATAGCAGCCGAAAGTCGCGCCTGCTGTCAGCACAAGACCAATGATTATTGAAAGTATAGCCTTTACGGTCTTAGCAAGAGTTTTCTTCTTGCGTACAAAAGAAAGAACGACATTTGCGGCAAGCAGCAGTATTCCTATTACAGCAAGCACAACCGCAGCGGCGTGATTATATACAACATCTCCGATGTTGAGATAGGAGAAGAATATCGCAGACTCTTCCGCTTCGTAAAGCTTGTTAAGGTCATAATTTGCAAGCTTGTCCAGCAAACCGTTTACTATCTGCGCCTGCTGTGTAGCGTAGCTTGCTTCTACATTTGCGGGATTGTCGTTCTGAGTATGATAGTTCTCGCCGCCCGCGATGTTCGCCATATTAACGCCCTGATAATACGGTTTAAGATTTGAGAAATCCGTGCCGTTGGGCATCATGTCGTATATCATCGTAGCAACAGAGCAGGTGAACAGATTTTGGTTTACCTCGCAGAACAGCTTTACAGTGTTATAGTTGTTTGCCGCAGTTTCAAACATTATCTGTGTACCCGAAGTGCCGCGCGCTTCAAGATTGATAGCAAAATTTATGCGCTCTACAAGACTGTTGAAGCCATCAAACTCATTCATAAACGCCGCAGAACCGTACAAGCCGTATTCCTCACCGTTTACGAAACAGAAAACAAGGTCGTTTGTGATGGTGTAGCCATTCTCCATCTGCTCCAGATAGTAGCGTATAGCCTCCAGCATGGTCGAGCAGGCAAGTGCGTCGTCTGCGGCACCCTCGCCCATCGGTACAGAATCGTAATGCGCCATTACCATAACCGCTTCATTCGTTACCGTATCGGCATTTGCGGGGATATGTACAATGACATTTTTGAGATACCAGTTCTGATAGCTCTTAGATGAAGAAACATAGTCCTGCACGAGATATGCGGGAACGTCGGTTGTGTCGGAATTGACAACTCCAAGCTTTTCTATCTCGGAGATGATGTATTCCATAACAAGCTGATTTTCCTCTTTATCAGCAATGGAATGTGGTCCGACCTCGCAGATCTTTTCAATATGAGCAGTAATTCTATCCTGATCAAGATCCGATGTTGTCGGAAGCTCCGCAGTATCCACGAGAGACAGCACCATCGACAGAATAAGAACTAACGAAAAAGCTGCAGCGATAATGTTTTTCATTTTTTTCATATATTCGCAGTCTCCTTTACCAATCTGTGATAGTGTCTATTATACCACACACCATTCTCAGTGTCAATTATTGACATTGTGTCATTTGATACAAACTTAGACTATACAGTTATTTGATCGCACCTCTAAACACGTTTTGCGCATAGGCAATACAAAAGCAAGCGTTCCTTGCGGAACGCCCGTTATCATTTACTTTTCATAGCCGAAAGCTGAGGTGTGCTGATGCTTTTGGCTTTCTCGCCTTTGTAAGCTTCCATAAAGTTGCAGATATTGCCCTTTGAGCTGAACATACCGTCAGGCATATCCTTGTGGGAAAATAGTATGTCCTTTGCAAATCTTATCACTCCGGGGTCGGAAGCGTAGTTCTCAAGAAGCTGTGCTTTAAGGGCTTCTGCGCGCTGTGCAGTTTTCGTGTGGTCACGCTGACCCGCATTCTCGCCGTAGCTCGTAGCAATTTCGCGCTGCTTTGCGATACAGAAAGCCAGCTTTTCGCAAAGACTTTCGGGGGTTGCCGTTATCGGAGCAGACATCTCGGGATCCGACATCGTATCTACAAGCTTCACCATATCCTTGTCATAGTATTTGTCAATGGTGCTCTGTATCTGCTTCTTCACTTCACCGAAAACAGGATCGTCCTTGGCAAGACCGCCGTTTAGCGTATTTTGTATCGTAGTTACCATCTTGTCAAAAATAATTATCTTCTTTGCGGAGTCCTTGAGCTCTTCAGCGTCATATGTGCTCATATCAAGATCGCGGATCTCCTTGCCGATCTTTTTCAGTCCCTCATCTACCTTGTAGAGCAGTGTTTCGGCACGGTATTTGCTTCTTAGAAGCGCGGTGTTGTACTCCTGCTGCATCTCGGGATCCTTGAATTTCTCCGCAAGCTGTTCGTCAGTGAGATCCTCTCCCGCGATACTTCTGAGCGTAGGCGGAGCAAGCGCCTCGTTCAGCTCTACCGCTGCTCTGTGTACTGCGTACTTGACGATCGGGGGCAGACCTCCTATTGACACAGGCGATGCCACATCGGAGAACTCAAGCTCGCCCTCGCCCGGAGTAACCAGTCCGACAGCAACGGCAAGCGCCAGCTGAGTATCTAAACTGTCAATACGGCCAAGCATAGGCTGGTTTGGCTTTATGCCATCAGGATATTCTTCGGAAAGCTCAACAAATTCATAGGAGCAAGATAAATTCTTATCGATCAGCGAATTGGTGACCTTATATCTGGGATCATTAGCCTCGAAAGGTTCTCTGCGCATGGTGTACCAGCGGGTACTTGTGTTCTCCTGAGCTATCTTAATGGAATTAAAGGTATCGGAATATCTGTTTTTCTCGGCTGCGCTTCTGATCTTTTCTATCGCTTCATCATTGCTCATTGTAGCAAAGCTGATCTGCTCATTTATGATCTGCGCACGACTTTTTTCTGCTATCTGGCTATTGACAGAAGCTTCGCTCATCTCCTTGCCGCTGAAAAGGTTCTTGAAAAATCGAATTATTCTGTCCCAAAGGCTCAAACGCGGTTCTGCCTCAAGTTCTGCCGCGCGCACATTGGCTTTTATATCGATCGATGCTATCTTATCATCAGCAGTGGGAACAAGCGCATCGTTCTCGTTACGCTCCAGTATCTGCACATTCAGGCGCCTTCCGTTACTTGATTCAAGAAGTTTATCCATAAACAAAAAGCATCTCAGATCGTAGGTCAGGTCTTTTCTGCTGAAATACTTCTCGCCGACAGAAACTCCGTCAACGAAAACGCTGTCAAGCAAGCGGATACGGTCTGCGTCATTCTGTGCAAGCTCTCTGTATTTCTTCTCACCGTATACGCTGATGAACATATCCTCCACTGCGTCCATCGCCCACTGTCTCAAGCCATACTCGCCCGCGGTTGTAAGGGAGAGCTTTGCCATCTTATTATCCATGGTGAGATTTTCAGTTTTGCTCATGTCTATATGCAGCGTTCCGTTATCAGCGATTTCTCTGTCGCCAAACTCGTCATAATACTCCGCCGAACGATATGCGCTGTAGTCTGTGGAAGCATCTGTCTTTGACAGCCTGTTGAATGCTTCGTCAAAAACATATTGCTGTGCCGCGGAAATATCATCTGCTTCTGCAGAAGTTATACGCTCCAGCTCAGCTGTATAGATTTTTCCGCCAACAGCCGAATTCAGCACCGCCATAGAAATGTCGGCGCGGTTTGCTGCCGCGTCATACTTCTGACGATACTCGGTCTTAACCTGATTTATTGTCTCGATAAGTCCATTGGAAATAGTGATCGTCTGACCGTCTATCTTCTTATTATTGAGGTCAAGCGCGAGTGAATGCAGCACATACAGCGCCTGCGCCTCGCTCATATCATCGAGATACTGCTCGCACATCTGCGTGTAGCAGCCGAACATCTTACGAGCATCATCGTTCAACATACCGTCAAGACTCGCCTTTTCGTGCTCCGCAAGTGCATTTACGCCACGGTCATATCGCGCATCGCTATCAGGACTGAGCTGATTTATATATTCCTCAAGAGAGTCCTTGTTATCGACTAAATAACGATTTGC
>JAZNTS010000244.1:0-3659 GCA_045591905.1 Oscillospiraceae bacterium | reverse complement strand
TGGTCGTCGAGCCTTGTAACAGTGGACTGAACACCGTCAATAGGCGTTACCTTAAGATTATCAAAAGCATTATTGTAAAGACCGCTGCCGATGCTAATCCTACCCGAATGCGCATAAGCGCTCTCATCGCAGTATGCGGCGATCTCAACACCATCGAGATATGCGGTGATATTCTGTCCGTTAGCGGTAATTCTGACATTATGCCATGCTGTGCTATCAAAGTCATCAATTGTTCCCTTGGCAACTGCGCGTGTATTTTTTCTAAGCTCCCATTCGCCTGTAGGCTTTACCCTCACGCAATAGCCGTTCTGCGCATTGCCTGTGTCAAGCTCCGCAAGCAGATAGCGAACACCAAAGGCAGCATAATTCTGCGCATTGTTATCAGAAAGTCTGAAATCAATTTCAGCGGTATAGTTGCTCCAGCGGTCGTCGCCGAGTGAGGTTATGGGGTTGGGAGTTCCTCTGTAACGCCAATCCGTAGGCTTGTTTTCCGCATTTATCTTCTGCATGAGCACCTTGTTTCCGTCAAGCTCAGCGACCTCAAAAGCTCCGCCGTAGTCAGTAGTGTAAAGCGGCGCGTAGCCTCTCGCAGAAAGGAAGTCCTCGGAATACTCGAAATCGTCCGAATAGCTTATATCAAGAGGAATATCCTCATAAGCGCAGCTATAAACGGAAGTGTCAGCAGACTTATCAAGCGTGGTAACGGTGACTATCGAATAAGGCTTTACTTCTATGGAATAGCTGTAATTGCCGTCTTTCTCAACAGGGCTGTAGGTACCGATGTGCTTAAAATAGTTTGCGTCATACGCCTGACCCTCATCAGGACCTCTTGTTTCCCAAATGTAAATAGGAGCGTCTGCCTTAATCATGTTTTCGAGCGTAAAGGTGTAATTACGCTGCTCTGCACTGTCGTTGCAGATAACTATAGAATAGTCGCCTGTTTCGGTATCGGTAACTGTCATGTAGTTATTTGTGGTCTCGGAGATCGAGTGTGACTCCTTGCCGTCGCCGTAACACGCACTGTCGATGTATCTCCAACCGTTTTCGATAAACATGGTGAAGTGCGCAGAAGTCCATATACCGCAGTCTGCTTCGTAATAACCGCTCCACGGCGTCTGCGCGTTGAGCAGGGATTTCGGGAAGTATTTCGCACCCGAATAATATGCCGCAACCGCGGGCTGGTACTCATACATCGTCATTTTGCCATTGTAATAGCCGTTTATGATACGGTTGCAAACATCAAGAGCGCCGTTTGTGCCGTTGATTCCGCTTCCGTTGCTGTTTACCGCAAGCTTTGCGATATTTGTGGAGGCAACGCCCTCGGTGTACCATATCTCCTTGCCGTATTCGGAATTAAGAGTTCTTGCATCGCTGTCAGCCCATGTGTTGTAATGCTCGCCGAGGATATCGACAGCGTTTCTAAGCTCCTCATTCTTCATCATTTCCGTTGAAATGTTCCAAGAGCCTATTTCGTCGGAAGCGACAAGCTTTATAGCGCCGTAGTCATAGCGTTCATCAATCTCGTTTTCAAGCGCGTTTGCAAGGTAGATTATCCATTCAGTGTCAACCTTTGCCGCCTCGTTAGCGTCTGCACTGATATGTGTGAACTTGATACCATATGTATCGTAAGCCTTGTCAAGCGCCGCCTTGTACCACTTATAACGTGCCGCATGACCCGCCTCGATGCTTTCGTTAAAGGCGTTTGTTACCCACTGAGGCTCGCCCCAGCGAAGCAGATCAACGGTGATATCGGGATTTACAGAAAGCGCGTCGGCGGCAAACATAAAGCCCGCACCCCTTGTCACATCTGCTTCCTCGTCCTCGGAACGCATGATAGACGGCTCAGTACCCGACGAGGAGTTTACATCAGAGCCAAACTCTATCTTAACATGAGTGAGTCCTGCTCCGTAATCAGGCTTAAACAGCAGATCCATGATCTCCCAATAAGCCTCGGGATTTTCGGTCTTGTAGTCCATAAGCAGTCGCGAGGAATTGTTGCCCGTGATAACGCCAAGCCCTCTGTAGACAGTACCGTCGTCCATATTTGTCGTGTTTCCGTCAACCGAAACAGCATAATATGACTCGTCAACGAATGCAAGCGGGATCTCCTCCACAGGCACTTCCTCTGTGGCGGCAGTTGTGGTCGTGTTATTATCTGTGTTTTGCATCGTACTCTCCTCCGTATCCGTCCGGTTTCCTGCACAGCCTGTGCACAGGCATACCAGCATAGACGCGCACAATGCAGCAGATATAAACTTTCTGTTCTTCATAGCAAACCTCCTGAAATTGGTTTTACAAGCATATTTTAACGCAATTTCAGTTTTCACTCATTATACTATCTGCTTATTTCTATATAAAATCTGCTGTAATAACACATCACTTTTAAGCTTGCTTATCGTATCTTATCTGCGATGGCGTAAGTCCATAATACTCGCGTATTTTACGGCTCATATCATTTGCACAGCAAAAGCCTGCTGCATCGGATATATCCGCGAACTTCATTTCGGTGTGCTTTATAAGCTCATACGCTCTTGTGCAGCGGATATGCGAAAGGTATTCCCTCGGCGACATTCCCGTTTGAGCTTTAAAAGAATGCGAAAGATACCCCTCGCTTATGAAGTTTTCCCTTGCTATATCGCTGATCTTTATAGCCTCCGCATAGTTTTCCTCAATATATCTGCGCACTTTGTCGGCAAGGCGCTTTCCGCTGTGCTCCGATACCGCGTCTTTATTCGGTCTTACCTGCCCATAAAGCACCGATATTACTTCAAGCGCCGCACTAAGCTCCGCATAGATATTACCGCCGTTTACGAAAATATCAGTCATTCTCTCAAAGCAGCCGCGCAGCAACGGTACGTTACGCAAAATGACTGTGCCCTCCCTGCTGGTATCTGTCAGCAAAACGAAAAGGTCAGGGCGAACAAGCTGCTTTCTCAGCTCCCAAGGATTTATCATAGCTATGTAACGATGATAATCCTTGTCCGAGGACACCTTTACCCTGTGATGCTGACGGCTTTTTATCAGCACACAGTCATTCTCGCCTATTCTGTGCGCCTTTCCGTTCATCGTTATTTCATTTCCGCCCTTAACGACAAACATAAGCTCACAAGAGGTATGCGTATGCTCTACGCCGAAAAGCGGCTCCTCATAGTAGCCTGCATGTTCTATTATAGCCATCTGTTCACCTCGCTTAGCTACCATTACAACAAAAGCTCCCTACTTTCGCAGGGAGCATATTTGTATAGCAATTAATTAAACACCGAATCTGATAGTGCTTACCTTAACGCCGGGGCCCATTGTGGAAGAAACTGTGCAGCTCTTGATGTACTGACCCTTAGCAGCAGCGGGCTTAGCCTTAGCAACTGCTTCCATGAGAGCGTTGAAGTTCTCCTCAAGCTTCTCTGTACCAAAGGAAGCCTTTCCGATGGGGCAGTGAATGATGTTGGACTTGTCAAGACGGTACTCGATCTTACCTGCCTTAGCTTCCTGAACAGCCTTAGCAACGTCGGGAGTAACTGTACCAGCCTTGGGGTTAGGCATAAGACCTCTCGGACCGAGGACCTTACCGAGTCTACCAACAACGCCCATCATGTCGGGAGTTGCGATAACTACCTCGAAGTCCATCCAGCCGCCCTGGATCTTTGCGATTGTGTCATTAT
>JAZNTS010000243.1:0-9042 GCA_045591905.1 Oscillospiraceae bacterium | reverse complement strand
GAGAGTGGTGTTCACCGCGTTCAACGTGTCCCCGAGACCGAATCACAGGGACGTATCCACACCTCAACTATAACCGTTGCAGTTCTTCCCGAGGTAGAGGAAGTGGATGTCGACATCAATCCCGCCGACCTCACGATACAGACATATCGCTCTAGCGGTGCAGGCGGTCAGCATATCAATAAAACGGAATCCGCTATCAGAATTATCCATAACCCAACCGGCGTGGTAGTTGAATGTCAGGAGGAGCGCTCGCAGTTTAAAAATAAAGAAAAAGCTATGAAGATGCTCTACAGTAAGCTGTATGAAGCAAAGCTTACCGCGCGAGATTCTCAGATTGCCGAGGAACGCCGCATTCAGGTAGGAACAGGCGACCGTTCCGAGCGCATACGCACATATAATTACCCTCAATCGCGTGTCACCGACCATCGCATCGGACTCACTTTGTACAAGCTTGATAACATTATGAACGGCGACTGCGATGAGATATTTGAGGCACTGCGCCTCGCTGACCAGACAGCAAAGCTTTTAAAGCAAAAGGATTGACCCAATGAACACACAAATACTGCCATATAACAGCGAAAATATTACCAAAGCCGCCGATATCATTAAAAAAGGCGGTCTGGTAGGTATGCCTACAGAAACAGTTTATGGGCTTGCCGCAAACGCGCTTGACGAAAATGCGGTGCGCTCTATCTTTGAAGCAAAAGGCAGACCGCAGGATAATCCACTTATCGTTCATATCAGCGATATCAAAATGCTTCCGACGCTTGTTCGTGATATTCCTCAAACTGCGAAAGCGCTTGCAGAAAGTTTTTGGGGCGGCCCACTTACGATGATATTCCCGAAAGCGGATATCATTCCAAGCGTTACAAGCGGTGGACTTGATACCGTAGCGGTGAGAATGCCTCAGAGTGAAGCGGCAAGAGCGCTGATAGAAGCTGCAGGAGTTCCGATTGCCGCTCCGTCTGCCAACCTTTCGGGCAGCCCAAGCCCTACGACCGCGCAGCACGTTTATGACGATATGAATGGCAGAATACCGATGATAATAGACGGCGGAGAATGCAGCTGCGGCGTTGAAAGCACCGTTATCTGCTTCAGAAACGGCGGTATTCATGTGCTTCGTCCTGGAGGGGTAACTGCCGAAATGCTGTCCCAATTTGCTGATGTTACTATTGACAAGGCAGTATGTGCGAAGCCCGCAGAAGACGAAAAAGTGCTATCTCCGGGTATGAAGTACAAGCACTACTCGCCGAAAGCAAATGTAATTATTGTTGACGAGCACGGAAAGCGTTTTGTTGACTACTGCGTTGAACGCTCCGTGGGTAACACGCTTGCACTTGGAGCAGGTGTTGATGAAAGCGGTATCTTTGTTGACTACGGAAAAACTCCCGAGCTGCAGGCGCAAAGGCTTTTTTCACTGCTTCGTAAGGCTGACGACAGCGGTGTAGATACCGTTTTCGTGGAAATGCCATCAAAAGAGGGTGTGGGACTTGCTGTGTATAACCGACTGCTCCGTGCGGCAGGCTTTGAGGTAGTTAAATATGATTGAGCTTACTCAGCATAAAATTATAGGTCTGACAGGAATGTCAGGTGCGGGAAAATCCACTGTATGCAAAGCTTTTGCGGAAAATGGTTTCTATGTTATTGACTGCGACACGGTTTCACGCGAGGTCGTTGAAGCAGGTATGCCATCTCTGAATGAGATTGCAAAGGAGCTTTCACCGAAGCTGATCTCCGATGACGGAACGCTGAACAGACGGCTTACAGGCGAAATGATATTTAACGACAGCAAAAAGCGAGCCGTCTTTAACAGAATTATTTATCCGTATATAACATATAATGTAGTTCATAAGATAAAAGCGGCAAATCGTGATATTTTGCTTGACGCGCCTACACTTTTCGATGCAAGGCTTGACGGGATATGCACAGAAATAATCTCGGTGTGTGCTGACACCGATGTCTGCGTTGAACGAATAATGCAGCGTGACGGCATTACAGAAGAGCTTGCGCGCGCTCGGCTCGGCTCTCAGCGTGATATCAGATGGTTTCAAAAACATTCCACACATTGCATTATAAACAACAGTGACAAGGATACACTTTTCGCACAATCGCAGACTGTTATAAAAACGCTGAAAGGTAAATGATGGTAAGACAACAACGTAAAAAGAAAAAAAGCAAGGCGCCATTTTTGATAGTAATTACACTGATATTGGTGTTTCTGTGCGCCGCTGCTTATTTCGGCTATAAATATTGGATAAGCCACACGCACCCGATAAAATATTCAAATTATGTTGAACGCTATGCTAATGAGTACAATGTCGATAAATATTTCGTGTATGCTGTTATAAAGACCGAAAGCGGCTTTGACCCGTCAGCCGTTTCAAGTGTTGGTGCGCGCGGTCTTATGCAGATAATGGAGGATACTTTCGACTGGATAAAGTTCAAGCTTGATGACGAAGATACCGAGTACGCCAATATGTTCATCGCTGAAGATAATATCCGATACGGGTGCTTTTTTCTCGGCTATCTGTACAATGAGTTTGGCAATATCGAAACAGCAGCAGCGGCATATCACGCAGGGCGCGGAAGCGTAAATTCGTGGCTGAAAGACCCGCAATATTCGTCAGACGGAATACACCTTGACAATATTCCGATAAAGGACACCGCGCATTATGTAAACAAAATTACAAAAGCTATGGATATCTATATCGAGCTTTATGATAACCAAAACCAATAAGAAAGGAAAAAGAAAAATAACATGGCAAAGAAAGAAAACACCGCAAAAGAACTCAAAGAAAAACTTTTTATGAACAAGAAAAACGCCGCTCTTATCATGAGCGATGCTGATTTAAAAAAGTGCGATAAGTTCTGTGAGGGTTATAAACAGTTTCTTGATGTTGCAAAAACAGAAAGAGAAGCTACCGCTTTCATTGAAAAGCAGGCTATTGCTAAGGGATTTATTCAGTTCGACAGGAATGCAAAGTACAAGGCAGGCGATAAGATATACTATGTAAACCGCGAAAAGTCCGTAATTCTCGCAGTTATAGGTAAGGAGCCTATCGAGAAAGGCGTAAATCTTCTCGCGGCGCACATTGACTCTCCAAGACTTGACCTTAAACAAAATCCGCTTTACGAAAAGGACGAGGTCGGATACTTAAAGACCCACTATTACGGCGGTATTAAGAAATATCAGTGGCCTACAGTTCCGCTTTCTCTGCACGGCGTTATCGTTAAGGCTGACGGCACAAAGATCACTGTTTCTATCGGCGAGGACGAGAATGATCCCGTTTTCTGCGTATCAGATCTGCTGCCGCACCTTGCTTCAACGCAGTATAAGCGCCCATCTACCGAGCTTATCAAGGGCGAGGAGCTTAACATCATCATCGGTTCACGTCCGTTCAAGGACGACGAGGGAAGCGAGCTTGTAAAGCTCAATCTCATGCTTATCCTGAACGAAAAGTACGGAATTACTGAATCCGATTTCCTGTCTGCCGAGCTTGAAGCAGTTCCCGCGTTTAAGGCAAAGGATATCGGCTTTGACAGAAGCCTTGTAGGCGCTTACGGTCAGGACGACAGAGTATGTGCATATACCGAGCTTATGGCTATACTTGAAGCAAAATCACCTAAAAGAACGGCTGTCGCAATACTCACCGACAAAGAGGAAACAGGCAGCGATGGAAATACAGGTCTGCGCTCTGCATATCTCAAGTATTTCATTTCTGACCTTGCTAACTGCTTTGGCGTTAAGGGCAGAACTGTGCTTGCTGCGTCGAAGTGCCTCTCCGCTGATGTTAATGCAGCATACGACCCGACATTCCCCGATGTTTTTGAAAAGAGGAACAGCGCTGTGCTGAACGGCGGCGTTTGTGTAACAAAATACACAGGCTCACGCGGCAAGAGCGGCACTTCAGACGCTTCTGCGGAATTTGTCGGCGAGATAAGAGCGCTTCTTGACAAGAAAAAAGTCATCTGGCAGACAGGTGAGCTTGGCAAGATAGATATCGGCGGCGGGGGAACTGTTGCAGCTTATATAGCAAACCTTGATGTTGATACCATTGATATCGGAGTTCCCGTGCTTTCCATGCACGCACCGTTTGAGATTACAGCAAAGACTGATGTCTATGCAGCTTATAAAGCATTTGAAGCTTTTATCAACGCTTGACCTATAATCACAGCCCTCTGTGCATAAACATAATATGTACAGAGGGGTGAATTTTAATGTTATCTGATAAGGCACGCCGAATATTGCGCTCGCTTGGCTTCAAGCTTATTTCTGTCGCACTTATTTTCATGGGACTAGCCGTTATGATAGACCTAAGCATTCGTCCGATAGTGGAGACCGTAAATGCTTACGAATGTCATTTGGCGGTCAGTGAAATTATCACTACAGCGGTCGAGGAAGAGCTTCAGCGTGAGGACATCAGCTATTCAAAGCTTGTTGACATCACAACAAATTCCGACGGTGAGGTCATCTCGGTAGAAAGCAACGTTGTCAACATCAACCTTATGAAAAACGGCATCTCCAAGCGGCTTGAACGTGAGCTTCATCAGATAAGAGAGATTTACATTGATATTCCCATCGGTACTCTCAGCGGTATCCAGCTTCTTCATGGCAAGGGCTTTGATATCGGTATGACCGTTGAGCCTATGGGATACCCACAGACGAAAATAATAAGCGAATTCACCGAAGCGGGCATAAATCAGACTCGGCATCGTATCATCATTGATATCACAGTTCTTGCAGACGCGATAATACCGGGTTATTCAACAAATGTGGAAGTGAAGACCTCGCTGATAGCAGCTGAAACTATCATCGTTGGTCGTGTACCAGACGCATACACTCATGTCGTTTCAAGCGACGGAGACCTTGTAGGCACTTTAGAGGACTATGAGGCAGATACATTTTCGTAAAATCACCTGACGGAGGTTTACCTTGGAACTTATTAAAGCAAAGGAACGCGCCGAGCAGCTTCGCGCGATAATCGAAAAGCACAATCACAACTACTACGACCTTGACGCTCCAACCATTGAGGACGATGAATATGACGCTCTTATGCGCGAGCTTAGAGGTATCGAGGAGGAATTTCCTCAGCTTGTTACCGTGGACTCTCCCACACAGCGCGTAGGCGGCTCTGCTATGACGACTTTTGAAAAGGTGCAGCACACTGTTCAGATGGGCAGCCTGCAGGACGTTTTCAGCGTTGATGAGGTCAAGGATTTCATTGACAGAGTTTCGCGGCAGAATGCTGACGAATATGTAGTTGAGCCGAAAATAGATGGACTTTCCGTGTCGCTTGAATATGAAAACGGCGTGTTTGTGAGAGGTTCCACACGCGGTGACGGCTTTATCGGAGAAGATATCACCAATAATCTAAAGACCATTCGCTCTATCCCGCTGAAGCTTAACGAGGAAATACCTTTCATAGAAGTGCGCGGTGAGGTCTATATGCCCAAAAAGAGCTTTGCTGAACTGTGCAAAGAGCAGGCTCGAAAAGATGAGCAGATCCCGAAAAATCCTCGAAACGCAGCTGCAGGCTCTCTTAGACAAAAGGACAGCCGAATTACGGCGCAGCGCAAGCTTGATATCTTCTGCTTTAATGTTCAGCGAATAGAGGGCAAGCAGCTTACATCACATTCAGAGTCGCTTGAATATATGACACAGCTTGGCTTTAAGGTGATACCAGATTATGTGATATGTCGTAACAGGGAAGAGGTAATTCAACGTATAAATGAGATAGGGGAGAGCCGAAAATCACTTCCATTCGACATTGACGGTGCAGTTGTCAAGGTCAATGATTTCGCACTCCGCGAAGAGATAGGCGCGACCACAAAAGTCCCCAAGTGGGCTGTAGCTTTCAAATATCCGCCCGAGGAAAAGGAAACCACGCTTAACGAAATAGAGATAAATGTCGGCAGAACAGGTGCACTGACACCTGTTGCAATATTCGAGCCTGTTTTCCTTGCGGGAACGACCGTTTCACGCGCTATTCTTCATAATCAGGATATAATCTCGGACAAGGATATCCGCGTCGGTGATAGAATCGTTGTGCGCAAGGCAGGCGATATTATCCCCGAGGTCGTAAAATCAATTTCTCACGCCGAAAACTCCGAGCCTTATTTTATCCCGAATGTCTGTCCTGTTTGCGGCGCAGAAGCGCTCCGCGATGAGGACGAGGCCGTTATTCGCTGTCAGAATTTCGATTGTCCCGCGCAGCTTTTGCGTTCTATCGAGCACTTTGCGTCAAGAAACGCAATGAATATCGACGGACTCGGTGAAGCTATCGTTGAGCAGCTTGTGAGCGAGGGGCTTATCAAGACCGTTGCTGACCTGTACACGCTTGATATTCAGGAGCTAATGGCGTTGGAGCGCTTCGGCAGAAAGTCTGCTGAAAATCTGTTGCAATCCATTGAAAACTCCAAGAAGAACGAGCTTAATAGACTAGTTTTTGCGCTTGGAATACGCGGAATAGGTCAAAGAGCGGCAACGCTACTGTGTGAGCATTTCGGTGATATGGACAGCATTATGAACGCATTTGAACTGGAGATATCCTCTATAGAGGGCTTCGGCGGAATCATGGCACGCTCCGTTTACGAAGCAATGCACGAGCCTCACCGCATAAAGCTTATAGAGCGACTAAAAGAATACGGCGTGAATATGAGTTATTCAAGCTCTAAGGTGTCGGACAAGTTTGCGGGGCTGACATTTGTGCTTACGGGCACTTTACCGACTATGACGAGAGATCAGGCAAAGGCGCTTATCGAGCAAAACGGCGGCAAATGCAGCGGCTCAGTGTCCAAAAAGACAAGCTATGTCCTCGCTGGTGAAGAGGCAGGAAGCAAGCTGACAAAAGCAAATGAGCTTGGAATTACGGTTATTACAGAGGAGCAACTTTTGGAGATGATTGAAAAATAACAGGGGAGACCTGAATATACAAAAAGGCAGTATCAAATCAATGATACTGCTTTTAAATTTATGAAATTATGATTTTGTCTGCGCTTTATCAACAAAATAAAGTGTTAACTTTGCAAGTGACCAAGAGAAAAATTGAACAAATAGCATTTCTAAGGCTATAATCAACGAATCTGTATAGATATCAGGGTTGAACCATTGCGAGTGTCCGGCGTGCAGATAATATAGAAGATAACAACCTTCGTTTTCAAAAATTAAAACAAATAATATAGTTACAAATTGGATAATAAAAGGAATGTAAAATGAGAGTTTTAAAAAAACCGCTCCCAGATAAGTTATTACAAAAACAACTGTAAAAGACAATATTATTGTATGAACATCATTGTTAGAATCAAACATATGTATAAAAAAATGTATACACATTATAATGGCTTGCATTATTACACCAGCAACGATCTGCTTTACAACTTTCATATTTTCATTGCTCCTTTTTCTTCTTATTAGTCACATTACTAAGCGGATTGTTCTGCATAGCGCTTTGCATCTGCGCATTTGAAACGTGTGTGTATATCTGCGTTGTATTGAGGTTTTCATGACCCAGAACGTCCTTTAAAACTCGCACATCGACGCCGTTCTGATACATGAGCGTAGCCGCAGTATGACGCAGTTTGTGCACTGATAGTCCCATGTTATCAAGCCCGCAGCTCTTGAAACACTGTTCAACTATCTGCTGAACACGGCGGTTTGATATCCTTGTACCGCGGCGGCTTAAGAACAACGCGTCCTCCTTGGGATTTAGTGGACGATTTCCGTTCTTTTGTCGAGTTTCTTCGTCCGTAATACTAGGATCAATGTAATCCATGTAAGCGTTTACACAAGCATTATTTAGATATACGATGCGTTCTTTACTGCCTTTACCGAGCACTTTAAGCGAGTATATTTCATTTCCGTCAGCGTCATGCGTTGCTCTAATATCACTGATATTTATGCCAACTAACTCGCTTAAACGCATACCACAGTTCAGAAAGAACACTACAATACAATAATCGCGCTTTTGATCAGGCGTGTCTATATTTGTAAGCATTTCGAGCGATTGTTCGAGCGTGAGATATTTAGGCAGCGCAGGCTTCGGAGATGGCAGTTCAAGATTAGTCATAGGATTAACTTCAAACAGACCTTTGTTGTTTGTAAGGAATTTAAAGAACTGTCTGAGAGCCACAGCCTTGCGGTAACGAGCCTTGTGTTCGTTGGATTTCTCGTTTTTCTCAAATATAAGAAATTCCTGTACAAGCATAAGATCAACAGCTTTGATCTCAGATTCAGTTATATCAGTAATCTCAATCTTAGAAAACTCATCAGGATCAGACGAAGCACGACCGAGTTTTATCTTGTAGAATCGCAGAAATGAACGCAGATCAGTATAATAGTTCAGTACAGTTAACTCAGAACGATTTTTTACAAGCTGCAAATATATAATAAAATCTTTAAGTAATTGCGGTGCATTGTCATAATTATACTTTTTAGACATATAACCTCTTTTCTATTTCGTAAAATTTTTATTTTACGAAATTAGCTGTTATTTATTCCCTATTCGATATTATACATCAAACACGCCGTTTTTACAAGCTATTTTCTAAATATTGACATTATTATACGGCTAAGCCCGTAACCAATGCCGCGACCCAAGCCACACAATATATGACCGATGAAACGCACAATATCACTCCTTGCTATCATCATGATAAAACGGGCATTTCTTTGCCCAATCCTTAGTATCTTCTATGTAACTATCACAGACGTCGCAAAAGTCGATACCTAACATATTTTTACAATGAAATATGCAGTTACTACAATCCAACATTTTCACCACCCCTCTAATTGGTTTAAACTCTCCGCAACAGCTATCCAAATCTTTTATATAACAAGGCTCGTCAAGCTCATAAGGTTTATCATATCCGCACCTACAATTATCTTCGTCATCTACATACCAATAAGCACAAGATTCACATTTTTCCATTAATTCACCCCCTTAAAAACTGAGTACGCCGCGCACAGAGCCGCACGGGATTTTGACCCTTATAGTCCTTACACAAGCCGCAACGCTCCATGCACTTATCAGAAAGCGGACACTT
>JAZNTS010000242.1:0-4967 GCA_045591905.1 Oscillospiraceae bacterium | reverse complement strand
ATCAACAGCGGAGATATGCTGCTCCTTTGCGACCTTGTCTTTCAGCTCAAGAACTATCCTCTGTGCGGTCTTTGCACCGATTCCGGGACAGCGGGTCAGCGTTTTGCTGTCGCCTGTTGTAATGCACAGCGCAAGCTTAGATGGATTAAGCTCGGAAAGTATCGACAGCGCCGCCTTAGGGCCAACGCCCGAAACGGAGAGGAGCTGCTTGAAGCAGGAAAGCTCCGCAGTATCCGCGAAGCCGAAAAGATCGACCGCGTCCTCTCTGACATGGAGGTATGTAAACAGCTTAACCTCGCCGCTTGAGCCTATCTGCTTCAGCGTATTCATCGTGGTGCGGCACGCATAGCCCACGCCCGCGCACTCAACGACCGCAAGCGACGGCTCGGTGTGGATAAGCTCTCCTCTTACACTGTATATCATTATTTCTTACCTTTCTCCATTGCAAGTATCCTTGACAGCGCTGAGCCGCTGGAATGTCCGTGGCAAATAGCCAAAGCGACTGCGTCTGCCGTATCATCGGGCTTCGGACACTCTTTAAGGCTCAGGATATTTTTAACCATCTCCTGCACCTGATGCTTTTCAGCCCTGCCGTAGCCAACTACCGCCTGTTTTACCTGAAGCGGCGTGTATTCGTATATCTCGATACCGCGCTGCGCCGCGGCGAGCATTATAACTCCCCTTGCCTGCGCAACATCAATACCTGTGGTCTTGTTGTTTGTGAAATACAGCCGCTCTATCGACATACAATCGGGCTTCGCCATATCGAGCAGACTGCACATATCGTCATAGATCTCTTTAAGGCGGCTGTCAAAAGGCTTTCCCGCTTCCGTGGTGATAGCCCCGTAATTCACGACCGTAAACTTATTTCTGTCATAATCAAGCACCCCGTAGCCAACTATCGCATAGCCGGGGTCAATTCCCAAAATACGCATTATGTGTAGCTCTCGTTATCGGTGACATAAGCACGGACTCTCAGCGGTATCGAAAGCTCGTCCGCAAGCTTTTGGCACTTTTTTATCTCCTCGGAAGAAATAACGTCCACGACCGTAAAACCAACGGTTTCGCATACATCTTTCATCTGCTTTGCAAAATCAAGCATCACATCAAAGGATTTCTCACCGAAAGACGGACGCGTTACCTCGTTGTAGCGCTTTGCGTTGGGCGCGTTCAGACTTATGGAAACACTGTCGATAAGCCCTTTGAACTGCATTATATCAAAATCGGGGCGGATAAGCTTAACAAGCCCGTTTGTATTAAGACGTATGCGCAGATCGGAGTGCTGCTTTATATATTCAGCCGTGCGAATAAGCATATCCGCGCGAACTGTAGGCTCGCCGTAGCCGCAGAAAACGGCGTCGGTGATTCCGTTTTTGTCAAACGCTTCAAAAGCAGCGGTTATTTCCTCAAAGGTAGGCTCATGTTCGAGCCAAAGGCTGTCGTTATCTCTGATGGAATCTGCGTTGTCCCTGATGCAGAAAACACATCGACAGGGGCAGCCGTTAGTTATATTAATGTAAAGCTTGCCCTCGAATTTATAAAATATCGTCATCATAAGCGCACCTCAGCGAAAAATACTTAATCAGTTTATTATATCACTTTATCATGTATTTGTCAAATATTTATTCAACTTTAACCCGAAAAAAAGGTTCATTTGCACGCCGCATAAAATCGAAGCCAACCGTTGAAGCAGCGGTTGATTTTCACTGAAGATACAAGCATTATGCCCCAAGCTTTTCTTGGGTGTTTTCCGTGTTATTAAGACGTTAAGAAAAAATATTAATTTTTTTTGCAAAAACACTTGACAAATTTATTTCAGTGTGATATAATAATCATGCTGTTCTAAAGACAGCAGGCTGCCGCAAGGCTATAATGGTTCGTCCGCCTGCCGAGGAATGGGAATGATAAAGAATTTCTGCGTTCCTTTCTGTCTTTATTCAGAGAGGAATTTTTTATTTCCGTGCTTTGAAACAGCATAAATTTATTTAAGAAGGAGTGAATTTAATGCCCAGTCAGAGCATACTCGAACAGAAGCAGGCTTTCGTTGCAGAGCTGGCTGACAAGCTTAAGGCTGCAGCAGGCGGCGTTCTGGTCGATTACAAGGGTATCTCCGTTGAGGACGACACCAAGCTCCGTAAGGAGCTGCGCGAAGCAGGTGTTGACTACTTCGTTGTTAAGAACACACTTCTGAAGCGCGCTGCTGAGATGGCAGGAATTGAGGGTCTTGACTCCGCACTTTCCGGCACAACAGCAATTGCACTTCACAACGAGGACATCATCATTGCTCCCAAGGTTCTGAACAAGAAGGCAGAGGCTTCCGATGGCAAGTTTGCTATCAAGCTCGGCTTCATCGACGGCAAGGCTATCTCCAAGGAAGAGGTTGAGAAGTATGCAAAGCTCCCCTCCAAGGAAACACTGCTGTCCCAGCTCGTGTTCATGCTGCAGTCTCCCATTCAGCGTGTTGCTATCGCTATCAACGAGATCGCAAAGAAGAACGAAGAGCAGTCCGCATAATTTTCGGACAAGCGTATCCGCCGCTTAATGCGGAGAACAAAATCACTGCGGCTTAACGCAGAATAACACAACAACATATTTAGGAGGAAATTTAAAATGGCTTCTGAGAAGATTTTAGCTATGATTGAAGAAGTTAAGGCTCTGTCCGTACTGGAGCTTAACGAACTGGTAAAGGCTCTTGAGGAAGAGTTCGGTGTATCCGCTGCTGCTGTTGCAGCTGCTCCCGCTGCTGGCGCTGCTGCCGGTGCTGCTGCTGAGGAGAAGTCTGAGTTCGACGTAATTCTGGCTTCCTTCGGCGATAAGAAGATGGACGTTATCAAGGCTGTTAAGGATATCTGCGGTCTTGGTCTTAAGGAGGCTAAGGAGCTCGTTGAGGCTGC
Source organism: Oscillospiraceae bacterium (assembly GCA_045591905.1). Taxonomy (GTDB): domain Bacteria; phylum Bacillota; class Clostridia; order Oscillospirales; family Ruminococcaceae; genus CAG-115. The sequence goes on along the minus strand of JAZNTS010000242.1, from coordinate 2,073 downwards.
TCCTAAGGCTCTTAAGGAAGGCGCTCCCAAGGCTGAGGCTGAGGAGATCAAGTCCAAGCTCGAGGCTGTTGGCGCTACAATCGAGCTCAAGTAATTTTAAAATTACAAGCTGTACCCCGTACTTCATGTGCGGGGTATTTTGTTTTTACAGTACAACTTAAAACGCCCCTCCGAGTATTTCTCAGAGGGGCATTCTATATGGGAAGAATTTTATTTGCGCATGATAATAAAGTCTACCTTGCCAAACGAGAACTGAAGCGTTACCGCAAGGCCGCTGCTTATATTGACCTTAGCAGAATGCTCAACAGTCTGCGGTGTAAGATCAAGCTCAATGTTGCTGTTGTTGGACATATTTACAGCAAACAGACCGTTCTGCAGGTTAAGGAACTCGCCAACGCAAGCCTCAACGAACTCATCAACAGCGTCGAACAGACCGTATTCCTCAGCGGTATCCTCATCATCGCTGGAGTCAACAGCATATCTTGAAGCGAGGTTTATAAACGCGTCATCGCCGCCCGCAATAGCGGAATAAGCGGTCATATCGCCTGTAAGCTCCTGAGATGTGATGTGCTCGCACTCAAGCACAGTCTTCTTTGTGCAGCCCGCAATAACGAAATCGTCGCCGATAAAGCGAATAAGGTTCTTTGTCAGCAACAGTATGTAATCAACATAGAAATCCTTGTCGGGATCGTATTCAAGATCGAATATAGCTGTGATATCCTTTGCAAGCGCCTTGTCGCCCGAAGCGCTGTCGCCCTTGAAAGACGCGATCTCCTTGTATTCAGTGATAACGTCCTCAAACTGCTTATTGGTGAGATAACCGAGGTCGATAAGCGCCTGACCAAGCAGTACATTTGCGTTTTTCTGCTTAGCAAGAAGCTCTTCAACGTCCAGCTCTGTCAGAAATCCCATAGCAATAGCGATATCTCCGATACGCTTGTCAACGCGCTTCTGCTCTTCATGTACAAGATCTACCTGTGTTGCAGTCATAAGTCCTGCTTCAATAGCGAGCGCGCCAAGCCTTGCATTAGTGATATTCTTTGCCTCCAGCGCAACTCTGAGCTGTTCGGCGGTGATGATGTTTCTATTTAACAGAAAATGTCCGAATAATTGTGTAAACATTACCTATTTCCTTTTTTCCTTTCGCTTGATTTACATTTGCGGCAGCTATACGATCAGCCTTTTATCTTGTCGAACACCTTAACGATGTCCTCAGCCTTAATGGGCTTCTGCAGGAACTCAAATGCGCCTGCCTTTATTGCGTCAACCAGATGCGCCTGTGTGCCGATAGTGGAGACCATGACAACCTTTGCAGCGGCGTCGAAAGCCTTTATCTCCTTGAGTGCGTCAAGACCTGTCTTGAGCGGCATAACGATATCCATAAAAACGATATCGGGCTTGTGCTCCTTATACATCTCGACCGACTGCATACCGTCATTAGCCTCAATTACCTCTGCAACGCCTGCCTTTTTCAGCAGATCGTTCATCTTTTTTCTGATAAGTATGGAGTCATCACATACAAGAACCTTAAGCTCTGAGATCTTCATAACAAATTTCCTTTCATCGCTGTGTCACTCTAGCGTTATTATATAATAACATTATACTACACTCAGAAAAAAATTACAATAGTTTTTTACAATTTCGTAAAACAGAGCCAACAAACGCGGAATATTTTGTACACTGTGCACAAAAACATCATTCGTTATGAGTTGATTTCCAACAAAAGGGTAATATTTCGCAGTTCCCCTCCCCTGTGCCTTAAAATGCAACTTACCGCCGAAAAAATGCAGCTCACCGAAATTTGCTTGATTTGCGATATTTCGTATGCTAAAATGACAACAGAAACGAAAGGAGCGGATAATTATGACAGCAATAAAGGCTGAAAAACTCACAAAGCGATACGGCGATTTCACCGCGGTGGACGGTATCTCGTTTTCCGTTGATAAGGGCGAGCTGCTCGGCTTCCTCGGAGTAAACGGAGCCGGAAAGTCCACAACGATAAATATGCTCTCTACCCTGCAAAAACCCGACGGCGGCAGAGCTGAGATATGCGGAAGCTTACTCGGCAAAAAC
>JAZNTS010000241.1:0-6294 GCA_045591905.1 Oscillospiraceae bacterium | reverse complement strand
TATGCCTGAAAGCTTTTCGTCTATCTCGTCAACGGTGCAGCCCTCAACGAGCTTTGCAACAGCTTTGAGATTGCCGTTGCAGCCGCCTATAAAGATAACATCGCGTATCACGCCGTTTTCGTCAATGTTGAATTTAATCTCGGTAGAACAAGTGTTTTGTGTTTTGTAGATATATTCCATCAGAGAATCTCCTTTATCTTCTTTTCAAGCTTTTCGGGAGCGGTAGTGGGGGAGAAGCGGTCAACAACATTTCCGTTTTTGTCAACGAGGAATTTTGTGAAATTCCACTTGATGTTCTTGCCCATGATACCGCCTTGCTGAGATTTTAAATAACTGTAGAGCGGCTCCTCTCCGTCACCGTTTACCTTTATCTTTGCAAACATTTTGAACGTAACGCCATAGCGCGACTGACAGAAATCCATGATTTCTTCCTCGCTGCCCGGAGCCTGATTTCCAAACTGATTGCAGGGGAAATCAAGTATTTCAAGACCCTTATCCCGATACTTTTCATAAAGCTCCTGCAAGCCCTCGTACTGCGGAGTAAATCCGCAGCCTGTTGCGGTGTTTACGATGAGCAGAGTCTTGCCCTTATAGCAGTTCATATCGACATCGTTTCCCTCTGCGTCTTTAACACGAAAGTCATAAATGCTCATACTTATCCTCCTTGTGATTTTGTGCAATTAAATTGCATACAATTTAGTGTAGCTTTATTATATCCTACTTTTTGCGATTTGTCAATAGCTTTACGTAATATTTTTTAAATGCTTTATCGCACTAACTTGACAACACTGATAAAGTGTGGTAAAATAAAAACAAGTAACAATTAGTCGAAAAAGCGTATTAAACTACAGAAAGGGGAGCGGTGATATGGAGAGAAGAAAACTTATCGGCTGTATTATCAATTGCCCCGAAAATATATATCAAAGCCGTATCCTTGACGGATTGATGTCGCGTTGCGAAACGTATGGATATGACCTTGCGGTTTTTGCACCGCTTGTAAATACCGCCCATGCCAATAAGGAATATCTTAAAACTGAGTTAAATCTGTATGAGCTTATTAATTTTGAGCTTCTTGACGCAGTTGTGGTCGTATCGCTTCCGATGATAGCTGATGATAATACTTATGCATATGATATCGTGTCACAGCTTTTAAAAGAGCGCTGTACAAAACCTGTTATCTGTCTTGATATGCCGATCGGCGATCATACTGTGGTATACACAGATGATACAACACCATTTTGTGAGATAACGCGTCATATATTCGATGTTCATAAGTGTAAAAATGTGTATTTCCTTGCAGGCAGACAAGTTGAAGGCGTTGCCGATATGAGGCTTGAGGGCTTTCGCAAAGAGTGTGCTGCTCGCGGTATTACTGTTGAAGATGACAAGGTCTTTTTCGGAGATTTTTGGTATACGTCCGGTGCGGCGCTTGCTGACAGGATTTTAAGCGGTGAGCTGGAGATTCCCGACGCCGTTATTTGCGCAAGCGACCATATGGCTATAGGTCTTGCAAAGCGTCTGAATGACGGAGGTATATCTGTGCCTGAGCAGGTGATCGTTACAGGTTATGACGCTACTCAGGAGGCACTGATAAACGAACTGTGCATTACTACCTATGAGCCGAATAACCGCGGTATGGCAGAGGAAGCCATTGACCGTATCCGTCTTGTGATCGAGCCTGATAAAGGGCTTGCTCCTGTTCGTTGTAATGAAACTGACGGCTTATGCATAGGTCTTAGCTGTGGCTGTAAAATAGATTATAAGGACATTATGCGTTCACTTGGACGCTCTTTGTACAGATACAATCGCAATTACGCTGATGACAGCATTAATAACAATGAGGATATCTGCAGCCTGATGGACAGCTATATGCTTGAGGTACTCACTGAATCCAGAAGTCCCGAGGAGTGTCTTGGCAACATAGCGGCTCAGACCTATCTTTTAAAGCCGTATGATAAGTTTTATCTGTGTCTTCGCAGAAATTGGCTTGATGTTGAGTACAATTCCATAAAAGGCTTCCCAAACGAAATGCGAGTCAACGCTTTAGCTGTTTCTGATGAGAGGAAAGCCGTCGAGAACGTTGAGTGCTTTCACTGCAACGATGACCGTCAGCGCTTTAAGACCTCAATAATGTTGCCTGCGCTGTATGAGAACCATGATGTCCCCAGATGCTTTTACTTTATTCCGGTGCATTTTATGAAAAATACCTTTGGTTATGCTGTTTTGCAGACAGATACCAAGATGATGATAAAGCCGACAAATGTGCTTCGTAACTGGGTCAGAACTATCAACAATGCCTTAGAAATGACTAGGGTGAACAATATGCTTGTTGATGTTTCGGAGCTTGATAAGCTCACAGGTCTTAAAAACCGTCGCGGTATGGATAACGGACTTAAAGAGATATTGCGTCGTGCACGAAAAACTGATTATTTCTACTGCATAGTTTTCGACATCGACGGATTAAAGCATATAAACGATAATTACGGTCATAACGAGGGTGATTATGCGATAAAGTCTATCGCATCGGCTGTTGCGAGAGTTACCGAGGAGAACGAGGTGTCTGTTCGTGCGGGCGGCGATGAGTTCTATCTGCTTGGTATCAATGCAGGTGCGACAGATAAGACGATGATTGATAAGGTCAGCGTTTATCGCTCTTTGTTAGATGATATAAATTACACTGCTAAAAAGCCTTATAGGATATCCGCAAGTGCAGGCTTCTGCATCAAACAGCTTGCTCAGGTCACTGATATCAACGAGCTTATCAATGCTGCGGATAGGTATATGTATGTTTGCAAGTCTGAGGCTAAACGCCGTAAACGTTGATTGTTACACCCCGAGGTCAGTGTTCGTAGATCTTGGGGTGTTTTGATTTTTTCTTGTTTATAACTTTCATTTTCAGTTTATTTTTTTAAAAAAAGAGTTAAAAGAATACTTGATATTTGCGAAGAAATGTGATATACTTATCCTAGCAGATTCCTTAAAGTAGGCTATTGTTGGGCTATAGACCGCAGTTATAAACGACAACCGCACTGAATGCCGGTTGCTCGCGACCGTTTATGAAGCTTTTTTTAACTAATCTTGCAAAAACATTGTATACACATCGGTATCTCAGATGCCGTATATATAAGGAGGACAATATGGACACAAACAAAAGACCGGATTCAATGCAGCGTATCACCACTCCCGAGCTTGCTAATGCTTTTATCGACGAGCAGGTTGCTGCTGTTCGTGCACAGGTAGGCGACAAGAAGGTTCTTCTCGCGCTTTCGGGCGGAGTTGACAGCTCTGTTGTTGCGGCGCTGCTTATCAAAGCTATCGGCAAGCAGCTTGTGTGCGTGCACGTAAACCATGGACTTATGAGAAAAGGTGAGAGCGAGCAGGTAATTGAAGTGTTCCAGAACCAACTTGACGCAAACCTTATCTATATTGACGCTACAGATCGTTTCCTTGACCTGCTTAAAGATGTTGCAGAGCCTGAGAAGAAGCGTAAGATAATCGGCGGCGAGTTCATCAAGGTATTTGATGAAGAAGCAAGCAAGCTTGAGGGTATCAGCTTCCTTGCACAGGGCACTATCTATCCCGACATTCTTGAGAGCGACGGCGTAAAGGCTCACCACAATGTAGGCGGACTGCCTGAGGATATGCAGTTTGAGCTTGTAGAGCCTGTAAAGCTGCTCTACAAGGACGAGGTACGTGTTGTTGGCAAGGCGCTTGGTCTGCCTGCAAGCATGGTTGATCGTCAGCCTTTCCCTGGTCCCGGTCTTGGCGTGCGTTGCCTTGGTGCTATCACACGCGACAGATTGCACGCTCTGCGCGAAGCCGATGCTATCCTGCGCGAGGAGTTTGAAAATGCAGGTCTTAACAATACTGTATGGCAGTATTTCATTGCAGTTCCTGATTTCACAAGTGTTGGAGTTCGTGATGACAAGCGTTACATGGGTTGGCCTGCTATTATCCGTGCAGTTAACACAACCGATGCGATGAGTGCTACTATTGAGGAGATCCCTTATGCACTGCTCCATAAGATCACTGCTCGTATCACTGCAGAGGTCGAGGGTATTAACAGAGTGCTTTATGATCTCACACCAAAGCCTGTTGGTACTATTGAGTGGGAATAAAACAATCAATCCCGAAAACCTCGCAACGAAGGGGTTTTCGGGATTTTCTTCTGTCTTTTGATAACAGATTGATAACAGGAAGCTGTGTGCAATTATTCTTCGTCACAAGTGGCTTGAGGGTTATCTCTCCATTCCTTTGTTGGCTTGTGTTTGCCGCAGTCGTCTGCGGTAGCAGGCCAGTTAAGCTTCCATTCTGTATATTCGGCCTTGCTGATGACTCCATCGGCAAGGTCTTTTTTTCTTTGCTGCCATTCTTTCAGAAAGCTGTCAAGAAGATTGGACTTGAACTGCACAGCAAGATGATTGCTTTCGGGGTATTCTTCGTCAGGAACATCATGGACGATTGTGTTGTAATGTTCATCAAGCTCAAATAGTGTATACATTATATCCTCTGCGGCATACAAGGTAGGCTCATACAGAGAACGATAATTCACATCGAGTACCTCTGCCATCTTCTGAAGCAGCTCTTCTTTAGGTGTTCTTGTTCCCGACTCATACTGTGCCACACGAATATCCGCTGTCTTTTCATCAAAGCCGATAAGCTTGCCGAATTCTTTTTGCGTAAGTCCTCTGAAATTGCGTATTCTCTTGATTCTATCTCCGATAGCCATATGTACTCTCCTATCTGCAAAATGCTTGTTTTCTCCATTTTAGCATATTTGTTTAGGATAGTCAAGAGGAAATAAACAAAAAAGTTTAGAAAATTTCAAAAAAGGGGTTGACAAAAGCAAATATGTTTAGTATAATAGAATTGAAGCTAAACAGATTTGCTTAGTATAAATCCAAAATTATTCAAGAAAGGTGGTTTTCTATGACCAACAAATTCATCAAGGCAGCAGAAGTTGCACAGGAACTTGAAGTATCAGTTCCATACGCTTACAAGCTCATCAAGAAGCTGAACAAAGAGCTTGAAGAAAAAGGCTTCATTACAATTTCGGGACGAGTCAACAGACAGTATTTTTACGAAAGACTGTATAACGGCTCCCAGAACGGAAAGGAGAATGCGAATGTCGGTTTATAAGGATGAAAAGAACGGCACTTGGTATGTAATGGTGCGATACGACAACTGGAAAGGCGAACGCAAGCAGAAGTGCAAGCGTGGTTTTTCCACTAAGAAGGATGCACAGATGTGGGAGCGAAGCTTCCTGCTTCAAACCTCGGCAGATATGGAAATGATGTTCGAGGATTTTGTGGAAATCTACACCCGTGATATGAAATCAAGGCTGAAAGAAACAACGTGGCTTACAAAAGAGAATATCATCAATACGAAGATACTTCCGTATTTCGGCAAGCGAAAAATCAATGAAATACAGACAAAGGATGTTATTGCGTGGCAGAATGAGATGATACGCTTCCGTGATGAAAAAGGCAAACCATATTCGGCAACCTACCTGAAAACGCTTCATAATCAGCTTTCAGCAATATTCAATCACGCTGTCCGATTTTACGAACTGAGAAACAACCCAGCTTGTAAGGCTGGTAATATGGGAACAGAGCAACGAAAAGAAATGCTATTCTGGACGAAGGACGAATACCTCAGATTTTCCGAAGCTATGATGGATAAACCTGTTTCCTATTATGCATTTGAGGTGCTGTATTGGTGTGGTTTGCGAATGGGTGAGCTTCTTGCTCTGACTCCCTCGGACTTTGATTTTGAGAAACAAACGGTAACAGTCAGCAAGTCCTATCAACGACTGCACGGAGAAGATGTGATAACCTCGCCCAAGACCAAGAAAAGCAACCGCACCGTGAAAATGCCGCCGTTCCTCTGTGATGAAATCAAGGAATATATTGATATGCTGTATGATATATCCCCTGACGAGCGTATTTTCCCTATCACGAAAAATTATCTTCATCGTGAAATGGACAGAGGTGCAAAGGAAACGGGTGTAAAGCGTATTCGTATCCACGACTTGCGACACTCCCACGTTTCCCTCTTGATTGAAATGGGCTTCTCCGCTGTCGCTATTGCAGACAGGGTCGGACACGAGAGTATCGAAATCACATACCGATATGCTCACCTGTTTCCATCGAAGCAAAAAGAAATGGCTGAAAAGCTTGAATTTGAAAGGAATGATGAAAATGTCAGCTAAAAATGTAGACAAATACAACCGATTCAGAAGCATAACCGTAGGTTTCAGAGTATCGCCCGAAGAATTTGAGGAACTTAACCGTG
>JAZNTS010000240.1:0-10995 GCA_045591905.1 Oscillospiraceae bacterium | reverse complement strand
TGTTACCGTTATCGTGGAGCAGGAAAACGGGCTTGAGGTGCATTACTGCGGCCTTGCAAAGGAGCTTTCCGTAAAGACGGGGCAGAATGTGCAGGAGGGCGCTGTTATCGGAAAGATATCTGATACCTGTCAGGCTGAAATACTTCAGCCGCCGCATCTGCACCTTGGTGTAAAGCAGGGCGGCAAATGGATCGACCCTATGTCAGTCATTACGACCGAATAAACAAAAACGACCTGAGATTTCTCAGGTCGTTTTGTTATTAAAATGAATTAATACTTGTTGGAGTGAGCCTTAACGTACTCAACAACTTCCTCTGCATAGCAGAATGCCATGGATACGCAGGTGTCTGCACAGCCGTAGTAGATCGCAATTCTGCCTGTGTCCTTATCGCAGAGCGCAGCGCAGGGGAATGCAACGTTCTGAACGTCGCCTACGCACTCGTAGTACTCTCTGGGATTGAGGAGGTACTCCTTGCAGCGATACTTAACCTTCCAAGGCTGATCCTTGTCGAGAATGCAAGCGCCGAAGCTGTATACAAAGCCGTTGCAGGACTCGAGAACGCCGTGGTAGAATACCAACCAGCCCTCGCTTGTTTCGATCGGGATAGGGCCTGCACCGATCTTCTTGGACTCCCAGCCTCTGTCAGGAGCCATAACGTGTCTGTGCTTGCCCCAGTATGTCATATCCTTGGAGTGAGAGAGGTACATATCACCGAAAGGTGTGTGACCGCTGTCGGAGGGACGGGAGAACATTACATATTCGCCGTTTATCTTTCTGGGGAACAGAACGCCGTTTCTGTTAAAGGGGAGATATGCGTTTTCGCACTGGTGGAACTCCTTGAAGTCCTTTGTCCAACCCACGCCGATAGTGGGCTTCCAGCCGTATGCGTTGCACCATGTGATCCAGTATCTGTCCTCGATCCATACGCAGCGGGGGTCGTAGCCGTACTGCCAAGGATTAGCCTCAGCGGTGAGGGGATCGTCGTTTATCCACTCAACCTTTTCGGGGTTGATGTTCCAGTGGATACCGTCATCGGAGAAGCCTGCATGGATAGCCATGTTTCTCTCCTTGTCGTCTACACGGAACACACCTGCAAACTTGCCCTCAAAGGGAACAACTGCGGAGTTGAAGATGGAGTTGCTTGTGGGAAGCAGGTCGCGGGGAATGATGGGGTTAGCGTCGCAGCGCCAGATAACGTCCTTGCAGCCCTCGGGACGATCCTGCCAAGGCATATTGGGAATGCTCTGTCCGATGATTTCTAAGCTCATGGTCTTTACCTCTCTTGATTTTATTTGTTATGTTATATTTGATACAGACGGTCACGCCGCACTGTACCTGTTGAGTTAAGTATATCAAATGACAGACAAAATTTCAATAGTCTTTTTGGATAAATATTGTGCATTTTTTTGGTGTATGTTTACTTAAAAAACTTTGCTTAATTGTTTATTTTTTACTTAAAATTATAACACCATTATAAAAATGCCTCTGTAATAGCCGCTTTAGCTTTTAATTTACGCCATTTTATGTTATTATGTATAATAGAATTTATGAACTGTTGGCAAAAAGTGCGACTTATGTTTGATTTTTTCCGTCTGAATGTATGAGCTCATAAAAGCGGCGCAGCCCCGTGCCGCTGAAAGGGGAATTTTTATGACAGATGAACAGATCGTGGAGCTTTATCTGGACCGCAACGAAGCGGCAATAACTGAAACACGTTTGGCATACGGCAGACTTTTGCAGAGCGTTGCATTCAATATCCTGCGCAACAAGCAGGACGCAGAGGAGTGCGAAAATGAAACGTGTCTGCGCGCATGGAACAGCATACCTCCGAACAGACCGCAGAGGCTTTGTGCATATCTTTGCAAGATAGCAAGGCGCTTGGCGCTGGACAGATACGACTATAACAACGCCGCAAAACGCGGCACGGCGCTGCCTATCGAAGAGCTGGAGGAGTGTCTTGCCGCTGCGGGCTGCGCAGAGGACAGGCTGAACGAGAGCGCTTTCACCGAGCTGCTGAACGGATTTCTTGCCGCGAGCGACCGCGATACGCGCGTGATATTTGTAAGGCGGTATTGGTTCGGCGACAGCATTTCCGATATCGCAAAGCGCCTGCACGCAAGCGAGAGCAAGGTAAAAACGCGCATTTCGCGCACATTGAAGAAGCTTCGCGAATACCTCAAAAAGGAGGGCTATGACCTATGAAAAAGTTAAACAATGCACTTAACGATATCAACGACAGCTACATAGACGAGGCGGCGAAAGCTACACGCCTTGAAAACAAAACGGCTAGGATCGTGCGGAACATCACTGTTCCGTTGGCGTCCGCGGCGGCTGTTGCGGGTGTATGTATCGGACTTAATGGATTGGGTGTATTCGGAACAAAGCCGCAGGGCGTTGATCTGCTTCCCGCTGATTCGACAAGCTCGGATATGACATCTGCGTCCACTGCGGTATTTATTGACGACCGATTTGAAATACCGCATAGGATAGATTTTCCCGAAGAGCTGCCTGTTGTGCAGATGACGCAGGACGATATCATGAGCGTTAAGCTCAGCGATGAGCAAAGACCCGATATGGTGTATGCAAGCAATACCGACGTTATTTTTACGGACGGCAGCGGCGGCTTATACATCTATGATATCAGCACCGAGCAGATGAAGCTTGCGGCTGATATATGGGGAAGCTTCGGGCTTTCGGTAGATGGAATTGTGAACGAGGACATCGACTATGAAGAGGCGTTTGATGTTTTCGCGCTGATGGACGGTAAGATATACTGCACCTATACTTATAATACGCTTACACTAACAGGCAAGGACTCGCCGACCGCTATGGAATACTATCTGCTGAATACTGAGAAGCTTACTCTTACCAGAGATGAAACCATGCAAACGGCAGAAGTTGCTGTATACGATGGACTTAACCCGATACCTGATGAGATGTCTTATCATTCGCTTTCACAAAACGCCGCACGGATAGGCAATACAGGCGATTATGTGTTTATCCGAAATTCCACGGCGGATATCGACCTTTTCCCAAGCTGTGATCTTCTGTATATAGAGCTGCGCCGCATTTCCGAAAATGAAGAGCCTGAGGACTGCATGGACGGAGGATTTTTCCCATTCAGTGATATAAGCGGCATTGAGGAGGACTTTGACGCCGAAAGCCTTATTGAATACCTTAAAGAGCTGCACGCGGATTTCAGCGGCGAGATCGTTTGTCCCGAATTCGTTCAGCCACTTGATCAGATATTTGTCACCACGGAATTTGGCTATGACGAGTGGAGGGGCAGCGGACACAGCGGCATTGACCTTGCGGCAGAGCTGGGCGACCCCATATATGCGGCGGCAGACGGAACAGCCTACACTCACAAGCTGGAGGACGGCTGGTTTGGCGGCTACGGAAACACTGTTATAATTCAGCATGACGGCGGATATTTCACGGTATATGCCCATGTAAATGAAATTCATGTAACAGACGGCGAAAGGGTAACTGCGGGGCAGCATATCGCAGACGTAGGCTCAACAGGCTGGAGCACAGGCCCGCATCTGCATTTTGAGGCAAGAGCTGGTCTTGAACCGATACAGCCTAGCGCTAACACCGAGGGCTTTGGCTCATGGGGCTGGTATCTTGAAGTTTCTCTGCCGTATGCTATTTATATGGCGTATTCGGGTGTATCCTACAACGGCGCTGATATAGCACTTGAGTGTCCCGTAACGGCAGTACGCGTTGATGAAGCTGTGACAGAGGAGCCGCTTCTCGACAGAGAAAAGAGCGAGATAACGTATTTTGCGGCAAGCGACGAGCCCTCTGTGAGAGCGTCCGCAGGCGGTCAAGTGATATACGTCGGCGGCTACATGGCTAAGGAAAAGGGAACTTGCGTCGCTGTAATGCACGATGACGGCTACGTTGTTGTGTACCGCAGATTGTCGTCTGTAAGTGTAGAGGCAGGTGACATGGTCAGCACAGGCGATATTCTCGGTGAAGTCGGCGAGGAAAGCGAGTGTATTGTTGAGGTAATTATAAATAAGGCGTGCGAAAAAGCGCCTATCAGCTACATTACTTTTAAAAATTAACGTGTCACTTCGGGCTTAATACTCATTAAATCGTATCCAAAACAGTAAAACGGTATCGTCTTTTCGGCGATACCGTTTATTGTTATGTGCTTCAATTGTTGTCTAAATCAGCTTATAGGCTTCATTGTGGGGAACAGCAGAACATCTCTGATGCTTGCGGAGTCAGTCAGCAGCATAACAAGTCTGTCGAAGCCGAAGCCAAGACCGCCTGTCGGGGGCAGACCGTACTCAAGCGCAGTGATAAAGTCCTCGTCAACCTGAGCGTCGTTGCCGCCCTGTGCGCGCTTTGCCGCAACCTGCTTAACAAAACGCTCGCGTTGGTCGATGGGGTCGTTAAGCTCGGAGAATGCGTTTCCAAACTCTGTACCGTTGATGAAATATTCGAAGCGCTCTGTGAATGCGGGGAAATCGGGCTTTCTCTTAGCAAGCGGAGAGTTCTCCACGGGGTAATCATAAATAATAGTAGGCTGAATGAGCTTGTCCTCAACAAATGCCTCGAAGAATGCGATCAGAACGTGTCCCTTTGTGGAGTTTGCGTCCAGTTCGTCCTCAATGTGGTGCTCCTTAGCGCACGCTCTTGCAGCAGCGTCGTCAGCCCAGTCGAAGTAGTCAACGCCGGCGTACTTCTTAACAGCCTCGATCATTGTAAGGCGCTCCCAAGGCTTGCCGACAGCGATCTCATGACCCATGTAGGGAACTGTATCAGTGCCGCAGACATTCAGTGTAACTGTTCTGTAAAGATCCTCAATAAGATCCATCATACCGAAGTAGTCGATGTAAGCCTGATACATCTCGATAGAGGTGAACTCAGGATTGTGAGTAGCGTCCATACCCTCGTTGCGGAAGATACGTCCTACTTCGTAAACCTTATCAAAGCCGCCGACGATAAGGCGCTTTAAGTACAGCTCTGTTTCGATACGCATATACATATCTATATCGAGAGCGTTGTGGTGAGTCTTGAACGGACGTGCGGCAGCGCCTATCTCCAGTGTGTGGAGAACGGGAGTGTCTACCTCGATATAGCCGTGAGAATCAAGGAAGTGTCTTATTTCGCGCAGAATGAGTGAACGCTTTACGAAAGTATCCTTGTTTTCGGGGTTTGCGATAAGGTCGAGGTAACGCTTTCTGTAGCGCTCCTCCTTATCCTTTAAGCCGTGCCACTTTTCGGGCAGAGGGAGCAGGGACTTTGACAGCAGAACTATCTCCTCAGCGTGAACAGATATCTCGCCCATCTTGGTGCGGAACACCTTGCCCTTAATACCGATGATATCGCCGATATCCCACTTTTTGAAGTCAGCGTATACGTCCTCGCCGACATCGTCCTTGCGCACATACACCTGCATTCTGTCTGCAGCGTCGCGGATATCCATAAAGCTTGCCTTGCCCATGATACGGCGGGTCATCATTCTGCCCGCGATGGTAACATCGGTGTTTTCAAGCTCGTCAAAGCGATCGCGAATTTCATTATTATAAATGGATACGTCAAACTTTGTTATCTTATAGGGATCCTTGCCCGCGTCTTTCAGAGCGGCAAGCTTTTCAAGTCTTACGCGGTGCTGCTCGTCTAGTTCCTCCGCGGTAAGCTCTGTCATTTCAAGCTGTTCGTCTGCCATTAGTCTTCCTCCTTCTTGCTGATGTCGAGAATTTCAAACTGGATCATGCCCGAGGGAGTTTCAACGTCAACGACCTCGCCGATCTTTCTGCCGATGAGAGCTGCGCCGATAGGAGATTCGTCAGACATCTGACCCTTGTCGATGTTAGCCTCGCTTGTGCCAACGATCTGGAACTCCATCTCCTCGTCCATATCCATATCAAGTATTTTAACAACTGTACCGATGCCGACCTTTTCTGTTGTGATATCGTCGGAATCAATGACCTGTGCATGAGCGAGTGTAGCTTCGATCTCTGCGATACGTGACTCTACGATACCCTGCTCGTTCTTTGCTTCGTCGTACTCGCTGTTCTCGGAAAGGTCGCCGAATGAAAGCGCTACCTTGATCTTTTCAGCAACCTCACGGCGCTTGACGGTCTTGAGGTTTTCAAGCTCCGCTTCAAGCTTTGCTACGCCGTCTTTTGTCAATACTGTAATAGGCTTGTTCATATTAAGTTGTCCTCCGTTATATAAAAGTTAATAATTATATGCTGTTTATTGCGCTGCACTTGAGGCAGACATGATCTCGATAGCCTTTTGAAGCTGTGTGTCGTTTGCGTGGGTGAGATATTCGGGGAGAATATCCACGTTGCGCTCCGCAGTATAGTCGGGCTTTATGCCTGTTCACCCACGAGCCTGTTTTTGAGAGATATACCTTTGCTGTGGAGATGGTGAGCGCGGTGCCGTCAGAAAACTCATAGGTATTCTGCATAACAGCCTTACCCACTGTCTGAGTTCCGACGATGATAGCGCCGTATTCGTCCTTCAACGCGCCTGCGAAAAGCTCTGCTGCAGAGGCTGTTCCCTCGTCTACAAGTATTGCGGTCTTTGTCGTTATCGAGGTCTCCGCGCTTGTTTCAACGATCACCTTGCGGCTGCCGTCTGCATATTCCGCAGTTGCGATGACTGCCGAGGATATAAATTTATCCAGTATTGGCTTCAGCGCACTTACAAGACCGCCGCTGTTCTGTCGCAGGTCGATGATAAGCGAAGCAGTGTCAGCGTTTACGACCTCGTTTAATACAGTGTTGAACTGCTCAGCGGTCTTTGCGTTGAAAGAGCTTATTCTGATATATGCGACATTATTGTCAAGTATTTCACCTGTAACTGATTCTATGTCAAGCTGCTGTCTGATAAGATTTACGGAGATCTCCTCGCCGTCGCGCAGAAGCTTCAGCGCAACGCGGGTTCCGACCTCGCCCGAAAGCTTTTCCTTTGCTGTGCCGGGTGCCATAGAGAGCAGGCTCTTGCCGTCTATCTCGGTTATCATATCGCCTGATTTCAAGCCGTTGAGGTCAGCGGAGCTGCCGTTGTATACGGCGATGATTTTGAGATAGCCGCTGCCATCGTCCTCGACCTCGAAGCCTGCGCCGTGGATAACGCCGTTGTTTGCCTGCTGTATCTCGTAATAAACGGAATCGGACATATAGCTTGCGTATTTGTCGCCGAGTCCTGTGATGTATCCGTCTATTACGCCGTTTTCAATGTTTTCTTCGCTGTAGTCGCCGATGAAGTTGGTTCTTACTGCTGCGTCTATCTCGCGCAGCTTAGCGTACATACCCTCATACTTTTCGGAGGTGCCTATCTTCGAGTTGTAGACATTCAGCGACACCGCCCACGTCAGCACGAAAGTTATTGCGCAGCCGATAGCAACAAGGCTTATCGCTACGCCGAGAGATATCTTTTTATTCAAGCTGAAGTTCCTTTCTTTCTGTTAAAGACTATGGCTCAGACTTTAAGGTGTTTTCCTGTGCTGATGACCGTACCTGCGGCACCGAGAAGCGCGCCTGCGGCACAGCTTATGCCGAGCACTGTCCACTTGATGGAATCAAATGGGATAAGGTCGAAAAATCCGAACATCTGCCACAGAGTGATGTCGTTGCCGAACATGGAATATACTGCGTCATATATCACCCATGTAAGACCCCAGGAGGCTGCTCCCGCGAGTATGCCTATAAACATACCTTCAACAAAGAACGGAGCCTTGATAAAGCCGTTTGTTGCACCGACATATTTCATGATGTTTATCTCGTTTCGTCTTGCAAAAACGCTGGTGCGTATGGAGTTGGACACTATAACGATACTTACTACGATAAGCGCAGCAAGCACTGCGATAGCAATTACCGAGAAAGTGTTGCGGATATTCACAAGTATTCCCGCGAAGTCGTAGGGCGCCTGCACCTTTTCAACGCCGTCTATCTCAGATATCAGATTAACGACATGGCGGATCTTTGTGAGGTCTGCCGCGCGTGCAAGGAACGTTTCGGGTATAGGGTTGCGGTCGAGATATTCAAGCAGCTCTGCCTGATCGCCCATGTTCTCGCTGAAGTTTTTGAGACCCTCCTCCTTGGATACATACTGGATATCCATAAGGTCGCTGTTGCTTTCAAGAACGTTGCGTATATGGTCGATCTGACTTTGCTGAACATCTTCTTCAAGATATATTGCGATCTCGTTGGTATCTTCGATGTTGCCCATGATGATGTTTACATTAAGCATGAGCAGCACTGTGCAGCCTACCAGCAAAAGACTTACCATCAGAATGCTGAAGCTTGCAAAGGACATGACGAAGTTCTTCCACACCGAGGATACGCCTTTTTTTACAAGGTATGTGACATTACTCGTCCTCATTCTGACCTCCGATATTCTCATCAAATGTAATGCTGCCGCCATCGAGATTGATTATTCTGCCGCCGAAATGCTTTACGAGGTCGTGCTCGTGCGTTACCATTACGACGGTAGTGCCGCAGCGGTTTATCTCTTTAAGCAGCTCGACTATTTCATACGACAGCTTGGGGTCGATGTTACCCGTCGGCTCGTCTGCGATGATAAGTCCGGGGTCGTTTGCAAGCGCACGTGCGATTGCGACACGCTGCTGCTCACCGCCCGAAAGCTCCTTGGGGCGGCTTCTTGCCTTATGCGCAAGCTCTACAAGATTCAGCACATACGGAACACGCTGCTTTATAAATTTCATGGGCTGATCCGCGATGCGCAGAACGAATGCGATGTTTTCATACACGTTCAGTTCTTGGATAAGACGGAAATCCTGAAACACCACTCCGATGGAGCGGCGGAATTTTGCTATCTTGTTGCCTTTAAGCTTCGACAGGTTATAGCCGTTGACGAAAACTCTGCCCGATGTGGGAGCCACTTCGCGCAGCAGCAGCTTCATCAGCGTGGATTTACCCGCGCCGCTCTCTCCGACGATGAACACAAATTCGCCGTCGTTTATCCTCAGGTTGATGTCCTGAAGTGCGTCAACACCGCTTGAATAATGAACGTTGACGTTTTTAAGCTCTACCATGATAATACTCCTAACTTTATGAATGGATACATTCCCCGACGGTATTTGTGTTTTATTACCGCCTTAAATACATTCAAAGGCTGTCCCGAACGGTAAATTCGGGGCAGCCGCAGTTGTCGTTTTGTGTCGATATCAGAACTTGGTCGGGTTAGCTGCGAGATATTTCTTTACCATCAGTGCGATCTTAAAGATGATCGCATGGTCAAATTCACGCAGGTCAAGTCCTGTAAGTTTCTTGATCTTGTCAAGACGATATACCAGTGTGTTTCTGTGAACGAACAGCTTTCTCGATGTTTCGGAAACGTTCAGGCTGTTCTCAAAGAACTTCTGGATAGTGAACAGTGTTTCGTGATCAAGCGTCTCGATGGAGTTCTTCTTGAACACTTCTTTGAGGAAAGTTTCGCACAGTGTTGTGGGAAGGTGATAGATAAGTCTTGCGATACCGAGGTTGTCGTAGCTTACGATATTCTTGTCGGTGTCGAATACTTTTCCAACTTCAAGCGCAGTCTGCGCCTCCTTGAACGAGCGGGCAAGATCCTTTACGCCCATGATGGGAGTACCGATACCAACGTTCACCTTTGTGAAGAACTCGCTGGAAAGCGTGTCGGAAATGGAGCGCGCAAGCTTTTCGAGGTCGCGCACGTCGATGTTGTTTTTAACTTCCTTAACGAGAACGATGTCGTTTTCTGTGATATTGAACACGAAATCCTTGTTCTTATCGGGGAAAAGGTTCTGGATAACATCGTAAGCCGATACATCGTTGGAGCTTACAACGCTGATAAGGAACACCACTCTGCTGATATCTGCGTTAAAGTGCAGCTCGCGCGCCTTCAGGCTGATATCGCCGGGGAGAACATTGTCCAGAATGATATTTTTAACGAAATTGTTTCTGTCGTATTTTTCGTCGTAATACTGCTTGATTCCCGAAAGAGAGATAGCAATAACGCTTGCATACTTTGCGGCTGGCTCGTCTGTGCCCTCCACAAAAACAGCGTAATCGGGCTTTACATGAACGCCGAAAGGCTTATAGGTGTAGCCGTCGCGGATAAACACCTCGTGGGAATCTCCCAGCTCGATAGAAAAGAAGTCGTTGCCGCCGCCTACTCTTGTGAGGTCGCTGCAGGCGATGATGGTGCCGTTTTCGTCGATAACGCCGATAACTCTGTTTACAGCGTCCTTCATCTGATGAACAATACCCTGGAACAATCTGTTGGACATTATGTTTACCTCTTTCTGAATGTCGTCGGGAAAGCTTGTCCGACCGCCCCAAGCCATTTGCTGGACCCCTCTGGGTCGGCAGAGCGGACGAAGCAGCCTCCGTCGCGTTATGTGTTTATGTGTGCAGCTGTCATTATCGTATCCCCAAAATGGCGCAGCAACGCATAAGGCTTAATACCCTAATCTATATTGTACTAAAAAAAACAAAAAAAATCAAGTCTTTTTTATATAATATGTAAAAGTTTCTTGATTTTTTTCTTCATACTTGAAAATCTGCTGAAAAAGTAATATAATAAAATGGAGTAGATATATTTCAGCGAGGAATATTTTGCCGAAATTATATTAAAATTTGTAGAAAAAGAGGTAGATTATACTATGTGTAATTGCGAAAAGGAAAAGTTTTATATTACGACCCCTATCTATTACCCCTCGGGTAATCCTCATATCGGTCACTGCTACACTACTGTTGCGTGCGATACAATTGCGCGCTTCAAGAGAATGCAGGGCTATGATGTAATGTTCCTTACAGGTACGGACGAGCATGGCGCTAAGATACAGCAGAATGCCGAAAAGGCAGGCAAGACCCCTCAGCAGTACGTTGACGAGATCGTTGAGAACTTCAAGAAGCTGTGGAGCTGCATGGGGGTAAGCTATGACCGGTATGTGAGAACGACCGACCCTTATCACATTGAAACTGTGCAGAATATCGTTACAAAGCTGTATGACAAAGGTCTTATCTACAAGGGCA
>JAZNTS010000239.1:0-4542 GCA_045591905.1 Oscillospiraceae bacterium | reverse complement strand
CGAGCTGTTCTATGCAGGCTGCTGTGATGAGGAGGCTCCAAAGGCTACTATTAAGGATACCTTTGAAAAGTACAGCTATCTGCTGGATACTCACACAGCTGTTGCTGTAAAGGTATACGAGGATTACCGCAAGGCTACTGGCGACGAGACCAAGACAGTTATCGCTTCTACCGCTAACCCCTACAAGTTCAGCGGCGCTGTATACGAAGCTGTCGGCGGCGTTATCGA
Source organism: Oscillospiraceae bacterium (assembly GCA_045591905.1). Taxonomy (GTDB): domain Bacteria; phylum Bacillota; class Clostridia; order Oscillospirales; family Ruminococcaceae; genus CAG-115. The sequence continues at coordinate 4,314 of JAZNTS010000239.1, read as the reverse complement.
CACCGATGACGAGTTTGAGGTCATCGACCGTCTTGAAAAGGCGACCAATACCAAGATGCCTGCACCGCTCGCTGCTACAAAGGATAAGGAGATCCGCTTCACAGGCTCTGTTGAAAAACAGGAGATGCCTGAGGTGGTTGCCGACTTCCTTAAGGCTTAAAAAATCAGAGGGAGGCTGAATGTGCTTTACACAATTGGCGACCTTCATCTCTCCTTAGGCTGTGACAAGCCGATGGACATTTTCTCGGGCTGGAGCAACTACCTCGAGCGCCTTGAAGCTAACTGGAACTCTCTGGTTACCGACGAGGATACTGTGGTGCTGCTCGGCGACCATTCATGGGCGCTTCGTCTTGAAGATGTCTATAAGGATATGGAGTTTATCCATTCACGGCTTAAAGGTAAAAAGATACTCGTCAAGGGTAATCACGACCTTTGGTGGAGTACCATGAATAAGCTGAATAACTATATTCAGTCCAACGGCTTCACTTCGGTGCAGTTTCTGTTCAACAATGCATTTCTGGTGGAGGGCGTCGCAATTTGCGGTACCCGCGGCTGGATAAGGGAGAACGGAGAGCAGCCCGATATGAAAGTGCTCAACCGCGAAGCAGGGCGGCTGGAGGCTTCCGTCAAGGAGGCACTGAAGCTCGGCGGTGAGCCTATAGCATTTATCCATTATCCGCCGATATACCGCGCGGAGGAAAATGTGTATCTGACCGATGTGCTGCAAAGATACGGCATAAAGCGCTGCTATTACGCGCATTTACACGGCGGCAGCATAAAGGGTGCGCTGAACGGCGTGAATAACGGCATTGAATATCGCCTTGTTTCAGCCGACAGCGTTGATTTTACACCGGTAATAATTAATTAGGAATGTCGTCAGATGCTCCGAAATTTTAAAAATATCAATGTCCGACGGACAGGAAGGAATCAAACAAATGGAGATCATTTCCCAGAACAAAACAGCAACAAATACTTATGCAATTGAGTTTACATTCAGCGCCGAAGAGTTCGAGGCAGCTGTAAACACAGCTTACAACAAGAAAAAGAAGAATATCACCATTCCCGGCTTCCGTAAGGGTAAGGCTACTCGCAAGATGATCGAAGCTCAGTACGGCGAGGGCGTTTTCTATGAGGAGGCTGTAAACTCCCTGTACAATAACAACATCGTTGCTGTTGTTGACAAGACAGGTCTTGAGGTAGTTGACGTTGCCGACACAGAGGTCGTTGATGTAAACAAGGAGACCGGCGTAAAGTTCACAGCTAACGTTATCGTTAAGCCCGAAGTAAAGATCAATGATTTCAAGGGATTAGAAGTTAAGAAAACTGTCAAGACTATCACTGACGAGGTATTAAACGCTGAGATCGACAAGCTCAGAGGCAGAAATGCAAGAATCGTTACTGTTGAGGACAGAGCTACTGCTCTGGGCGATACAGCAGTTATCGACTTCGACGGCTATCTCGATGGCGAGGCTTTCGAGGGCGGCAAGGGCGAGAAGTTCCCTCTGGAGCTTGGCAGCAACACATTTATCCCCGGCTTTGAGGAGCAGGTTGTTGGCAAGAACGTTGGCGACGAGTTCGACGTAAACGTTACTTTCCCCGAGAACTATCAGGCTGAGAACCTCAAGGGCAAGGCCGTTGTGTTCAAGTGCAAGCTGCACGAGATCAAGGCTAAGGATATGCCCGAGTTTGATGAGGAGTTCGTTAAGGACATCAGCGAGTTCGACACCGTTGACGAGTTCAAGGCTGACCTCAAGACAACTCTTGAAAAGGCTGCCGAGGAGCGCGCTGAGCAGCAGCTTGACAACGACCTTGTTGACGCACTTCTGACAAAGTTTGAGGCAGAGGTTCCCGAGGTTATGTATGAGCGCCGCATCAACGAGATCGCACGCGAGTGGAGCGCTTCCAACAGAATCAGAGTTGAGGATTACCTCAAGTATACAGGTCTTACAATGGAGCAGTTCAGAGCAAGCTTCAAGGATATTGCTAAGAAGCAGGTAGATCTCCGCCTTGCTCTTGACCAGATCGCTGTTGACGAGAACATCGTTATCACCGATGAGGATATCGAAAAGGGCTACGCTGATCTTGCAGAGCAGTACAAGATGGACGTTGACAAGGTTAAGTCCGTTCTTGACAAGGACGCTATCACAGGCGACCTCAAGATCGAAAAGGCTCTCGAGCTTGTTCGCAGCAACGCTAAGATCGAAGAGATAACCGAATAATCACAGCTTACGAAAGACCGCGTACAAAGTGCGCGGCTTTTCGGTTTAAACCACGGTCGGCAGATTCCGACAGCTTCCGCTATGGCGGGGAGAAAGGACGGTACTATGGCATATATTCCTTACGTTGTAGAGCAGAGCAGCCACGGCGAGCGCTCCTATGACATCTTTTCACGACTTCTCAATGACAGGATCATTCTTCTCCACGACGAGGTCAACCATGCAACTGCAAGCGTAGTTATGGCACAGCTTCTGTATCTGGAGGGTCAGGACCCCGATAAGGACATCTATCTTTATATACACAGCCCCGGCGGCTCTGTTCATGACGGTCTTGCAATCTATGATACTATGCAGTATATCAAGTGCGATGTTTCTACCATCTGCATGGGTATGGCGGCTTCCATGGGAGCTTTCCTGCTGTCCGCAGGCGCTAAGGGCAAGAGAATTGCACTTCCCAACAGCGAGATCATGATACACCAGCCTCTTATCGCAGGTGGCGGACTTTCGGGTCAGGTTACTGATATCCAGATACGTGCTAATTCGTTACTGCGTACCAAGGAGCGCCTTAACCGTATCCTTTGCGAGAACACAGGCAAGGACTATGAGACCATCTGCCGCGACACGGAGCGTGACAACTTCATGACTGCTGAAGAGGCTCTCGCTTACGGTCTTATCGACAAGGTTTACAGCAACCGTTCTGACATCAAGTAAAACAGGAGGAACAAAAAAATGATGTTTTGCTCCTTTTGCGGCAAAAACGAAAATCAAGTAAGACGTATCCTCTACGGAGGAAACGAGTCTGCGATAATCTGCAACGAGTGTATCCTCGCAAGCTATAATATGCTTATCGAAAGCGGCGATATCAAGGGCAAGCGTGTAAAGCCCATTCCCGAAAAAGATGAGCAGGAGCGTGACGATATCGCAGAAACTCTCATGCGTCCGCAGGAGATAAAGGCTTACCTTGACGAGTATATCGTCGGTCAGGAGGAAGCCAAGAAGATACTCAGTGTATCTGTTTACAATCACTACAAGCGTACTATTATGAATGACGCAGGTCTTGATGATGACGAGGTAGAGCTTCAGAAGAGTAACGTTCTGCTGCTTGGTCCTACAGGTGTCGGAAAGACTATGCTCGCGCAGACGCTTGCAAAGCTGCTGAATGTGCCTTTTGCCATCGCTGACGCTACCACGCTCACACAGGCGGGCTATGTCGGAGAGGACGTTGAGAACGTGCTTCTTCGTCTTATTCAGGCGGCTGATTATGATATTGAAGCGGCAGAGCGCGGAATAATCTACATCGACGAGATCGACAAGATATCCCGCCGCAGCGAAAATACATCTATTACACGCGATGTAAGCGGCGAGGGCGTTCAGCAGGCGCTGCTCAAGATCGTGGAGGGCACAGTATCTAACGTTCCTCCGCAGGGCGGCAGAAAGCACCCCCATCAGGAATTTTTGCAGATCGACACCAAGAATATCCTGTTTATCTGCGGCGGAGCATTCGAGGGCCTTGAAAAGATGATAGCTTCGAGAGTATCCTCCTCCGCAATGGGCTTCGGCGCTGAGGTAAACTCCAAGAAGGACAAGGAAAGCTCCGCGATGCTTCATAAGGTAAGTCAGGAGGATCTCGTAAAGTTCGGTATAATCCCCGAGCTTATCGGTCGTCTGCCAGTTGTGACAGTTCTTGACGATCTTGACGAGGAGGCTCTTGTACGTATCCTTGACGAGCCTAAGAACGCGCTTATCAAGCAGTATAAGTATCTGTTCAAGGCTGACGATATCGAGCTTGAATTTGACGCTGACGCAAAGCGCGCCATCGCGAAAAAATCTATCGAGCGCAAAACAGGTGCAAGAGGACTTCGCTCCATCGTTGAGGCTACATTACGCGATATCATGTTTACCGCTCCGAGTGATGAGTCTATTACAAAGATTACCGTAACAGCGGATTGCGTAAACGGCACAGGCGAGCCTGTTATTGAGCGCGGCAAAAAAGCTAAGCAGAAAAAGACTGAAAAGGCTTAATATTGACGGCAGGCATTTTGTCTGCCGTTTTGCGTACATGGAGGTTTTTATGAATGAAGCGGACAAGCTGATAAAC
>JAZNTS010000238.1:0-20255 GCA_045591905.1 Oscillospiraceae bacterium | reverse complement strand
TGTACTTTTCAAAGGTGTCTTTAATAGTTGCCTTTGTAGCCTCATCGTCACAGCAGCCGGCATAGAACAGCTCGGAAATCTTAGCCTTGACATCAGCGGATATCTCATATCTGCCGTCAGTCTTGAGCTTGCCGAACCACTCATTGATAACTGCGTCATTATCACCGGAGAGGTGATAAAGCAGACGCTCGAGGTTAGAGGAAATCAGAATATCCATAGAGGGAGAAACAGTAGTGTAGAACTTTCTGTTTCTGTCATAGATACCTGTGTTTATGAAATCGGTCAGGACATTGTTGCTGTTGGAAGCGCAGATCAGCTTGTTCACGGGGATACCCATGAGCTTTGCGTAATATGCCGCAAGAATGTTGCCGAAGTTTCCTGTGGGAACAACTATGTTTATCTTCTCGCCAAACTCGATCTCCTTGTTCTTAACAAGCTCAACGTAAGTCGAAACATAGTAAACGATCTGAGGCGCAAGTCTGCCCCAGTTTATGGAGTTTGCGCTGGAAAGCAGGATATTGCTCTTTGCAAGTCTGTCAGCGAAATCGTTGTCAGTGAAAATAGCCTTAACGCCGTTCTGACAATCGTCAAAGTTGCCCTTTACTGCGCAGACATGAACGTTCTTGCCCTCCTGAGTGGTCATCTGACGCTTCTGCATACGGCTTACGCCGTCCTCGGGATAGAAAACGGTGATACTTGTACCGTCAACGTCCTTGAAGCCCTCAAGTGCAGCCTTGCCTGTATCGCCCGAAGTAGCAACAAGAATGGCGATCTGCTTGCCGTCTACCGTCTTTTTAGCGGAGGTAGTCAGCAGATAAGGCAGTATCTGAAGCGCCATATCCTTAAACGCACAGGTGGGACCATGCCAAAGCTCAAGCACATATGTACCTGTCAGCAGATGGGAGATCTCTGCGATATTATTAGTATCAAAATTCTTATCGTTATAAGCGGAGTCCACGCAATGACGTACTTCCTCGGGTGTGAAATCAGTAAGCAGTCTGCTGAAGATGTCATAAGCTCTGTCAGCGTAGCTTTTATCGCACATAGCGAGTATCTCGTCCTTGGTGAACTGAGGAATGCTCTCGGGTACAAACAGACCGCCCTCATCGGAAAGTCCCTTTGTGATAGCGTGAGCGCTCGTCACCTTTAAAGCCGAATTTCTCGTGCTTCTGTAATTCATATTAGTCGTCCTTTCATAAAGACTTGCGTCCTTAATATATAGTATAAATTCCGTCTGTCGTAAATGCGTCCTCGTAGATATCGAGCCGCAACAAGGTCGGAGTATCTCCTCCCGTGACGGTAACCTCTGCGATATCGTACCTCGGCTGAAGCCGAACTCCGTCACCACAGAACACGTTGCAAAGATAGAAATCGGCAGTCTGCACGATGCGTCTGCGCTTTGTCTGCGTTACCGCTTCAAGGCCCGACACCATGCTCCCGCGCTTTCTCGTCTTTACCTCGGTAAAAACAATAAACCTGTCGATCTGCGAGATTATGTCGATCTCACCGTAAGACTTACGGAAATTCCGCTCGATTATCTTGTGACCGCGCTTTATAAGCTCTGCGCACACAAGGTCTTCTCCGAAGTCGCCTTTAGCTTTTCTGTCCATCTTTGTCAGCGAAGTATTTTTTGAAAAATGAGGGTCTGTGAACAGGACACAAGCCATGCTCGTCAACTGCGGCATAGTGCGCCTTAGTTCCGTAGCCCTTATGTTTTTCGAAGCCGTACTGAGGGTACTGCTTCGCAAGTTCGTCCATGTAACGGTCACGTGCGACCTTTGCAAGAATAGAGGCAGCCGCGACACTTGCAGATGTTGCGTCGCCCTTGACGACAGTTTTAACATTTCCGTCTATGGGCGGAAGTCTGTTGCCGTCAACAAGGATAATATCGGCTTTTTTCTGAAGCCCCTCATACGCGCGCTTCATGGCAAGCATGGCGGCGTTTAGGATATTCATTTCCTCTATCTCTGCGATTGTTGCGACCGCGATACAGTAAGCGGCAGCTTTTTCGCGAATCTCATCGAAAAGCTGCTCTCGCCTCTTCTCGGTGAGCTTTTTACTGTCGTTTATGCCATCAATAACAACACCATCGTCGAATATGACCGCGGCAGCGTAAACATCGCCCGCAAGTGGACCTCTGCCCGCTTCGTCAATTCCGCATACAACGCCATACTGCGTTCTTAACTCGCTGTCGTAGCCAAAAAGCGATGGCTTTTCGATATCCTCCAGCGTAAGCTGTTCGGCGCAAGGCTGTTTATTCAAGCGTGATCTTGCCAATCTTGCCACCTCTGTATTCATCAAGAAGCGTCGCAGCAGCGCGCTCTGTGTCAGGCTCACCGCCCGAAACGAGCATAGCGCGTGCCTTTGCGATCTCAGTAAGGACATTACCCTCGCCCGCTATCTTGTAGCGTGCCTTGATAAGCTCGGGGTATTGCTCCAAAAGGAACTCACCCAAAGCGGCGGCAAGTGCCTCAACGTCCATTACATCGTCTTTTATAGCGCCCGTAAAAGCAAGCCTTTGAGCGGCGATCTGATCGTCAAACTTCGGCCAAAGTATTCCGGGCATATCAAGCAGCTCCACGTCCTTGTCGATTGAAACCCATTGCTTACCTCGGGTAACACCGGGACGGTCGCCTACCTTTGTTTTCTTGGTTTTAGCCATTCTGTTGATGAATGAGCTTTTTCCCACATTGGGAATACCGACTACCATGAGCCTGAGCGCTTTACCTATCATTCCTCGCTGCTTGCGGCGCTCAAGAAGATCTTTCAAAAGCACCTTAACAGCGGGCAGGAACTTATTTATTCCCTTACCGCTGCGGCAGTCGCAGGTCAGAACGATAATGCCCATGCTCTCATAGTGCCGCTTCCAGCGTGCTGTTGCGGCGTCATCGGCGTAATCGCACTTGTTCATTATCATAATGCGCGGCTTATCCTTGACAAGTTCGTCAAGAATTGGATTGCGGCTCGACTCGGGGATACGCGCGTCTGTTATCTCAACAACAGCGTCAACCATTTTAAGATCCGCCTCGATAAGACGGCGGGTCTTTGTCATGTGCCCGGGGAACCACTGGATATTGCCTACATCACTCATAATAAACCTATACTGTCAAAGGGCAAGAAGCGGAATACCGCCTTACCCATTATATAATCTGTATCAACCATGCCCACGCGGTAATCTCGGCTGTCGGTCGAGTTGTTGCGGTTATCGCCCATCACGAAAACATAACCCTCATCAACCTCGTACTCCCTGCCGCTTATGCAGCTTTCGGAGCGCAGAGTCTTCTCAAGGATATAATCTTCCTGAAGAAGCTGAAATTCGCTCTCGCCTGCTTTTTTGAGATATACCTCGCCCTTGTCGAAATCAAACTTCACTGTATCTCCGCCGACTGCGATAACACGCTTGATGATAGGCTCACCGTAGGTATTGCCTCTGTCGGGGCTGAGCTTATCAGCCTGCAGCACAACGATATCGCCTCTTTGAGGAGTATAGAAAAGATTGAAAGCTATAACACGGTCCTTATCCTGCAATGTGTTATTCATTGACTTTCCGTCAACGGTGATAGACCTGAACACAAACAGATTAAGTCCAAGCATTATAAGCACAGCATAAACAAGGCTTGACACCCATTCAAGCGCGTCGGCATAAGGCTTTCTCGGCTTTTCCGCAGAATTGGGGGCGCTGTCGCTGCCCTGTGTTTCAGACGGAACAGAATCCGCAAGCTCTTCTATATTTTCTGCTGTTTCAATATCTTTGATCTCTTTTTCGGACATAGCACATTCACTTTCTTTCATATCCACGCTTCACCCCCGCGGAGTGCGGGGGCTTATAGCTTGGATTTGGGGAGGTTTATGCCGCTATGGCATTAAACCTTGGACTTAACCTTTGCAGCCTTACCAACTCTGTCTCTGAGGTAGTACAGCTTAGCTCTGCGAACCTTACCGTGTCTTACGATCTCTACCTTTTCAACAGACGGGCAGTGGAGAGGGAAAACTCTCTCAACGCCGCAGCCGTGTGCAACACGTCTAACGGTGAATGTCTCGTTGATGCCGCCGTGCTTCTTAGCGATAACAGTACCCTCGAACATCTGGATACGGAACTTATCGCCCTCCTTGATCTTAACGCCTACCTTAACGTAGTCGCCGACCTCAACAACGGGGGCCTCTGCCTTCATGCTGCTCTGCTCGATGATTTTTAATGCGTCCATTTTTTCCTCCTAGACCATTCGGATATTCTTAAGACCGACCTGTTCGAGCGATATTCGCCAAGGGCTTTACCTTGATCCCAGCGGACTATCCGTTATTAATGTTTGGCATTTCGCCGCGCATTAACTCACATTGTATGCCGATTTTTCACAAATGGGCATAGCAACGGATACTAAATGCCTTATTATTATAACACTTTCGAATAAAAAAATCAAGTGCTTTTTCTTAATATTTCATACAAATTTACCTAAAACTGAAGTTTTGATATGTATATATCGTCAAAATCAGGCAGAATGTCGTCTGTAACGTCCTCGGCGGAGAATATCAGCCGTTCCAGCGCGTCAAGCTTTTGCGTGTCCTCAAGACAGGAAAGCACTCCGCTTTCGCTTGCGTTTCTGCTGAAAACAGCGTTCTGCGCCATTCCATCGGGAAACACACCGAGAGATGTAAGGCTCTGCATACCCTTGCTTGCAAGCACCTCGCCCGAAAGGTAAAGCCTCTTCGGCGCGCCGTAACTTTTCAACATACATTCAAGCGCCGCCGCAAGGCTTGCCTTATCAGACTGAACGGCACGCACATCTTTTTGCGATACACAATAGTCCTCACCTATGTAAAACCGATCGCGGTCGGTCATTATGCCGTCCTCGTCAAGGATACCCGTATCGCGCATTATGCGTACCACGTCAATTGCAGCCGAAGCCGCAATTCCCTCGCTGTCACAATCACCTATAACACTGTAGCAGACCGTTCCGTTATCCTCGCGCGTCACCTCGTCAATAGCACCGTATTCGCAGGGCATTCCGCTTTCGAGGGCGGAGCTGTCAAAGGCTCCCACAAGCGGCAGAGATACTATGCAAAGCTTTCCTCCCGCAAAATACGCAAGGTCAAGGCTTTTCGCAAGGCGCACTGCAAGCGTTCCCTCCTCAAAAGGCACTGAAGCAAAAAACGCAGCCGTTCTGCCGTCTGCGCGCGCACTGACGAACGGAATTACGATTATTTCGGTATCGGGGCGCAGAAATATATCTGTAGGGTCAAGCTGCTCCTCTATCGCGCCCGAAATACCTATCGGAGCGCAAATGCCTATCTTTTGCAGGCACTGCGCTGAGATACCATACTCACGCATAGTCATAAAAATGAATTTTGAAAGCTCCGCTGCGGCTTCCTCGGCGGTAAGTCCCTCTACTATTGCCACAGAGCGCGCGGTCATACGCGACAAGGATAAGTCATAATACGCCGCTGTCATGACGCGCTCCGACAGCTCACAGGCAAGCACCAACGAGCGGCTGTGGTCATCATGATATTTTTCGTGATGAGTAGCTAATGTGTTCATAATAGCTCCTTAAATACAAAATAATAAATATAGTATAACATACATTTGCGGAAATTTAAATACAAAACGGCAATAAAATAAATAAATTTGCAAAACTCCTTGAAATCCGACATTCAATTTGATATAATATGTGTAGTTTAATTTAAGGATAGGTGAACAGCTTGAATCAGAAATTCAACCATTTAATTGACACCGAGGACTACTCAGTACACCAGTGGAACTCCATGGTGCGACTTGCGCAGGACATCATGCGCCGCCCCGAAAGCTACAGCGAAAAGTGCAAGGGCAAAATTATGGCGACCCTTTTCTATGAGCCGTCAACACGCACACAGATGAGCTTTCAGACCGCTATGATACGCCTCGGCGGAAATATAATCGGCTTTGACAATCCGAGCAACTCCTCGGTTGCAAAGGGTGAAAACCTTAAAGATACCATAAAGATAATCAGCAACTACGCCGATATCCTTGTAATGCGCCACACACAGGAGGGCTCTGCAAAGGCGGCGGCTCTGAGTGCCGAGTGTCCCGTGATAAACGCAGGCGACGGCGGGCACCTCCACCCCACCCAGACGCTCACCGACCTGCTTACGCTCCAGACCGAAATAGGCAGGCTGGACAACCTCACCATTGGACTTTGCGGCGACCTCAAGTACGGACGTACGGTGCATTCGCTGGTTAAAACGCTGTCATGCTACAAAAACAACAAATTTGTGCTGATTTCAACACCGAGCCTTGCGCTCCCCTCCTACATCAAGGACGTAATGCTTGCGCGCGGCTGTGAATTTAAAGAGGTCAAGACTATCGAGGAAGCTATGCCCGAGCTTGATATGCTTTATATGACGCGTATTCAGCGCGAGCGCTTTGAAAGTGCAGAGGAGTACGAAAAGCAAAAGGACGTTTACCGCCTAACCCGTGAGAAAATGAGCCTTGCAAAAAGCGACATGATAGTAATGCACCCCCTGCCCCGTGTGAACGAGATCGACGTCGAGGTCGACGACGACCCGCGCGCGGCTTATTTCAAGCAAGCAAACTACGGAATGTACGTCAGAATGGCGCTTATCCTTTCCACGCTCAACAACGAGCTTCACCCTCACCCGCTTCTTTCGGGCGAGATACACAAAAATGTGTGCTGCACAAATCCTAAGTGCGTAACTCAGACGGAGCATTATCTCCCGCACAGCTACCGCAAATACGGAGATATCCTCATCTGCGAATACTGTGACGAGCGTATCCTCACCTGATAAATTCAATAAAAGCCGCTTTCATGCATCGAAAAGCGGCTTTTATTTATGTACTTTCGCGGCGCATGAGAAGCTTATTTTTACCTGTCTCTCTAACCTCGGCAAAGCCCATGCGCCGAAACAGCGAGACCGCCATGACATTGGCTAAGTGGAGTTCAGTATAGATGTCAGCTTCTGTCTGAGATATGCAGCGGTATATTATCTCTGTGCCTATGCCAAGATTTCTGAAATCCGAACGCACATAAAGGTCGTCAATATAAGCTTTTCCGTCTTTCTCACGTAAGCAGTAGTATGCGGCTTTCTGTCCGTGAAGCTTCACGACAGTATAGCTGTCGATATTTTCCTTGATACGTCTGTAGACATTCATCAGAAGCGGCTGAATGTCAGCGGATTTAGGCTCAAACCACTCATAGACCGACTTCACTGCGAAATAAATATCTTCTATGTCATCGGGTGACGCTGAGATGAATTTCAGCTCCATTATTCCTCCATAAAACAACGGCTGCGCAAAAACGCAGCCGTATTTGTGTTGAATTAACCGAGAACGCTGAGCAGAACACCAGCCGCAACAGCGGAGCCGATAACGCCCGCAACATTCGGACCCATTGCGTGCATGAGCAGGAAGTTGGAGGGATTTGTTTCCTGTCCGACTTTCTGAGATACACGAGCCGCCATAGGAACAGCGGATACGCCCGCAGAACCGATGAGCGGATTGATCTTGCCGCGAGAGATAACGTACATAAGCTTGCCAAGCAGCACGCCGCAAGCTGTACCGATACAGAATGCGATAAGACCAAGGGCGATTATGAACAAGGTCTTCGGGTTGAGGAAGTTTCCTGCAACCGCAGTCGCACCAACTGTTGTACCAAGGAAGATTGTGATGATGTTCATCAGCTCGTTCTGCGCAGTCTTTACAAGACGGTCGCAAACTCCGCTCTCCTTCATCAGGTTACCGAGCATCAGCATACCTACAAGTGTGCCTGCGTCGGGAATGATAAGGGACACAATAATTGTAACCGCGATAGAGAAGATGACCTTTTCCATCTTGGAAACCTGACGGAGCTGACCCATCTTTACGGAACGCTCCTTTTCGGTAGTGAGCAGCTTCATGATAGGCGGCTGGATAACAGGAACAAGCGCCATGTAGGAGTACGCCGCAACTGCGATAGAGCCGAGAAGCTGAGGAGCAAGCTTAGAAGTGAGGAAGATAGCTGTAGGACCGTCCGCACCGCCGATGATAGCGATAGAAGCAGCCTCTTTCAGAGTAAAATCAGCCATACCTGTGAGGTTCATTGTGCAAGCGCTGAGGAATGTAAAGAAGATACCGCCCTGTGCAGCAGCGCCGAGCAGGAAGCTCTTGGGGTTTGCGATAAGCGGACCAAAGTCGGTCATAGAGCCGATTCCGAGGAAGATGATAGGCGGATAGATACCAAGCTTAACGCCGAGGTAAAGCATATCCAGCAGACCGCCCTCGTGGAGAACTCTGCCGTAGTCAAGACTGGTTTCCTTGACGTAATTCACAACTACGCCGCCTGCCTGCTCAATATATTCGGGAGCGAAGTAGGGGTTTGTGGCGGGATTCCAAAGCTCGGGGTGATAAAGGCCTGTCATGGGCAGGTTTGTAAGCAGCATACCGAATGCGATGGGAAGCATCAGCAAAGGCTCGTACTGCTTTACGATAGCGAGATAGAACAGAACAAACGAAATAAGGATCATTACGATGTTCTGCCAACCGCCATCGGCGAAAAATCCCATAAAGCCTGATGAATTTACCAGACCGTTTAGGGTATCAACAAATATTTCCATGCTTTATATATCCTTTCTGTCCATTAAAGGAATGGGCGTGTATTGTCGCCGATACCTGCAAGGCTCCATGCGGAACGTGTCTTGCTGTCCTTGCGCTTGATGCTTCTGATAGCATACTGCTTGCCGTCAGCCTCGGAATAAGCCGCGATAGCCGCGCTTATTACCGCGATAATCTCGTCATCGTCGCTGTCGTCAGCCTCCTCTATCTCCTCAACGGGAGCGGGTGCGGGTGCTTTTGCAGCAGCGGCAGCCTTTTCAGCCTCTGCTTTGGCAGCCTTACGCTTGTCCTTGCTCTTAAAGAACTGACCCATAGCCCAGAAGATAAAGATAAGTATCGCAAGAATAAAGAATACGACCAGAATACCTGTTATCGTGATAATACCGACCGTGCTCCAGTAATCGGGGTCGCCAAGCTGCTGCTGTGCGATAGACTGCTCAGCGGAGCCTGTGTACGCCTGAAGCCTGTCGATTACGCCCTGCGCTTCAGCCGAAGCGGCATCAGACAAAAAGGATAGTGCTAAACTCATAATATTCTCCTTTTATTTTTAGAAGCCTGTCACACAAGCTTCAAATCATCATACGTTTTATATTATACAACATTTAAAAACAAAATTCAACCGCTTTTTGAGAATTTTGTGACAAATTTTTAGCAAAGAAACATATTTTTTTGCACACATCAATAAAAACCGCCGTCTACCCCGAGCACCTGCCCTGTGATAAAGCGATTTTCAGCAATAGCACGTACAGCCTTTGCGACCTCATCTGCCCTGCCCATTCGCATGAGCGGAGTGCTTTCGCAAAGCTCCGTAAGCTCCTCGGCACTTAAATGTGCGCTGTTCATAGGACTATCAATAACACCCGGAGCGACGCAGTTTACCGTAATTCCCGACGAACCAAGCTCCTTTGCAAGCGCCTTAGTCATGCCGATCATACCTGCCTTTGCCGCTGAATATGCGACCTCGCAGGAAGCGCCGTGAACTCCCCACACCGAGGAGATATTGACGATAGCTCCGCTTTTTCGGGAGATCATGGACTTTACAAGACTTTGCGTTACATTAAAGCAGCCTGTCAGATTGACGTTCATCATTTGCTGCCAATCTTCTTGTGTGATATCTGTAAAAAGCTTTATCTGAGATATTCCCGCATTGTTGACAAGAATATCCACATGACCGTAGCTTTTCAGTATCTCGGCGCAAGCGTTATCAACGGAAGCCCTGTCGGCAACGTTCATCTGTACGCTTCCGCAGTGAAGCTCGGAACAGATACGCTCCGCTTCTTCCCCGCGCGAATTGTAGGTTATAACTACGTCATCGGTCTTTGCGAACTCAGCGGCTATGGCGCTTCCGATAGCGCCCGTGCCGCCTGTGACTACAACAACGCTCATTTCGCAGCAACCCTTATCTCGCCGTTTTCGGCTGTAACGGATATCTCGGAAAGCGTTTTGTCAGCATTGTCGATGATGGTTTCCGCGATAACGTCCTCAATATCGCTGCGGATAACCCTGCGGATATCTCTGCCGCCGAATTTGCCGCCGTGGGACTTCTTTGCGACAGCCTTGTAAACATCTTCGCTGATGCTGAGCGAGATCTGCTTTTCTTTAAGCGGATTTCTCAGTTCCTCCAGCATAAGTGCGGCTATTTTTGCGTAATCCTCCTCGGAAAGCGGCGCAAATGCCACTATCTCGTCGATACGAGCCAAAAACTCGGGACGGAGGAAATCACGCAAGCCCTTCATCGCACGCTCCTTGCTGACGTCACCGTCAGTCTTGCTGAATCCTATGCCGCCCGAGGAATGCCCCGAGCCCGCATTTGAAGTCATACAGATAACGGTGTTCTCAAAGCTTACCGACCTGCCGTGTGCGTCGTTTATCTTGCCCTCGTCAAGTATCTGAAGCAGGATATTCATGACATCGGGGTGCGCCTTTTCTATCTCATCGAAAAGTATCACGGAATAAGGCTTTCTGCGGACTCTTTCGGTAAGCTGTCCTGCCTCGTCATAGCCGACATAGCCGGGGGGCGAGCCGATTATCTTGGAAACGCTGTGCTTTTCCATATATTCCGACATATCAAGACGGATAAGCGGCTCTACAGTATCAAACATCTCCTTTGCAAGCACCTTTACAAGCTCGGTCTTTCCAACGCCTGTAGGGCCGACAAATATAAAGGAAGCAGGTCTGCGGCGCTCGGAAAGCTGTACTCTTGTGCGCTTTATCGCCTTTGCAACAAGCGCGCAAGCCTCGTCCTGACCGATGACCTTTGCCTTGAGACTGTCCTCAAGGTGCGCGATACGCTTATACTCGGTCTCCTTTATCTTGTTTGCGGGAATACCCGTCCACATCTCGATGACCTTGGAAAGATCGTCCATTGTGACGCATACATTCTCCGCCTTATCCTTTATCTCGTTTATTCTTGCCTCGTTCTTTGCGATCTTTGTCTTTATCTCGGCAAGCTTTTCGTAGTCACGCTCAGCTTCGTTGCCGAGGTCGTTCTCCTCGTTGCGGAGCTTTTCTGTTTCAGCTTTCAGCTTTTCATACTCTGTAATATCCTCGTTGACAAGGCTTGCGCACGCACAAGACTCGTCAAGCAGGTCTATCGCCTTATCGGGAAGAAAACGGTCGTTGATATAGCGCTCGGAAAGCACCGCGCACATTCTTGTAAGCTCGGAGGATATCTTCACCTTG
Source organism: Oscillospiraceae bacterium (assembly GCA_045591905.1). Classification (GTDB taxonomy): domain Bacteria; phylum Bacillota; class Clostridia; order Oscillospirales; family Ruminococcaceae; genus CAG-115. The sequence goes on along the minus strand of JAZNTS010000238.1, from coordinate 8,995 downwards.
TGGTGATTTTCGTAGTATTCCTTGATACCCTCGAGAAGCTCGACAGTTTCATCTATTGTAGGCTCGTTTATTGTAACAGGCTGGAAACGGCGCTCCAGCGCGCTGTCCTTTTCAATATGCTTGCGATACTCGTTGAAAGTGGTCGCGCCGATGACCTGAAGCTCGCCTCTGGAAAGCGCGGGCTTGAACATATTTGCGGCATTCATAGTGCCCTCGGAATCGCCTGTGCCGACAAGATTGTGCACCTCGTCAATGAAGAGGATAATATTGCCTGCGTTCTTAACTTCCTCGATGAGCGCTTTTACGCGGCTTTCAAACTGTCCGCGGAACTGAGTTCCCGCAATAAGCGCTGTGAGGTCGAGAAGATACAGCTCCTTGCCCTGAAGCCTGAAAGGAACATCACCGCTCACAAGGCGCAGAGCAATTCCCTCTGCGATAGCGGTCTTGCCGACGCCCGGCTCACCGATAAGGCAGGGGTTGTTCTTTGAACGTCTTGAAAGTATCTGCAAAACGCGGTATATCTCTCTGTCACGTCCGATTATACGGTCTATCTTACCGTCCTTTGCGCGGCGGGTGAGATTTGTGCAGTAGGTTTCAAGCGTTCTGCGTTTTTTGTCGGTCTTTTCCTTTTTCTTGGACTTCTTCTCGGAAGCTTCCCCGTCCTTTTTCTCCTCGGACGAAGATCCGCCGAACAGGTTCTTAAGAAAGCTCGGCATGGTATTTGCGCCGCCGTGCTCGAATGCGCCGTCCTCATCAAGGCTGTCATCATCGGCTTCGTCAAACTCGCCGTCAAGCTCCTCTGCGCTTATGCCGAGATGCTTCAAAAGCTCGCCGTCGGGCATACCGTTTTCATCAAAAACAGCGTCATAGGCATTGTCGAAATCCTCCTCCGAAATGCCCATCTGTTTAAGATAATCGGTTATCTGCGGCATTCCAAGATCCTTTGCGCACTTGAAGCACAGACCCTCGTTCTTTTTCTCAGCGCCCTGCATTGAGGTTATAAATATCGTTGCTGGACGCTTCTTGCATCGTGAACACATCATCATAGCTTATCACCCAATCTTTATATCGTTAATGAAGTTTAAAAAGTCGAAATCGTAGAAAACATTGAACAAAAATGTACTGTCTATTGCGGCGTCATTGAAGAACATTATATTTCCGCCGCTCAGTATTGTTATAAGTCTTACCGCAAGGCATACGACAAATACGCCGACTACGCCCTCTGCAAGACCCACAACTCCGCCGCAAAAGGCATTGAAGCCGCCTATTACGGGTATCTTGTTCACAAATTTAAGCAGCTTTGAAAGCAGTCCGAGACCTATAGCTACCACAAGGAATATCACGCCGAAAGCCAAGGTCTGTACAAATATCTTGACGCACGGCTCGATAATGCCGTTGATTACTGCGTCCTTAACGCTTGCGGAGCTGCTCATCATGATAAGTATCACAGAGCGCATTGAAGCGTCCTTGCCGCCTGCTATATCCTCTGCCATTCCGCCGAAGAACATAGGCACTGCCTCGCCTACGTCTGTAACAAATTCGGAGATATCGTCAAAGAAATTCGCATTTTTTACGTTTACGGCGATGACCTGAGCCACTACCATTCTGCCCAGTCCGTAGCGGTCTATGTCAGTTCTTGTGAACTCTGCGGTCTTGCCGCTTACAGATGTGAGGTCGATATCACCCTTCATTCCGAAGCTGCGCAGATCCTCAGCGGTAATTCCGCTCTCGCTGAGGTCAACATCATTAAGGTCAAATATCGCCTTATTTGTGCCCGCATAATCAGGCTCGATGTCCTCTACCGAAACATCGTTCACTCTTATCACGCTGTAATCGGCGTCGGATATAGACGACAGTGTTATAGAGCCGACTGCGTCGTCCACTGTCGCGCTTACGGTTTCTTCGATAGGCTTCTCCGCAAAGCTTGTGTACACCGCGCTGCTTATAGGCTCGCTGAAAGCCATAGCGCAGATAAATGCGATTATTACCGCACCAAGGCTGACAATTGCGCTTGCAAAGCCTCTTTTAAAGCCCGCAAAAAGCATTCCTATCAGCAGTCCCGCTGTTATCACATCATAGATGATAGCAAATTCTGTTCCCATTGTGTCTCCTTTCGCGTCTTACAGCGCTACTCGCTGCACCTCGTTATATCCGAGGAGATAAGCGTAACCGTTCATAATTATCATATCTGAATATACATCGTCAAGCTCATATATTTTTATCTCCTGCAGCGCCCCGTCATATGAGCGAAGCTGTGAGCCTGACAGCACATAATACTTGCCGCTGTCTGTGCAAGCTCTTGTGAGCTTGTCGATATAAAGCGTTTTGGGATCGGTAAGCGTGTCGTCGTAAACCGTCAGCACATCACCGCTTGAAGTGGGATCGCTGAAAACTATGCACACTGCACCGTCCTGCCGAGGTATGTCATGGATAGTGTTGCTGAAAACTCCCGAAGAAAGCAGCTCGCCTGTTTCAATATCAAGTCTTGAGCAGCTGCCGCCTGTTATCGCATACACGCTCTTGCTGTCGCAGCTTAACTCATATGAAATATCGCTTCCTATATATGTCTGCCATATATGCGATTCCGCGTTACCGAGGTCAAAACGGAATATATACTGCTGAAGCTCGCCGTTCTGTGCGCCGAGAGCCGAAACAAAAATGCTCTTGTCGTCCTTGGAGAACTCAACTTGCATTATCTTGTAGTTTGGAGATGCCCAGCGGAATATCTGCTTGCCCTCGCCGTTATACACATAAAGGTAATTTGAATATCTAGTGGAGGTCGTCACCACTGCACAGCGATCATCGTTGCCTATAGAAGCGAAAACGATGCTGTCCTCCATTGGTTTTGAATAAATCTCGCCTGTACGCGAGAACAGCTTGAAGCCCTTGCCGTTTTTATCGTAGACAACGACGCGTTTGTGATTTGATTCCGACACAGGGTTCTGGAAGCCGTGCTGAACATTGGTTATCTGCGCTCCGTCGGCATGGTAGGTGTAGATATAAGTATCGGTGAGCAGGTAAAAGCTCTCGCCAAGCTCGTTGAGAGTATAGCCCGCACTACCGGGAAGCTCCACAGGAAAGCCGCCCTTGCTGACATCAAGCGCCGCGTCTTTAAAAGGAGCGATTATGCTGCCCCAGTTGATGATAATAAGAATTATCACAAGCACTATCAAAAGCAGCACCGCAAGCCTGAACATAAGCTTTCGTCCCGCGCGCTTTTTGCGGAATTTATTTATATTATCGCGTTCCTCCATGAAGCGCCCTCCTTGCTGTTTAATAAAACACCTTGTTGAGATAAAGTCCGTTTGGCGGAAGTGTGATCCCGCTGAGTGAACGGTCGCCCGTTTCAAGGGCGCTGATGATGTCAGCCTCGGTGCGTCTGCCCTCGCTTATGTAAAGCAGCGTACCCGTAACTATCCTCACCATATTATACAGAAAGCCGTTTCCGCTTATGCGCACCTCGCACACATCGTCTTTAAGCTCTATCGAAATATCGTAGATAGTGCGCACCGTGGTTTTCATTCGCGCCTTGCCCTCTGCACGGCAGAAGCCGCCGAAATCGTGCTCCCCGACAAGAAGCTTCGCTGCACTGCGCATCGCTTCGATATCAAGCTTATAGGGATAATGGAAGGCAAGGTCTTGCAAAAAAACATCGCGCTGAGGCTTATTATTTATGAGATAGACATACTCCTTTCCCTTGGCGCAATAGCGCGCGTGGAACTCCTCGTCTGCCTCCTCGCAGGAAAGCACCGCGATATCGGGCGGCAAAAGCGTGTTCATACCCTTTACAAAGCCCTCGCAAGGGATACGGTTGTCTATATGAACATTAAAGCAGAACTGCCGCGCGTGTACTCCCGTATCGGTACGCGAACAGCCGTATATTACAGGAGCGGGCATTTTCAGCAGCTTTCCGACAGCCTTTTCCACAGTTTCCTGAATGGTAGCTGCGTTGTCCTGACGCTGAAAGCCGTGATATGCTGCTCCGTTATATGCAATAAATACCTTTAGATTTCTCATGTTGATATCTCCGTTTTAGGGGAGTATGGGAAAGAAATTAATAACAATGACACCGCCAAGCAGCGCAAGAACGATAAGCAGTGCAACGTAATCACGCGGCGCAGTTTTAAGCTGCCGAAGCCTTGTTCTTCCGTCGCCGCCTCTGTAGCAGCGGCACTCCATCGCGGTTGCAAGCTCGTTAGCGCGCTTGAACGCCGACACGAACAGCGGAATAAGCACAGGAATCAGCGCCTTAGCCTTTTTGATAAGTCCGCCGCTGTCAAGCTCAGCGCCTCTTGCTTTCTGCGCGCACATTATCTTGTCTGTTTCCTCGACAAGCGTAGGAATAAAGCGCAGCGCTATCGTCATCATCATCGACAGCTCGTGCACGGGAAAACGCAGCTTTTTCAGCGGTGAAAGGATACGCTCTATCGCGTCCGTAAGCATGATAGGAGATGTCGTATAGGTGAGCAGCGACATTCCCACGATAAGCGAAATAACGCGTATCAGCATAAAGGAAGCCATTTTGATGCCCTCGGGATAGATGGTGAATATCCACCACTGCACGAGCGGCTGCTCGCCCTTTATAAAGAAAAGGTTCAGTATCGCGGTGAAAAGCATAAGCGGCACGATGGGCTTTATGCTCTTCAATATCATGATAAGCTTGATGTTCGCCGCGATATAGCAGAACACCATAAACAAGGTGCATATAAGCAGCCCTGTATAGCTCTGCGCGGTGAATATCGCAACAAGATACAGAACATCGAGCAGCAGCTTCATGCGGCTGTCGAGCCTGTGCACGACAGAATTTCCGGGGAAATACTGTCCTATCGTAATATCCTTTATCATTTATTCTACCCTTTGATAAGGCTCAGCAGACGCTCTGCCGCCCTTTCTGTCGTATAAATATCGTTTCCTATATCTGTTCCAAGCTCTTTGAGCAGATGCGACATACGCGTTACCTGCGGAACATCTAGTCCTATCTTGGCAAGCTCGTCTGTGCGCTCAAATACTCTATCTGTATCGTCATAGCAGAAAAGCTGCGCCTTGTTCATCACAAGAACCTTTGTCGCGTATTTTACTATATCCTCCATCGAATGAGAAACGAGAAGTATCGTCTTTCCCGATGTTTCGTGATAGTGCTTTATGCGCGCAAGTATCTTATCCCTGCCTTTGGGGTCAAGTCCCGCAGCAGGCTCGTCAAGGATAAGCACCTCGGGGTCCATCGCAAGAACTCCCGCAAGCGCAACGCGGCGCTGCTGTCCGCCCGAAAGCTCAAACGGAGAGCGCGAAAGCAAGTGAGTTATATCCATGCTTTCAGCCGCAGCCTGAACACGCTTTTGTATCTCCTCATCGGAAAGTCCCATGTTTTTAGGGCCGTAGGCGATATCCTTTGCCACGGTCTCCTCAAAAAGCTGATGCTCGGAATACTGAAAAACTATGCCGACTTTAAATCGGATATCGCGGATATTGACGCTCTTGTCCCAAATGCTCACACCGTCAACCAAGACCTCGCCCGATGTGGGCTTTATAAGTCCATTGAGATGCTGTATAAGCGTGGATTTTCCGCTGCCCGTGTGTCCGATTATTCCCACGAACTCGCCTTTTTTAACCGAAAGGCTTACATGGTCAACGGCGGTCTTTTCAAACGGAGTTCCCACGCTGTATTTGTAGGTAACGCCCCTTGTTTCAATAACGCCGTCATGGTCTTGCTCGCGCTCGTCAAGCTGAACGCGCTCATGAAGTCTGACAGTGCCTTTCTTCGGAAGCGCAGCGATAGCCTCCGCACACTCCTGTTCGAATATAAGCTCCTCAGAGATATCAACGCCGTTATCTCGCAGCATATGAGTAAGCTCCGTCACCTGAGGCACATCAAGACCGACAGATTTAAGGCGCTCTACCTGAGAAAATATCTTCTTCGGAACATCGTCCATTATAACGCAGCCCTTGTCCATTACTACAACGCGGTCAGCCTGTGCTGCCTCGTCCATGTAGTGGGTTATCAGAACGACTGTTATTCCCTTATCTTTGTTAAGGTGCTTAATGGTGCGCATCACCTCGCGCCTGCCCTTTGGGTCAAGCATTGCGGTAGGCTCGTCCATAACGATACAGCGCGGCTGCATTGCGATAATTCCCGCGATAGCGATACGCTGCTTCTGTCCGCCCGAAAGCTGGTGCGGCGCGTGCTCGCGGAACTCGTACATATCGACCTGCTTCAGCGCATTGTCAACCCTCTCGCGTATCTCGGCGGGCGGTACTCCCAAGTTTTCGGGAGCAAACGCAACGTCCTCCTCCACGATAGTCGCAACAAGCTGATTATCGGGATTTTGAAACACCATGCCCACTGTCTGACGCACATCGAAAAGCCTGTCCTCGTCGGAAGTGTCAATTCCGTCAACGATGACCTTGCCCTCGGTTGGGGTAAGTATCGCATTGAAGTGCTTTGCAAGCGTGGATTTTCCGCAGCCGTTATGACCTAGAACAGCCAAAAATTGACCCTCGGGTACGGAAAGGCTTATATTTTTAAGCACTGTGTTGCGCTCTGTTATGTTTCCCTCTTCGTCCTGAGTTATATAATCAAAGCTTAGATTTTCAACTTCTATGATGTTCAATCGTTCTACCCTCTTACATCATCTTTTATCTGTCACGGTAAGCCGTGCCCCTACAAAATATCATTTAAATCTGACTATCGCCGTACTTCCGCATGGGAGCGCCATTCCCGTCTGCTTTACGGGAAGACCTATCTCCTCTGAAATGACCTCGATATCAAAGCGCTTGCCCACTGTAGTATGCAGAAGATAGCTCATGACGGACGCCGAAAGTCCCGTTGTGTAGCTGTTCAAGAGAATAAACAGCGGCTTATCTGAAAGAAGCTGTGTTATCATAGTCATGAGGTCGTAGATGTTATCCTCTAATCTCCACATCTCGCCGTTTGTTCCTCTGCCGTAGCTTGGCGGGTCAAGGATTATTCCGTCATAGCGCGTGCCGCGGCGTATCTCGCGACCGATAAATTTCACCGCGTCGTCAACTATCCAGCGGATAGGCTTATCGGAAAGTCCCGAAAGCTTCGCATTAGTGCGCGCCCAGTCGACCATGCCCTTGACTGCGTCACAGTGGCAAACGGAAGCCCCCGCTTTTGCACAGGCAAGCGTTGCTCCGCCTGTGTAAGCAAAGAGATTGAGCACGTTTATGGGACGGTTCGCATTTTGTATCTCTTTCATGCAGTAGTCCCAGTTTACAGCCTGTTCAGGGAAAAGCCCCGTGTGCTTGAAGCCTGTCGGCTTTACCATAAAGGTTAGCTCGCCGTATTTTATCTGCCAGCTCTCGGGAAGCTTTCTGCGGTAGTCCCAGCTTCCGCCGCCCGACGATGAACGGTTATATTTCGCGTGAGCACTGTGCCACTCGGGAGCCTCGCCCTCGCACTTCCAGATTATCTGCGGGTCGGGACGGATAAGCGTTACATCGCCCCAGCGCTCCAGACGCTCACCGTCTGATGTATCTATCAGGCAGTAATCCTGCCACTTGTCTGAAATCCTCATGTCTGTTGTCCTTTGATTTCGTATTTTTCCAGTACGTCCGTTATGGTTTTTAGGAAAGCCTTCTCTCCGAATGTGTTAAGCTTGAAGAATACCGCCTGACTACCTCCCGAGGAGATAGCGGAACAATACAATCTGCCGTCATGTTCCACCAGAGTGATATTAAGGCTTACCCTGTTACCACCGATATGGGAATAACGCTCATAAACGCGCACAGCACACCTGAATCCGTCACCCGAGAAAAACGACTCGTCCTCAAGCTCCGCTGTTACACTGTCAGTAGCTGCCTTGTCAAGCTCGGAAAGTATAGTGTCAAAATCACCCCTGAGCTCGCACTCGTATTTAGCCATTCAATATTCCTCCTTATTATCAGCAAAGCGCCGCTTTTACCTCGTCCGCAATATCATTTGCAAGCTGCTCAACAAGCTGCTTGTCAATACCCTCCAGCATAACTCGCACCAGCGGCTCTGTTCCGCTTTCGCGCACAAGCACTCTGCCGCTGTCGCCAAGCTTTGCTTCGGCGTCTGCAATCTTTTCGGTAATCGAGGGAGTTTCGCTCCATCTGCCCTTGCCCTGCTCGGTTATCTTAACATTTACAAGCACCTGAGGGTAGTCGGTTATATCCTTTACAAGCTCGGAAAGCTTCATTCCCGTCTGCTTCATAACCTTTAAAAGCATTGCCGCTGTGAGCTGTCCGTCGCCTGTTGTGGCATAGTCAAGCAGGATTATGTGTCCCGACTGCTCGCCGCCTATATTATAACCGTTTTTCTGCATTTCCTCCAGCACATAGCGGTCGCCTACCTTTGCACAAAGAGTATTTATGCCATTTTGCTTCATGTAGTTATGGAAGCCGAGGTTGCTCATTACCGTTACAACGGCGGTATCGCCTTTAAGCTGACCTATGCTCTTGAGGTATTTCGCAACTACTGCGATGATTCTGTCGCCGTCAACAACTGTTCCGTTTTCGTCAACGGCAAGACAGCGGTCTGCGTCACCGTCAAATGCAAAGCCCGCTTTCAGCCCGTTGCGTCTTACATAAGCGGCAAGCTTCTCAATGTGAGTAGAGCCGCACTTGTCGTTGATGTTAGTGCCGTCGGGGGTATTTGCAATAAAGCTTCCGTTCACGCCGAGCGTTCTGAAAAGCTTCTCCGCTGTAGCTGCGGAGCTGCCGTTTGCGCAGTCAAAGCCGATATCCATGCCCGAAAGGTCGATATCAACACACTGCTTTATGTAGTTTATGTAATCATCTGCGGCATTTGAGCGGCGCATGATTATGCCGACCTTTGTTCCCTCGGGGAGCTTTATCTCCTCGGGGCGGTCTAGAATAAGCGCCTCGATCTCCTCCTCAACGCTGTCGGGAAGCTTGAAGCCCTCGCCCGAAAACAGCTTGATGCCGTTGTATTCAACCGAATTATGCGAAGGGGATATCATAACGCCCGCGTCAGCTCTGTAAGCCTTTACAA
>JAZNTS010000237.1:0-7769 GCA_045591905.1 Oscillospiraceae bacterium | reverse complement strand
AAGCCGCCTACAAATTGGCTTATCACGGTAGCAGAAGCCGCTCCCGCAAGCCCCCAACCAAAAGCTCCCACAAACAAAAGATCAAGTATGATATTCGTAACGCCTGCCATTACCGTCACGACAAGACCAAGCTTCGGCTTTTCTGCAGTGATAAGAAAGCTTTGAAATGCGTTCTGCAGCATGAATGCCGGCGAGCCGATAAGCACCATTCTGCCGTATAGCACACAATGCGGAAGCAGCGTTTCGTTAGCTCCGAGAAGCACCGCGACAGGCTCAATCAAAACAATTCCGACAATTGCAAGTATCACGCCCGAAATGATATCAAGTGTGATCAGCATGGTAAAGTAGCGATTGGCACGTTCTCCGTCGCGTTCGCCAAGCGTTTTTGCAACAAGCGCCGAGCCGCCCGCGCCAAGCATAAATCCAAATGCGCCAAGCACCATGATAAAAGGCATGATAAGATTAAGCGCCGCAAACGGGGTCTTTCCCACGAAATTAGACACACAAAGTCCGTCCACCACTCCGTAAATGGAAGTGAATATCATCATTATTATAGACGGTATCACGAACCGTATAAGCTTTTTATATGTAAAATGATCTGAAAGCTTTATCTCCTGCATAACTACTCCTTTGTCGCGCAAAAAAAGCGCCCGAAGCTTCTTTACAAAGCACTGACCGAGCGCACTCGACATCTTATCGACCGTTCCGCTGCGGCGGACAGTCCTCCGATGACCTATTCAATTCACAAGCCTACTAAGTATAGCACATATATATTAATATGTCAAGGGGGCAGTTATGCGTTTTCGAAAAGCTCCGACAGCTCCTCCCCTGTTATCTCTCTGCATTCGCCTGAGGACAAGCTTTCGTCAAGCTGTATTCCGCCCATGCGAACACGTCTTAAATGTGTAACCTTGTTGCCGACTGCCTCCATCATACGCTTTACCTGATGGTATTTCCCCTCGTGAAGCACAAGCCTTACAACATCGCTTTTTTCTGTCATGATAAACCTTGCAGGCAGACACTTTTCGCCACCGTCTATGGTAATTCCCGCGGAAAACAGCTCGATATATCGTTCCTCCGCAGGCTTTTCAAGTGTCACTACATACTCCTTTTCAATGTGGTTTTTCGGCGACAGCATTTTATGAGCCAAAGCACCGTCATCGGTTATAAAAACAAAGCCCTCTGTATCCTTGTCCAGTCTGCCTGCGGGGAAAAGCCCTTTGCGCCTTAGCTCCTCAGGGATAAGCTCCAGCACCGTTGAGCTTAATCCATCGCGGGTAGCGCAAACAACACCCTGCGGCTTGTTGAGCATTATATACACAAACTGTTTGTAGGAAAGCGCTTTTCCGCGCACAGCAATGATATCCTTTTCGGGGTCTATCTTTGCATCGGCCGCTTTCACGACCGCACCGTTTACGGTTATCTCTGACTTTTTGATCATAGTCTTTGCATCGGAGCGCGAAACCCCAGCCTGCTCTGAAACAAATTTATCAATACGCATACACTGCCGCCTTTCGCTCTGGTTGAAGCCACGCCGAATCTGCACGAAGCCTATACATAATTATACACCAACGCAGCGCAGAAATCAAGACGCGTTATTATTATTTATTGGGCGAAACTTCAACACAGCTTGGTATTAAGTATTGACATTTCACTTATCCGTGTTGTATCATATAGTTAAAGCTCTCTGCGCAGAGGGCGAAAATATCATTCAAAGTATACATCAGAGTGTAATTTCACGAGGTATCAACATGGGAGTTTTTCATCGGCTTGCGCCGTTTATTCAAGAATACATCTACCGCAACAAATGGGAGGAATTGCGCCCTGTTCAGGTATTGGCGGCGGAGGCGGTATTTGACACAGATGAAAACCTGCTTTTAAGCTCGGGTACGGCTTCGGGAAAGACCGAGGCAGCGTTTCTCCCCGTGCTTACTCATCTGTGGGAAAACCCCTCAAAATCAGTCGGCGTGCTGTACCTTTCGCCTCTGAAAGCGCTGATAAACGACCAGTTTGAACGCCTTGAGGGACTGCTAGAGGAAGCTGAGATACCTGTGACAAAGTGGCACGGCGACGCGTCACAGGCGGCAAAAAAACGCGTTTTAAAGCGCCCTGCGGGAGTAATACAGACCACGCCCGAGTCACTTGAAAGTATGCTTATGCATAATTCAAGCGGAGCGTACAGGCTGTTTTGCGACCTGCGTTTTGTCATAATCGACGAAGTGCATTATTTCATGGATAACGACCGCGGACTTCAGCTTTTGTCGCTGCTGGAAAGGCTCTCGCGGCTTATCGGATTTCACCCGAGGAGGATAGGTCTGTCCGCTACTCTAGGCGACTGCAAAAACGCCGAGGAATGGCTGTGCACCGACACTGACCGCAGCTGTATAACTCCAAAGGTCACTGAAAAAGGCAGAAGCCTGCGCCTGTCCGTGAGATTTTTCCCGATAAAGCAGAAGATACCCAACTCTGACAGCAAGGTGCTGCTGGAAAACTACTACAACTATCTTTACGAAAGCACCTCGGGCAAGCGGTGTATACTGTTTTCAAACTCCAAAGGCGAAGTGGAGGAAAACATCGCGCATCTTCGCAGGATATCCGAGGAGAAAAAGCGTGATGATTGCTATCTTGTTCACCACGCCAACATCTCACCCGCTCTGCGTGAGTTTGCCGAGCAGAGAATGAAGTCCTCCGAGCTTCCCGTGTGCACAGGCGCGACTGTTACACTGGAGCTTGGAATAGACCTCGGACATCTCGAAAGGATTGTTCAGACAGGCTGTCCGCTCACCGTTTCAGGGCTTGTTCAAAGGCTTGGCAGAACAGGCAGACGCGGCGGCACCGCAGAGATGCGCTTTGCGTTCCGCTATGATATGAGCCTGCCGCCACAGGAGTTCTACAAAGAAGTAAACTGGGATTTTGTTGCGTGTATCGCGATGATACTGCTGTACACGCGCGAGCGCTGGATAGAGCCGATGTATATCCCGAAGCTTCCGTATTCCCTGCTTTATCACCAAACAATGAGCTATATGGCGTCACAGGGCGAGGTGCAGCCGCAGGCGCTTGCAAAATACATTCTTACTTTAGGCGTATTCCGTCATATTTCAAAGGACGACTATCTTTTGCTGCTGCGCCATATGCTGCAAAACGGTCAGCTTGAACGCAGTGAAAACGGCGGTCTGCTTATCGGCTCAAAGGGCGAGGCGGCAGTGAATAATTATGAGTTTCTTGCGGTTTTTTCCGTTCCCGACGAATACAGCGTGCGCTGTAACGCCGAGGAGATAGGCACTGTGCAAAATCCGTTCCCCGAGGGCGCGCAGTTTGCGCTTGCGGGTCAGGCGTGGGAGGTAACAGAGCTTGACAAAAAGGAGCGCCGCATTTATGTAAAGCACATCAAAGGCATATCCGCAAATATGTGGCAGGACAGCGGAAACGAGTACGTCCACACGCGCGTCATGAAGATGATACGCGATGTTCTGCGCTCGGACGAGCAGTATGCATTCCTTGACGAAGCAGCAATGGCAAGGCTCTCCGAGATAAGAAAAATGTGCAGAAGCGGCGGACTTGCCGCACAGGGCAGCGTTGTCCCGATAACCGAAACGCTGTACGCTGTTTTTCCGTTCATTGGAACAAGAGCGACAGCCGCGCTGTGCTTTGCACTGAGAGAACGCGGCTTTGACGCAGCGGTGTATCTCTCGCGGTACTTTCCTGTGTGCATCGAAGTTCGCACGGATATGGGCATAGAGGAGCTTTGCGCGGCACTCGACGACATCAAGCAATGCGGTGCGGATAAATACGAGTTTATTATCCCCGACAACTGCGAGATATCGGGAAAATACAACGACTTTATCCCACGCGAGCTGCTGAAAAAGCAGTATGTTGAGGACTACCTCGACACCGAGGATATGAGGCTCAACATGGAGTGCGGAGATACGCCGCTGCTGAAATGATGATGTTACTCTTTCGGCAGCGCTGCGTATAAACTATCAAAAGGCAAAAACGGCATGAGCCGACATAATAGAGGTACAGATATGGCTAAAGAATTTGTTGTTACTTTTGACGATGTAAAACATAGCATAGGTTGGTTAAGCTTTCATACCCCCGCCGTTTACGGAGAGGGCAACGATGATCTGATGGACGAGCAGAGCAATGTACTGCTTTCAAAAGCAGATTATTTAAGAGATGTATTTAAGGCTGCGTTAGCAGACGAACCCTCCGAGACAGATCTGCGCAAAGCAGAAATGTGGATCAACGACAGAAACCCCTTGGGAACAAGCTATGCGCTTCGAAATTCAATGAACGGCATTTTCAAAGAAATGCTGCCCGAAGACGGCAGCGTCGCAGTGGACAGCGTAGAGGGCGCCAGAATGCTTGCCGACCGCATCAGCGTGGACAACTCTCGCTATCCTGTACGCGGCGAGAAGATCACACAGCAAAACTACCGCTATGTACTCAATCATATCGCATTGCTTTCAGAGCTTGCGATGACAGGCGAAGAATATTCCGAGAACTTCACCATGACAATAGACAATGTAGAACAGCCCCGCAAAGAAATGCCCTGCGTGGGATTTCTTGACAGGAACAACCAACCGATAACGCTTGTGGCTGACGAAAACATTGTTGAGAAAACCTACAATCCACGCCTTCCCGCAGAGTTCCAATTCGGCGGACCGTATATAAAGCCGAACATTTTCAAGAGAATAGCAAACTTGCTCTTCGGAAAATATGAGGAAGAGATCAACGAATACAACAATAACGTCGCTAGGTGTAAAGAAACGCTTGAAATACGCAAACAGCAATACACCGCAGAATACGGCAGAAAGGTCGCTAACCTCGGAAGAAGCAATGCAGCGGCTACGCTGCTCGCACAGGCAGTGAAAGAGGAACGCCAAACGAATGCCGCAGACAGAGTTCCTACAAGCGCTGCACAGCTCGCACGTGAGCTTGCAGCGGAAACAGGCGCACTCAGCAATACGGCAAGCAAAACGACCACTCCCGCAGCGCGTAATGTCAAGCAGAATGAAAAATCCGAAATAACTCACGCACGCAAATAAGCTTATCATACGCATAAAAGCTCCGCCAAGGCGGGGCTTTTATGTTGCGCAAAGGCTTTGACAGCTTGACAAACTATTATAAACTATAGTATAATATAATATTAGATTTGAGTAATGTAAAGCAAAAGAAAGGCACAAAATGGACGAGAACAAAAACCTCCCCAAGGAGATAGAGGAAGATACCGCGGCGCTCACCCTTGAAAGCGATGGAACAGTGACCGAATACGAGGGTATGTCAAAGAAAAAAGAGGCGTTTTTAAAAGCGCTTCCGCTGCTCATCACGCTTGTATGTGTGGGAATTTTCGCACTTGGCATAAAGTGGGTAGCAGGAATGTTCTACACACCCGTAGATACGCTGTACGAAAAGAACGGCTTCAAAATAATACACTGCTATCAAAATCCATCGAACACATACTACGTCTACAACGAAAGCTTTGAGTTTGTGGAAAGCGAATACGAAAATGTAGCAAACGAGCATGAAAATGCACATTTTGCCCATGTACCGCTGGTGTATTTTATACTTAACGAAAGCGAGTTGCCGCTTGATAAGACCGTAGTTAAAACGCTTTACGAGGGCAACGGCGTGTATGTTATGCAGTTCGGTGAGTTCGTGCTGTACCGACTGGAGGGACAATACGGTGTGTTTGCTCCGCTTCGTAACTATGAAGAGAGCACTACTTCACGCAAAAATGACCTGTATGTAATAAGGCAGCTTCTGAAAGACGACCGCTACAAGCAGTACGAGCTGCCCGAGGGAACTAGCCAAGCGAAGTTCCTTGAGATGCTTGAAAAAATAGAATGGTATCTCGATACAGAATACGAAGAAGACCTGTAATATACTGAAAGGAACAAAAGAAATGTCCGACACAAGCTATCTTAATAATATACGAAATTTCAGCATAATCGCGCATATCGACCACGGCAAATCCACGCTTGCAGACCGTATACTTGAACAGACGGAGACTGTCGCAAAGCGTGACATGGAGGAGCAGCTCCTCGACAATATGGATATCGAGCGCGAGCGCGGAATAACCATCAAAGCGCGCGCTGTGCGTCTTAAATACCATGCAGATAACGGTGAGGATTACATTTTCAACCTCATCGACACCCCCGGTCACGTTGACTTCAACTATGAAGTTTCGCGTTCTCTCGTTGCGTGCGAGGGCGCACTGCTCATCGTTGACGCTTCGCAGGGTATAGAGGCGCAGACTCTTGCCAACACATATCTTGCAGTCGAAAACGACCTTGAAGTAGTTCCTATCGTAAACAAGATAGATCTCCCCTCCGCACGTCCCGAGGTAGTTAAAAAAGAGATCGAGGACGTTATCGGCATCGAGGCGATGGACGCTCCCGAAATTTCCGCAAAGGTCGGCATAAATATCCACGCCGTTATGGAGCGCATAGTTGAGGCTATACCTGAGCCACAGGGTGACCCCGAAGCACCGCTCAAAGCGCTGATATTCGACAGCTACTACGACAGCTACAAGGGAGTTATCGTATATATCAGAGTTAAAGAGGGCTCCGTCAAGGCGGGCGATAAGATACGCATGATGGCAAGCGGCGCGGAATTCTCCGTGGTCGAGGTCGGCTATATGGGCGCAACCGAGCTTGTCCCCTGTAAGGAGCTTCGCGCGGGCGAGGTAGGATACATCGCGGCTTCTATAAAGTCCATCGGCGACACCAAGGTAGGCGATACCGTGACCTCCGTTGACAGACCTGCCTCAGAGCCGCTTGCAGGCTACCGCGAAGTAAACCCGATGGTGTTCAGCGGTATCTATCCCGCAGACGGTGCGAAGTACGTTGACCTCAGAGAAGCGCTTGAGAAATTGCAGCTCAACGACGCGTCGCTTACTTTCGAGCCTGAAACTTCTATCGCACTCGGCTTCGGCTTCCGCTGTGGCTTCCTCGGACTGCTGCACATGGAGATAATTCAGGAGCGTATAGAGCGCGAATATAACCTTGACATCATCACTACCGCCCCGTCGGTAGTATACAAGATAGAGCTTGCAGACGGCTCTACAGTAATGATAGACAACCCCACAAACTACCCCGACCCTGCAACCATCGCACAGGCGTATGAGCCTATGGTAAACGCGCACATTTACGCGCCCTCGGATTATGTGGGAAATATCATGGAGCTTTGTCAGAACAGGCGCGGCGTTTTCCGCGATATGAAATATATCGACGAAACGCGTGTTGATCTGCATTATGAGCTGCCACTGAACGAAATAGTGTACGACTTCTTCGATGTGCTGAAATCCCGCACCCGCGGCTACGCAAGCTACGACTACGAGATGAAAGGCTTTGTTCCGTCAAAGCTTGTAAAGCTGGATATTATGCTTAACGGCGAGGTGATAGACGCACTTTCGTTTATCGTTCACGCTGACAGCGCCTATACAAGAGCGAGAAAGATGGCTGAAAAGCTGAAGGAGAATATTCCACGTCAGCTGTTTGAAATTCCTATTCAGGCGTGTGTTGGCGGCAAGATTATCGCCCGTGAAACTATCAAGGCGCTCCGCAAGGACGTGCTTGCAAAGTGCTACGGCGGTGACATCACCCGTAAGAAAAAACTGCTTGAAAAGCAGAAGGAAGGTAAAAAGCGTATGCGCCGTTTCGGTACTGTGGAAGTGCCGCAGGAGGCGTTTATGGCTGTGCTTAAGCTTGACGATGAGTAAGCCGACAGGACTATATATCCACGTGCCGTTCTGCGTGAAGAAATGC
>JAZNTS010000236.1:0-2867 GCA_045591905.1 Oscillospiraceae bacterium | reverse complement strand
TGGATCTGTGTCAGGATCGTCGCGGCGAGTATAAGGATATGACATATCTTGACGATACGCGAGTAGAGCTGCATTATGAGCTGCCGCTGAACGAGATAGTGTACGACTTCTTCGATGTACTGAAATCCCGTACGCGCGGCTATGCAAGCTATGACTATGAGATGATGGGCTTTGCGCCCTCAAAGCTCGTTAAGCTTGATATACTGCTTAACGGCGCCTTAATCGACGCGCTCAGCTTTATCGTGCACAGCGACAGGGCTTACGAGCGCGCAAGAAAGATGGCGGAAAAGCTGAAAACTCATATCCCCCGTCAGCTTTTCGAGATACCGATACAGGCTGCCGTTGGCGGCAAGATAATCGCGCGCGAGACCATAAAGGCTATGCGCAAGGACGTGCTTGCGAAGTGCTACGGCGGCGATATCACACGAAAGAAAAAGCTGCTTGAAAAGCAGAAAGAGGGCAAGAAACGCATGAGAGCCTTTGGTACGGTAGAAGTACCGCAGGAAGCGTTCATGGCAGTGCTTAAGCTGGAAGATGAATAAAATCAGAAATGAGGAATCAGAGATGAGGAATTTCGGTGCGCATTGCGGCGTTTATCATTACAGCGGCGAGGCTGCTTTGTAATCAATGAGCACAGCGAAAATAACGACTTCTCATTCCTCATTCCTCACTCCTCATTGTACAGCGCCGTCCGGACTATACATTCACATTCCTTTCTGCCGCAGGAAGTGCCTTTACTGCGATTTTTATTCCGTTGCGTTACAGGACGGGTTTGCTGAAAAATACACCGAAGCTGTAAAACGTAATATCGCAGCTTACGGAAATACGAAGTTCGATACCGTCTATTTCGGCGGCGGTACTCCTATACTCCTTGCCGAACATCTCGGAGAAATACTGAAAGCCGCGGATATTGCACCAAACGCCGAAACAACCGCAGAAGCAAACCCATGCGAGATGAGTGATAAAGCGCTCTCAGCGCTGCTTGAAGCAGGCGTGAATCGCATTTCGGTAGGAGTGCAGAGCCTTTGCGACAATGAGCTTACAGCGCTCGGCAGACGGCACGACAGCGAAACTGTGATACGCGCGATAGAACGCGCAAGAGCGGCAGGCTTTACGGATATCTCGGCTGATCTGATGCTCGGAATACCCGAACAGACCGCTGACAGCCTTGCCGAAACTCTGACGGGAATTACAGCGCTCCCCATAACGCATATTTCAGCGTATATGCTGAAAGTTGAGCCGAATACGCCGTTTGGAAAGGACACCCCCACGCTCCCCGATGAGGACAGCGTTGCGGATATGTATCTGCAAACGGTGAACGCACTTTCAGAGCGCGGCTTTTATCAGTACGAAATAAGCAATTTCGCGGTAGGGCGTCCTGCCCACACACCGCCGCAAAGCATAGATGACCTGTACTCCTGTCGCCACAATCTCAAATATTGGCGGCGTGAGGAATACCTCGGCATTGGGCCTGCGGCTCATTCGTTCTTAAACGGACGGCGATTTGCCGTTGCGCGCGACCTTGATGGTTTTTTATGCTCGCCGCGACAAATAGAGCTTACTACTGACGACTCCCCCGATGAATATGAGGAGCGCGTGATGCTGGGACTTCGCCTCTCGGAAGGTATCCCAAAGGATATTTGGAGACCGCTTGAATCGGCGCTGAAGCTTATCCCGAAAAACTACTACAAATTAGACGGCGGAAGGTTTTCACTCACTTCTGAGGGCTTTTTGCTGTCAAATGAAATAATCTCACTGTTGCTTTCAAGGAGGTAACACAATGTACACTATCCCCGAAAACAAAAAGCTGATAACCCCCGACAGCGGAGCGTTTCAGTACATGGGCAGAATAGACTTCGACGACCCCGCGCGCCCCGTGCTGGTGTGGCCCGCGTCTTGTGCCGAAACCGTATTTACAGGCACTTCTGTCGGCGTTGTGTTCAAGAACATAAAAATGCAGGACTACACAAGTCTCGGCTATATCATAGACGGAGTTCAGGGACGTATAGAGATGGGTGATGAGTATGAGGATACGCTGTATATACTCGCTGAGGGACTTGAGGATAAGGAGCACACACTGAAGATATTCAAGCGCCTTGCCGCCGCTCACTATGTTGATTTCGGCGGAATAGTGGTTGACGAGAATGCGACCTGCAGAAGTCCCGAAAAGAAATACGACTATAAGCTTGAGGTATACGGCGACAGCGTTACGGCAGGTGAAGTTACCGAAGCCATCTGGTACGAGGGTCAGTGCGACCCCGCTCACCACAGCCAATATGACAACTCGCATTTCAGCTATGCGTCAAGCCTTGCAAGAAAGCTCAATGCAGAGCTTCATCTGATGGGTCAGGGCGGTATCGCGCTGTTCGACGGAACAGGTTATTTCTGTTCGGATCAGCTTACAGGTATGCTGTCCTGCTATGATAAGATACAATACAGTCCTTACAAGGATCGCAAAGCTTGGGATTTCAGCGGTTTTACTCCCGATGCGGTGATTATAGCTATCGGTCAGAACGACCACAATCCCGACCCCGAGCGCATTAAAACACCCGACTACCGCCGCAAGTGGAAGGACGCATATATCGGTATGCTGAACGACCTGCGCGAAAAGCACAAGGGCGCAAAATTCGTGCTTATACTTACAGTGCTCGGACATGACAAAACATGGGACGAAGCACTCGACGAGATAGTTGCAGAAGTGAACTCCCCCGATGTAACACACTTCACATTCACGCGCTGCGGCTGCGGCACAAACGGACACCCCCGCGCTACCGAACAGGAAGAAATGGCGTGTGAGCTGTTCCAATACTTCAAAGAAAATATTATCAAATAAATGCAACCTTTTTTCCTTTTTTCAGGTGTTACAG
>JAZNTS010000235.1:0-5682 GCA_045591905.1 Oscillospiraceae bacterium | reverse complement strand
ATCCTCGCCGCCTTTTCCGCAAGCGCATCAGGCACTTCAACTATAAGCTCGTCATGCACCTGAAGTATCAGCCTTGCCTCGGGCAGCTCATTTTTAAGCCGTTTATACACCCGCACCATAGCGATTTTGATTATATCCGCCGCTGTACCCTGAATAGGTGTATTCATAGCGATACGTTTTCCGAGAGCCTTTACTACCTTGTTCGAGGAAAGTATCTCGGGAATCGCTCTGCGGCGACCGAACATCGTGACAGCATAGCCGTTCTTTTCTGCCTCAGCTGTAACTTTGCTCATATATTCACGCACTCCCGCAAAATTTGCAAGATAATCGTCAATATACTTTTTCGCCTCGGCAACCGATGTGCCGATGTCCTTTGCAGGCGAAAATGCTCCGATTCCGTACACTATACCGAAATTTACCGCCTTTGCGCTGCGGCGCATATTTTCGTCGACCCACTCCGCGGGCACTCCGAAAACGCTTGCCGCTGTCTCAGCATGAATATCACCGCCATCGCAGAACGTTTTTATCATTATCGCGTCATCTGCAAGATGCGCAAGCACTCTGAGCTCTATCTGACTGTAGTCGGCATCGACCAGCACCTTACCATCTTCCGCTGTAAAGAAACGGCGGAAATTCCGTCCAAGCTCTGTTCGCACGGGGATATTCTGTATATTCGGTTCAGCAGAGGATATACGCCCTGTGCGGGTCTCTGTCTGCTTGAATGTAGTATGCATACGTCCATCGGGAGAAACTGCGCCCTCCAAGCCCTTGACATAGGTATTGAAAAGCTTTGTAAGAGAGCGGTATTCCAGTATCAGCGGCACTATAGGGTGCTTGTCGGAAAGCCCCTCCAGCGTTTCCGCGTCAGTGGAATATCCCGTCTTGCGTTTTTTGCCCGAGGGCAGCGCAAGCTCCTCAAAAAGCACAGTGCTGAGCTGCTTCGGAGAGCCAATGTTGAACTCGTGCCCCGCAAGGGAAAACACCTGCTGCTCTATTTCAGATATCTGCGGCTTAAGCTGCTCACCGAAATCATGCAGAGCAGCCATATCCATCGCGATACCGTAAAGCTCCATAGATGACAGCACCTCGGCAAGAGGTATCTCTATCTCGGATAAAATTCCGAACATCTTTTCTTCATGGATACGGGTGAAAAGTGTTTTATTCAGCAAAAACAACGACTCGCCCAAACGCGCTTCGTCATAGGTAACGCCGTATTCAGCACAAAGGCGCTCTATCGAGTAATCATTCGCATTCACATTCAGCAGATATGCCGCAAGCGTTGTGTCAAAAACCACATTTTTAAGTTCGATATGATTTTGCAGACAGTAGCTGTACAGTGCCTTTGCGTCTACCGTGCGCTTAGGTGTGTTATCCTCAAGAAGCGCCTTAATATCGCCGCTAAGCGCCTTGCCGCTTTTGAAAACACGGATATTCTCACCGCTCAGCAGCACTTCATATGCGTCGGCGGTTAACTCAGGAATTTCTTCCGCAGGTATTGCCGCTTGTGCCGCAGGCTTTTCCTGCTTTTCATCGGGCTTTACCGCAGACGGCTGAAGCGAAAGCTTTTTCAGTATCGAAAACATCTCCATCTCAGTGAGTATCTGCGAAGCCCTCTCGCTCACCTCGCCAAGCTTGTAATCCTCCATGTTCTCCGATACGGGCGCATGAAGCTCTATCTCCGCAAGCTTTCGGCTGAACTGCGCGCTTTCCTTGCCCTTTTCAAGCTTAGCGCGTACACCGTTAGTCACCTCAATAGTGTCAAGATTATCGTAAATATATTCGACTGAATGGTACTTCTGAATAAGTGATAAAGCGGTCTTTTCACCTATTCCCGCAACACCGGGGATATTGTCGGAGCTATCGCCCATAAACGCCTTTACTTCAAGCATCTCGCGCGGAGTTACGCCATAAACCTCGTTTATCTTATCGGGAGTGTACATCACATCACCCTTTGTCGAGGGATAACGCACCGCCACTCTGTCGTTTATAAGCTGGAAGCTGTCACGGTCGCCCGTCATGATAACACAATCCATGTCCTGCTCTGCCGCAGCACGGGAGAGCGTTCCGATTATATCATCGGCTTCATATCCGTCCTTTTCGATGATGGCAACGCCCAGAGCCTTTAACAGCTCGCGTATCACGGGCATCTGCTGTATAAGCTCATCGGGAGCCTTGCTGCGCGTACCCTTATAGCCGTCGTACATCTCATGTCTGAAAGTAGGCGCGCCTGTGTCAAACGCCGCTGCAACGAGGTCGGGCTGCTCCTCCTTCATCACGCGGAGATATGTGTTCATAAAGCCTGTCAGCGCATTTGTGAACTGCCCTTTTTTATTGGTGAGCAGCCTTATCGCGTAAAAAGCGCGGAAAAGGATATTATTGCCGTCTATAAGAAGAAGCTTCATGTATTACCTCCGTTTTCACAGCATACAAGGGATTCCCGCTATGCCGCCTATATAACCCTCGACCGCTGTTATCAGCTTGTTTATATCAGAAATATTATTCATTGTCGGAACGTGCAGAAATATACAGCACACGCCGCGTTTAAGACATTCAAAATATATATGGTTGCAATAAGAAGTACCGCACCCGCACGAGGAGATATAAGCCCCATAGCCGCTCTGCTTTATAAGCTCCGCTGTAGCCGTAACGTCCATCGGCGTGTGCAGTGTTTCACAGCCGCACCTCGCCGTAGGCTCTACCGATATTTTATTGCGGATACGCGGTTTTTGCCCAAGCATTATCACTACGCTTGTTTCCGCGCGGTCTATCTCATCGAAAAGCGCCTTAACGCTGCGCTCCTTGTCATTCGGAAGTATCACTTTGCGGCAGCCGCACTCCGCGCGCTCGGTAACGATACACGCAGGATTGTTCTCTCCGTCAAAGCCTGTAAGAATAACTCTGTTCATATATTCCTCACTGTATCAAGAATTTTTGTGCTGAGCTTTTTCAGCAGCAGCATGGTACAAAGTCCCGTAAAAACGCCGCCTATTATTGCAGATGACAGCAAGATCGGCGCATAAGCAAACACTGAAAGACTGCCGTAAAAAAAAGCCGCCGTCAATAGCTGCCCAGCAATATGAAGCACCGCTCCCGCAACACCGACAAAAGGCAAAAAAGCCTCGCTCTTTTCTTTTGGGAAAAGCCGTTTTGCCGCTGCCATCGAGAAAAGCGCAAGCGTCCCTCCGACAGCGCCGAAAGCCATGCTCATAACAGAGCCTGTGATAAGTCCCGCAACGCCGCACCTAAGCACTGCAATACACAACGCATCTCGAACACGCCATTTTCCGCCGAGATACAAAACGAACATCGTCACCGTATTTCCAAGTCCTACCCTTACGGCAGGTATCGGGCAAATGGGCGGAAGCATCGTTTCAAGCGCAGAAAGCGCCGCCGCAAAGCAGATAAAAACTCCGCACAGGGCAAGCTTTTTCGCGCTCATTTAAGTATCTCCATGAAAGCCTCGGCGACCTCCATAAGCTCGGATTTCTGCGGCACAGGCGGAGGAAGCGGCTCCTCCTCGGGCTGCTCCTTGTCAGCAAAGCGCAGCACAGCGCCTTTTTTCAGCGTGTAATGCTCCTCGCGTATCATCAGCGGCGAATAATCAAGAAGCCACTGCCTGAAATAATATGCAAAAAAAGCTGCAAGCGCAGCAAATGCCGCGGCAAGCATAAGTCCGCCGCAGATATACATGGCTGTGCCTCCAAAAAAGAAGCACACCACAGCATACGCCATATCAAGTATGTAGGAAACGGTCTTTTCGGTAACGCCGCCTCCAAGCGCCGCAAATGCGACCACTATAACGACCGCCCCTGCTATGCCCGAAAATATCTGAGCGGAAAGCTCACTCCCGAGCAGCATTCCTATCGCTATGCACGCCGCGGCTATCACACACTGCATATAAAAACAAACGTGTATAATGCCGCGCAGCTTGGCGGCTTTTTTCAGCCGCGCAGCTACAAAATCCTTGATGATATCGCCGCCTGTTTCAAAATGAAGCAGACGTGCTTTGATAGCGTTCATTTTCGCGCCCCCTTGATAATTGTGGGGATCAAGCTTTTTTCGTCTTGATCTTAAATCTTCTGCCGCAGCCCCTTGCAAGCCTGTCGCGAAGCTGCATCGGAGTGCCGCAGAGAAACTGCGTTTTGTCACAGATAACAGTGTCCATTTCCTTTTTGTTTTCGTCTACAGGGAATATATAAAAGCTGTGGCTGCATTCATAAGCCGCCGCAATATTTTTGTACGGTATATGAGTCACTACCGTTGTATTTTCGTCCTTTGAAACTGCCGATCTGCGCGCGATGGCGTTTCCGTCCTCGTCAAGCTGAGGCTCATAGTCCTTGGCTTCGCTGACCGAAAGAATTATCTCGGTATCTGTGAAGTCCGCATTGATTATCTTGCCGTAAGACTCCTCAAGTGAGTCTGCCTGCTTTTTGAAATAAAGTATCCTCATATTATGAGGAAGCGTTGCAAGCACAAGGAATATCACCGCAAACAAAACTATCAGATACCAGACGTTTCGCGGATCTTCCATGCCAAAGCCCACGGTGCACCATATTGCCGCAAGCATAAGCAGAAAAAATGCCGCAGCGCCATAATAACACAAGGTCTGAAGCGGTTTCACGCGCATAAGATACAGAAAATCCGACATTGAACGGATACGCGCCATAGTACATTCCGTTTCACACACCAGCTTGTCGGAGCTTCCGCGCTGCTTTACGGCGTTCATCTCGGCAAACATTTTCGTAAGCTTCGATTCCTTTGATTCTGTTATTTCGTCCTTGGATTTTATCTTGTTAAGGTTCATATAAATTCCTTTCGTGCGTTTGGATATAACTATACACAATAATTATACCACAAATTGCCGCGAAATGCAATGTACAGCCGACAAAAGCGCCGCGGTGCAAAACAGCCAAAAATAAAGTTTCTGTAAAGCTTAGATATGTGCAAAACGCAGATAAATTATTACAAATTGGATACAAATTATTTACGAATGGTGACAAATACCGCAAAACTGTTGACATTTCGGGGCTTTTCGGTTATATTGATAAAGTGTAATATTATATATTTATTATGGAGTGCTGTGCGTTAAAGCGCATACACTCCCTTGAAAGGTGACGAGCAAATGCTTAAAGAAACCACATTGTGTATGGGCTGTATGTGCGATAAGACCTATGACGGTGCGTGCAAGCTCTGCGGCTACAGCGAGGATACCCCGAGTATCCCCTCATATCTCAGACCCAAGACATTCCTGAATGAGCGCTATATCGTCGGCAAGGTGCTGAGCTATAACGGCGAGGGCGCAGTATACATCGGATACGACACCGCAACAGGCACAAAGGTCAATATCAAGGAATTTATGCCCGATACCCTCTGCTCACGCAAGCGCGGCGAGGACGAGATCAGCGTGAACACAGGTATGCTTCCGCTGTACAAGACCTATCTGTCGGAATTTGAGGATCTCAACAAAACACTCATGAAGTCGCGCGGAATGGCGCACCTCCAGACCGTTCTTGATATCTTTACCGAAAACAACACAACCTATGCCGTGTACGAGCATATCAACGGTATTCCGCTCTCGGCATATCTGTCAAATTCTTCGGGCGTGCTTACATGGGAGCAGATAAAGGAGCTTTTTCCGCCTGTTTTCACAACGCTCAGCCTTATGCACGCGGCAGGCGTTAT
>JAZNTS010000234.1:0-6176 GCA_045591905.1 Oscillospiraceae bacterium | reverse complement strand
CGACTTCTCCGATGACAAGGCTATCATGGTCAACAACGCAGACTGGCTGCTCGACCTGAACTATGTTGACGTGCTGCGCGAGGTTGGCGCATGCTTCTCTGTAAACAAGATGCTGACATTCGAGTGCTACAAGCAGCGTATGGAGCGCGGTCTTACATTCCTCGAGTTCAACTACATGATAATGCAGAGCTACGACTTCTACAAGCTGTTTCAGGATTACGGCTGCAATATGCAGTTCGGCGGTGACGACCAGTGGGCAAATATGCTCGGCGGTACAGAGCTTATCAGAAAGAAGCTTGGCAAGGACGCTCACGCTATGACCATCACACTGCTGCTCAACTCCGAGGGCAAGAAGATGGGCAAGACCGAGAAGGGTGCTGTATGGCTGGATCCCGAAAAGACATCTCCCTTCGAGTTCTTCCAGTACTGGAGAAACGTTGCGGATGCAGACGTTATGAAGTGCATCCGTATGCTGACATTCCTGCCTCTTGAGGAAATCGAGAAGATGGACGCATGGCAGGGCAGCGAGCTCAACAAGGCTAAGGAGATACTCGCTTATGAGCTGACAAAGCTGGTTCACGGCGACGAGGAGGCTGACAAGGCTCTCGAAGCAGCAAAGAACCTGTTCGGCGGCAAGGGTAACACTGAGAATATGCCCACAACAAAGGTTGAGCTTACAGACGGCAAGATAGGCATTCTTGACCTGCTGGTAGCAACAAAGCTTGCTCCCTCTAAGCGTGAGGCGAGAAACCTTATCGCGGGCAAGGGCATAGCAGTTGACGATGTTGTTATCGAGGACCCCACAGCTCAGATAGCTATTGAGTCCGAGGTTATAATCCGCAAGGGCAAGAAAGTGTTCCACAAGGCGACTGTATAAATTCAGAACGAAATAGTTACGACCCCGACATTTTAAAGTGTCGGGGTCGTGTTATTTTAGTGAAAGGTGAGGGACTATTCTATCGTCATGCTTTTTCCCGATATGCGCTTCAAATGCTCGGCGTAGCCGTCATGTGCGGCGCGGCGGGTGAGATATTCCGCGATGAAATCAAGCATTTGTGTGTGAAGCTGTCGGCTGTCCTCGTCGGGGAGGAATATCTGTGCTGCGTTTCCCGAATCGCTTCGCATAAGCTCGGAATGCTGCCGCCGTATCCTGCAAAGCTCACGCAGACGTATCTCAGCCGCCTGCATGGATATGCCGCACAGCCGCGCTATTTCAGCCGAGGAGGACACTCCGCAGAAATGCAGCACCGACAGCGGAGCAAGCATTTCACCGGCAAGTCTGTCTGCTTCGCGCTCACAATGAGCCATGGAATCATCGCTGCTTTCGTTTGTGTGACCGAGTAGGATATGCGCTATCTCGTGTGCTTCGGTGAAACGGCGGCGTGTGTTTCCGCAGAGGTTTTCATTGATTGCACAGATATATCGTCCGTTTTCTTTAAAGCTGAAGCCGTAGGGACTCAGCGCATAGATATCGCCGAGGTCATATATCTCCATACAGCTTTTATAGCTGACGAGCTTTATATCAAAGCTGTCCGCGAGTTTTTTTAGGTCAACGGGCAGTGTTTTTATATTGGCGTGAATAAGCGCTTTTACAGCGGTCATTTTCTTCCTCCGTCATAATAGGGCTTGTCAAATATGCTTTCGGCGGTGCTGCGCTTTTTCATGATGACTCTCCTTGGAGCGCCGTTTCCGCGTGCGGCGATAAGAACGCTGTCGCCCTTGCAGCGGCGGTATTCGATATCGGCGCAGGTCTCCACAAGCTCCTTGCCGTATTCGTCAAGCGCGCGGTATTTCGTGAGAAGCTCCGCCTCAACGCTGTCATCGGTGTAGTAATCGCAAAACAGCTCGTTGGGCTGACAATGCAGCGCCTTAAACATACGATACAGCACCTCCTCGCGCGGGTGACTGACCTCGCGCTCGTAATTACCTACCGCAGAGGGAGTTACACCTATTCTCTTTGCAAGCTCCTCCTGAGTTATCTGCGCACGCTCCCGAAGCTCGCGTATCCTCATTCCAATACCCATATTGCCTCCTGTCTATATTTCCAAAATGCTTGTTAAGCTTACTGAGCGCCTTTTTTCTTATAAGGAACACGCGGCGGTCGCTCATGTACATCTTGTCCGCTATCTGCTCCCAAGTCTTGCCGAGTATGAAATACGATTCGATAACGCCGCGCTCCTCGCCGTCGAGAATGCTTATGTACTCCAACGCTTCAAGCTTTGCGTCAACTGTGCGGTCGATTTGATGATTGACCTCGCGCTCCAGCTTTTCAAGCTTTTCAATCATCTTCACGGAGTAGCTGTGGCTGTGTCCCGCTCTTGCGATTATTCTGTGCAGTCGTTCTATGTGCTCAAGCTGTGCGGATATCTCAATTTCAAAATGTCTTGCTCTTTCCAGCACAGCCATTACGTCGGTCATCTTATCAGCTCCTTTCAAATTCGTTCATGTTTTTCTTACTTTATGTACATTTTAGCACAAATATCTTGTTGTTGTCAAGAGGAAAACCAAATATTTTTGCGGTTTGCAGAAAAATGCAGTGTTTTTAACGTTTTTTTAACAAAAGTACTTGACAAAAATGTATATAGGTGGTATATTGTATATAACAGATATACACAATAAACACAAACGATACATTCGAATGGGGTATAAAATGAATATCATAATAACCAACACAGCAGGCGTGCCGATCTACGAGCAGATATCCTCTCAGATAAAGGGCATGATCATGAGCGGCAAGCTGAAAGAGGGGGACGCGCTTCCCTCAATGAGAACGCTCGCGCAGGATCTGCGCATAAGCGTTATCACCACAAAGCGCGCGTATGAGATACTGGAAAGCGAGGGTCTTATCCAGTCGTTTACGGGCAGGGGAAGCTTTGTTGCGGCGCAGAATCCCGAGCTTCTGAGGGAGCAGAATCTGCGCGAGATCGAAAAGCACCTTGCCGCCGCCGCAGACATTGCAAAGCAGAGCGGCGTTACAAATGAGGAGCTTTGCGAGCTTCTTTCACTTATACTGGACGAGTAAGCATAATTTTACAATACGGAGGACAACATCATGGAAAACTGCATTGAGATCAAGGGCATTAACAAGAAATACGCACAGTTTGAGCTTAACAACGTAAGCTTCAGCGTTCCCTGCGGCACTGTAATGGGCTTTATCGGCGAGAACGGCGCAGGAAAAAGTACGACTATCAAAGCTATCCTCGGACTTATGAAGCCCGACAGCGGCGAGATAACCGTGCTTGGCGAAAATTCGCAGGATCTCTCCAAGGAGCTTAAGGAAAAGATAGGCGTTGTATTTGACGGGCTTACATTCCCGAATACCCTGAACGCTATTCAGCTTGACAAGGTGATGACGGGAATATACCGCAACTGGAGCAGTGAAACATTCTTCAAGTATCTCACACGCTTTGAGCTTCCCACAAAGAAAAAGTTCAGAACATTCTCGCGCGGTATGGAGATGAGATTATCCATCGCGGCGGCGCTTTCCCACGACCCTCAGCTTCTTGTGCTTGACGAGCCGACTAGCGGTCTTGACCCCGTAATGAGAAGCGAGATACTGGATATCTTCCTTGAATTTATGCAGGACGAGAGCCATTCGATACTGCTTTCCTCCCACATCACAAGCGACCTTGATCGCATTGCGGACTATATCACCTTTATCCACAAGGGCAAGGTCATCTTCGTAGAGGAGCGCAACGAAATGCGCGACAAGTACCGCATCATTAAGTGCGGCGAGGAGCAGCTTGCGCTTATAGACAAGGAAGACATCATCGGTATGCGCAAAAACCGCTTCAATTGCGAGGTGCTTACTACCGCCGCAGAAAAGTATCCCGACCTCGCCGTTGATATCCCCACCATCGACGACATCATGGTATTCTATGTAAAGGAGGGCTGATATGAAAGGACTTCTTTATACATACACGCTGCTGAATAAAACGTTTTTCATCGTGGCAGGCGCTATATTCGTAGTCGCGACAGCTGCTGCAGCTATCCTTTTCAGCGCAAACTGCGATGACCCTGCTATTCTCATGACATTCAGCACCTTTACAATGATATTTGCGTCAGCGGCTCCCATGGTGTTGCTGGAGCCTATCACGCGCGACCTTGAAAAGAATATCAAGAGCCGCTTTCTGAACTACTCCCTCACGGGTATCAAACGCCGTGAATTTATGCTGACTCAGTTTATAATAAACATCGGCTCCTGCCTTATCGGCGCGGTAATGGTGCTGTTGCATTATTTCATAGTAAACCTCGCTTGCCCCGATATATACAGCCTGCAGCATCTCGGCGTGATGGCGCTGATCATAATGCTCGGCGGCGTTATGGAGTGGATACTGATACCTCTTACAATTAAGTTTAAGAGCAGCGAAAAAGCAGGTGCACTGTTCGGCTTTGTGCTGGGCTTCGGCATTATACTGCCGCTTATGTGGCTTTTCTTTGATAAGGAAGACGGCGGCGCTCTGGCCGACCCGTTCAGCTTCATTACACCCGAGTTCATGCTCATTGCTCTGGGCGTTACAGTTGCAGCCTACATCATCGGCTGGTTTATAATCAGCAACCGCGTAAGAAAGGGGGATCTGTGTTGAAAGGTCTGATTTTAAAGGAGATATACTGCGTAAGGTTTCAGGTGCTGCTGGGTCTTGCGATAACAGCAATACCTTCAATAATGATGCTGCTGTTAGCGGACTTTACCGGCGAAGTCCCGAGCGGCGCAGAACATTTCGCGATCATTGCAGTAATCCCTGTAGTCCTCTCCAACTTCATGATGATATTGCTCTCCTCGTCATTTATGCTGAATACTCTGAACGATGATAAAATATCGGGCTGGGCAAAGCTTCAGCTTACGCTCCCCGTAACAAGAAAGCAGATAATCGACACAAAGTTCATCGCTTCGCTTGTAATCATTGGTTTTCTGATGCTGATCTGCTTAGTCCTTAATCTCACCGCAGCACTTCTGTACAACTATCCTCTGGAGATATGCATCGCTGCTCCGTTTGTTTTCGGCTTTACAGAAATGATGGTGCTGTTCCCCGCTTTCCCGTTGTCAATGAAGCTGAGCGCCGCCATGAACACTGTCGTCTACATCACCTTAGAGGTGATAGTTATGGGACTGCTGACAGCAATTGCATTCTGCGCACTCGACGCTGTAGTTACCATGTGGTTTATCAGAGTGCTGTTCTACGGTATTATTCCCGCCCTAGGAATAGTCGTTATGTTGATCTCGCGACATTTCGCGGCGAAATATATCTCGGCGGAACAAGAATAAAAAAGAATAAGGCTCTGCTTTTTGGCAGAGCCTTTTTGGGTATATAAAACAGCCGCTGTATGCTTTTGGCTATTCGCGGGCGCAGCCGTCCGCAGTTATACCGTGATACAGCTTCGCCACCATCGGCACGGCTGTGTTTTTTACCCTGATGTATTTTATGCCGATGGTGTTGATTTGTGCGCGTCAGAAGCCGTCCAATGTGAGCTGTTCTTCGGCGGGAAATTCGTGCAGATAGCCGAAAAGTCGGTCGTTGCGGTATTCGAGCCCCGCCTTTTCGCACGCCTCGGTGAATGTGCGCCAAAGCTCGCCGCCGTTTGGTGAGGCTATCTCATAAGCTGCACCGTAGCGCCGCTCGTATTTCTCCCGAAGCTGTGGGAAGTGCTTGTCCAGCGCCGCGTAGTAATACTGCCTGTCGCCGTCGCGAAGCGTCATTCCCATGCCGAAGCTTATGATACCCACACAGCCTGCGCGTGCGGCGTAGTCCACTATCGCAAGGATATTTTCCTTTGTATCGTTGATAAACGGAAGTATCGGGCAAAGCCACACGATGGTTGGAATATCCGCTTTTTTCATTTCGCAAAGCACCTCGAAGCGGCGCTTTGTCGTGCAGACATTCGGCTCAACTATGCGGCAAAGCTCCTCGTCTGCCGTGGTGAGCGTCATCTGCACGACCGCTTTTGTGCTGTGGTTTATGCTCTGCAAAAGGTCGATATCGCGCAGCACAAGGTCGGATTTTGTCTGCACCGCCGCGCCGAAATCGTATTTCCAAATTATTTCAAGGCAGCGGCGAGTGAGGAGAAGCTCCTTTTCCGCGTGAAGATACGGGTCGCACATCGAGCCTGTGCCTATCATGCAGCGGCGGCGCTTAGAGCGAAGCGCTTTTTCAAGCAGCTCGGGTGCATTTGATTTA
>JAZNTS010000233.1:0-6158 GCA_045591905.1 Oscillospiraceae bacterium | reverse complement strand
GTGGAGGTTCGTGTCATTATTATGCGATAAAGGACGGCAAGTTCAGAATATTTACCGAGGAAAATTATCAGCCCGAAGACGAGACATGGGTCACAGAGGATTTTTGTACTTATGCTTATGTCACAAATTTTCTGTACGATTGCCCCAGTGAGAACACTGTCGGCATAGACATGGGTGTCAGTGCTTGCGCTTATGTTTTTGATATTGATACAATGGAGGCAACCAGTGCATGGAGCTTCAGGGAGCGATCTAACGATATCATTACCATTGACTACAGCAAGGCGCTGAAAAACAGAGAGGGACTTCAAATTGCGATGGATCATTTCTTCGGCTATTGGGGCGAGGACATGGGTCTGGGCGAGATGAGCTTTGAGCGCTTCTTTTATAGAGGATACTGGGTCGGCTGCTACGAAGACGAGGACGGTTATTATGCATTGAGTACACAAGACGCATATTATATTTCCAAGGACGACACCGAGCTTATGTATTATATAAGTACCGGAGGCGTAAGCCGTAAGTACAGCATTGAGCATTGCGTTTGCGACGAAAGCTTCGGCAAGCTTGACGTGATGTACGAAAGCGGAAGTGAACTGAACGACCTTGGTCTTATGTATACCAGCAGCACCTTGTCGGGTGATGATAATTTCGATATCGCGCAGTTCTATGACATAGAATTCACCGATGAAAACGGCACGCGCTGGACTCGTCCAATCGACGAGAACGACGACCTGCAGAGCGTTTACGAAACGAAGATAAACGATAAGCAGGCATTCCTGCTGAAGATGCAGAATGCCGATGATCCCGAAGATATGCGGTATTTCAGCTTTTTCTTCGACTTTACCGATGGAAAGCTTAGCTGGACAGACGAGCATTACTGCATAGATGACAAGGTTTATTCTGTTTATTGGCTGCATTCCGACTATGCGATATCTGTAATGACAAAGTCCGATGAGCGTGGATACGGAAGCTTTGTACTGGACGCTGAATTTTTCGTGCGCTCTGACGGAAGCTATTATGCACAGCGCATGATGGGCAACAGTCATGCTCAGTGGCTGAGCGACAGCGAGATATTCTACAACGATGGAAGCGGCTATGCGCTTGTAAGCGATAAGCTTGGCTCCGTAGAAACAAACATTATCGGCGACAGACTTTATGCCGTGTATAACGGTGACGATGGTCTTATGCTGAATGTTTACGACAAGACCGACCTTATTGATAGTATGACCATTTCAACAGGCGATGAGAATGTAAATATGGGCACGAGCGTGTTCGTGCACGGGGAGTATCTTATCGTTGAGTATAACGCCAACGGCGCAGAGCAGTACGCTGTGCTTGATACCTCATCGGGAAAGCCGCGATTTGAATGGTTTCCAAAAAGCTCCGTATCGTTTAATGCCGACGGAACTGTGACGATAGTTTAATTTAACAGGCTTTGAGCCGCCGCAACACAAAAAATTGCGGCGGCTCTTGCTTTTTTCGTCAATATGTGGTATAATTTATTAGTATTGTATTATGGCATATTGTGTAAAAAAGTGTGTGCAGATATGCCGAAAAATGTAAACAGTAGGTGTATAAATGGCTAAAGAATCGAGTTATAATGATCTTGTTTCGCTGAAAGGCCCCGATCAGGTGCGTCTGCGCCCTGCGGTTATCTTCGGCTCAGACAGTGTTGAGGGCTGTCGCCACTCAGTGTTTGAGATAATATCAAACTCCATAGATGAGGCGCGCGAGGGCTACGGCAAGGTCATTTCTATCACGCTTCATGCGGATAAATCAGTGACTGTCGAGGATAACGGACGCGGTATCCCGATAGACTACAATAAATCCGAGGATAAGTATAACTGGGAGCTTGCTTTCTGCACGCTCTATGCAGGCGGTAAATACAGCAACAACGATGGCGGAAACTATTCGTATGCGCTTGGACTTAACGGTCTTGGCCTGTGTGCAACTCAGTTTGCTTCGGAATATATGGAGGTAGAAAGCCGCAACGGCACATGGGAGTATTCTCTGCGCTTTGAAAAGGGCTTCAATGTGAGCAAGGAGGAGCGCGGCTTTGAAAAGCACAAGGGCGATGGCAGCACGGGTACAAAGATACACTGGAAGCCCGACCTTGAGGTGTTCACAGACATCGACATCGGCACTGAATTTCTGACAGATATGCTTCGCCGACAGGCTATCGTAAACGATGGCATAGAGTTTTTGCTTCGTTCAGAGGACGAGGAGGGCAATATCTCAGAGCAGCGCTTCTGTTATGAGCATGGCATCAGCGACTATCTTACTGAGGTCGCAGGCGAAAAGGCTATGACAACGCCGCAAAGCTGGAATGCTCAGCGACAGGGCAAGGACAGAGAGGATAAGGACGAATATAAGCTGAAGATGAACGTAGCGTTTGTTTTCAGCAAGGAAGTAAGCTTTATCGAGCATTATCACAACTCCTCTTGGCTTGAGCACGGAGGAAGCCCGCAGAAAGCGCTGAACAAGGCGTTCCTTTCTCAGATTGACAGCTATCTCAAGAACAACAGCAAGTACAACAAGGGCGAAAAGGGCATAAAGTGGGAGGATATCGAGGATTGTCTTGTGTTTATCTCCTCAAACTTCTCCACACAGGCAAGCTATGAAAATCAGACCAAAAAGGCTGTCACCAACAGCTTTATAAATGAGGCTATGACTGATTGGCTGAAGCATCAGCTTGAGGTGTATTTCCTTGAAAATCCCGACGAGGCTGCAAAGATCGCCGCGCAGGTGCTGATAAACAAGCGTTCTCGTGAGAACGCCGACAAGATACGCCAGTCCACGTTACAGAAACTAACGGGCACTATCGACCTCACCAACCGTATTGATAAGTTTGTTGACTGCCGCAGCAAGGATAAGCAGAAGCGCGAGGTCTACATCGTGGAGGGTGACTCGGCGCTCGGTTCTGTAAAGCTTGCACGTGACGCGGAGTTTCAGGCTGTTATCCCTGTAAGAGGTAAGATACTGAACTGCCTCAAAGCAAGCCACGAAAAGATATTCAAAAGCGAGATAATCACAAATCTTATCAAGGTGCTGGGCTGCGGTGTTGAGATAAAATCCAAGGCGAACAAAAACCTTTCAACGTTCAATCTCGACAATCTGCGCTGGAACAAGATAGTTATCTGTACCGATGCCGACGTTGACGGCTTCCAGATAAGAACACTGATACTCACGATGATACAGGAGCTTTGTCCCACGCTTATCGAGCAGGGTTATGTGTATATTGCGGAGTCGCCGCTGTATGAGATAAACACCAAGGACAAGACTTATTTTGCCTATACCGAGCCTGAAAAGACCAAGATACTCGGCATGATAGGCGAGAAGAAGTTCACTATCCAGCGCTCAAAAGGACTTGGTGAGAACGACCCAGACATGATGTCGCTTACAACCATGAATCCCGAAACGCGCCGCCTTATAAAGGTAAGCCCGACAGATGTTGAGGCTACGCGTGAGATGTTCGATGTGCTTCTCGGAAACGACCTTGAGGGCCGTAAGGAGTTCATCAGGGAGCACGGCAGCAGGTATCTTGAAATCGCGGATATTTCTTAAAATAACGTGAAAATTTAGGGCGGGTCTACAAATGGCAATACACATCAGCTCGCCTGTTTAAAAGACAAACATCATCAAGGAGAATAGATCTTGAAAAAAACAACCCCAAAAAAGCAGCCGCCGAAAAAGCAGCATAACGACGCATATATCGAGGGCAGCGGTACTGTGGTCGCAAAGGACATAGTCAGCACCCTCGAGGAAAACTATATGCCGTATGCGATGAGCGTTATCGTATCGCGTGCGCTGCCTGAGATAGACGGCTTCAAGCCCTCGCACAGAAAGCTGCTTTATACGATGTATAAAATGGGACTTCTGAACGGCGCGAGAACAAAGTCTGCTAACATC
This sequence comes from Oscillospiraceae bacterium, assembly GCA_045591905.1. Classification (GTDB taxonomy): domain Bacteria; phylum Bacillota; class Clostridia; order Oscillospirales; family Ruminococcaceae; genus CAG-115. The sequence continues at coordinate 2,252 of JAZNTS010000233.1, read as the reverse complement.
GTCGGTCAGACCATGAGATTAAACCCGCACGGTGACGCGGCTATATATGAAACGATGGTAAGACTTGCCCGCGGCAACGAAGCCCTGCTTCACCCTTACGTTGATAGCAAGGGTAACTTCGGCAAGGCATACTCCCGCGATATGGCTTATGCTGCTGCACGATACACCGAGGCAAAGCTTGAGGGCATTTCCGCAGAGCTTTTCGCCGAGATCGACAAGGACGCTGTTGACATGGTGCCGAACTACGATAACACCATGCTGGAACCATCGTTGTTTCCTGTTAGATTTCCGTCGGTGCTTGTAAACAGCAATTTCGGACTTGCGGTATCTATGGCGAGCAATATCTGCTCGTTTAATCTCACCGAGGTTTGCGAGACCACAATCGCTATGATGAAAGACCCCGAGCACGATCCGCTTACAACGCTGAAAGGCCCCGATTTCCCCGGCGGCGGCTATATCGTTTATGACGAAGCCGAGATGCGCAAGGTCTACAATACGGGACTTGGCGCGATAAAGGTGCGTGCAGTGTATAACTACGACAAGGACGCGCGCTGTATCGAGGTTACGCAGATACCGCCTTCAACTACCGTTGAGGCGATAATTGACAAAGTCGTGGAGCTTGTCAAGGACGGAAAGCTTCGTGAGATATCCGATGTGAGAGATGAAACCGACCTTTCGGGTCTGCGCCTTGCGTTTGATCTGAAAAAGGGAAACGATCCCGACGCGGTAATGCAAAAGCTGTTCAAGCTGACGCCTTTGCAGGATAATTTCAACTGCAATTTCAATGTGCTTATTGCAGGAACACCGCGAGTGATGGGGGTTAGGGAGATACTCACGGAGTGGATAGAATTCCGCCGTCAGTGTGTGCGCAGGCGCGTGTATTTCGATCTGCAGAAGAAAAAAGAAAAGCTGCATCTGCTGCTCGGCTTAAAGAAGATACTGCTTGATATCGACTACGCCATCAAGGTGATACGCGAAACGGAAGAAGAAGCCGAGGTCGTTCCTAACCTTATGATAGGCTTCGGAATTGACGAGCTTCAGGCGGAGTATGTTGCGGAAATTAAGCTTCGCCACATCAACCGCGAGTACATTTTAAAGCGCACTCAGGAAACGGACGACCTTGAAAAAGAGATCGCCGAGATGGAGGATATCCTCGCCGATACAAAGAAGATCAGCAGGCTGATAATCGACGAGCTTCGAGATATCATCAAAAAATACGGTCGGCCGCGCCGCACTATGTTCCTTTACGACGTTGCGGAGATAGAGGCAGAGGTCGAGGAGGAGCTTCCCAAGGCTTATCCCGTAAATCTGTTCTTCACGCGTGAGGGCTATCTCAAGAAGATAACTCCGCAGTCGCTTCGAATGAGCAATCAGCAGAAGCTTAAAGAGGGCGACGAGATAATCTATCAGCGCGAGGTCAGCAGCAACAGCGAACTTCTGTTCTTCACTGATAAATTCCAGTGCTACAAGAGCCGCTGTCTTGATTTCGACGAAACCAAGGCGAGCGTTATGGGCGATTACGTTCCCGCAAAGCTCGGACTTGACGAGGGCGAGAGCATAACGTTCATGGCTGTTACCGAAAGCTACAAGGAGCAGCTTGTGATATTCTTCAAGAACGGTAAATGCGCGAAGATACCGCTTTCCTCCTTTGAGACCAAGACCAAGCGAAAGAAGCTTGCAAACGCTTATTCCGACCTATCTGAAGTAGTTGGAATGTTCGTTACTGACGGTGAGGCTGATTTCGTTCTGAAATCCTCTGCAGGCAAGGTGCTTGTATTCAACACCGCGCTTGTACTTCCAAAAGCAACAAGAGATACACAGGGCGTTCAGGTAATGAGGCTCACAAAGGCGGAGCTTACGGGCGCATATCTGCTCCAAAACAGCGACCTTAAAGATCCCGAGGACTACCGCATAAAGACGATACCCTCGGCAGGCAGTGTTTCGGGAAAGGATATTTCCCAGCTTAGCTTATTCTGATAAAAAAATAATTTATTCCTTTATACGGAGGTAATTACTATGCTTACAGATATTGAAATTGCTCAGCAGGCTAAAATGATGAAGATAAAGGACGTTGCGGCAAAGCTCGGCGTTACAGAGGACGAGCTGGAGCCTTACGGTCACTACAAGGCGAAGCTTTCGCAGAAGCTTATCGATAGGGTTAAGGCTAATCCCGACGGCACGCTTATCCTTGTCACAGCTATCAATCCCACTCCTGCAGGCGAGGGCAAGGCCACGACTTCCGTAGGTCTTGC
>JAZNTS010000232.1:0-3010 GCA_045591905.1 Oscillospiraceae bacterium | reverse complement strand
GGCTCCGCACCCGATATCGCGGGACAGAATAAGGCAAACCCTATTGCGACTATACTTTCAGCGGCAATGATGCTGCGCTATTCCTTTGATATGACAGCTGAAGCTGATGCTGTCGAAGCTGCTGTAAATAAAGTGCTTGATACAGGCTACAGAACAGGCGATATCATGTCGGAGGGAATGAAGCTTGTGTCGTGCTCAGAAATGGGGGATAAGATAAGTGACTGTATTTGAAGAAGGTATGCGATCACTTGATAAAAGTATGCAAATGTGCAGAAAAAAAGGCGCGTTTGCTCCTGCTACCGAGGACGAGATGAAGCAGCTGCAAGAGCTTTGTGATGGAAAAATGCCCGAGGATATGCGCAAATTCTTTTCGGAGTGTATGCCACAGGAGGAAGTCAAGCTTGGTGGCTATATGCTGTACCCGCTTTCAAGGATACTCGAGGAGAACACGCACTATGTCCCTGGCTGTATAATCAAGCCGTTAGGTTTTGTCACATTTGCTTCGACCCTTGATGGTGATGCAGTTGCTCTTGATATCACAAAGCCAAATGGGCATGTATATCAATGCTCGCATTCTTTGATCTCCGATGATGGTATGTCATTTTATGCAAAAGGGCAGATGGTGCATTTTGACTTGAATTATGAAAATATTATCAAATGCTCTTTCAATGTCGGATGGTATTTTTCGGAGTTTATCAAGTGGATAAGAAGCGGAAGAAATGGTAGCATCGGCATAATAAACTGGGTAATCGAACAATACGAGAAGAATAACTGATACCAAGGAGAACCACCATGTGCCTTATCTGCGACCGCATCGAAATGATAAAAAACGGCACAAATCCTTATTTTGTCAAGGAGCTTGAAACTGGCTATGTCGTTATAGGCGACCATCAGCATTTCAAGGGCTACACATTATTTCTTTGTAAGCAGCACAAGACTGAGCTGTTCTATCTTGACCACGATTTCATGACAAAGTTCATGCAGGAGATGGTTTTAGTTGCCGAGGCAGCTAAAAATGCCTTTGGCGCTGAAAAGATGAATTATGAGTGCCTAGGTCAGGGTGACGCGCATCTTCATTGGCACCTGTCGCCGCGCAGGGTAGGGGATATCGAAAATTACGGCAACAACGGCAAAGGTCCTATATGGTGGTATCCTATGGAAAAGATGTACGATGACGCAAACCGTCCAAGCGAGCAGGAGCTTACGGAGCTTAAACGAAAGCTGTTGGTTGAGCTTGATAAGCTTATCAATTGATTAACATTTTTAATTGGCTCATACATGAATACTTTAAAAGCAGATAGGGGGTATAAAGCTGTGTCGGTAACAGAAGCTGAAAGAAAGGAATACGGACTTAATATTTTAAAGCAGGTGCTTTCAGCGCTACATGACAAGCGCTTTGCTGATATAAACACCTATGTAGACGAGTATACTATGGAAGCAGAGGACTATGAAGAGTACATTCAGGGAACAGTAGACGCTCATGAGCTTAATGTCATAGATGCATATGACTCCGAACGTGAGCCGAAAGATGATTTCGATTATGAAATTCCGCCCAGTGTTTTTCTTTATTTGGAATACGATATTACTGCTGACGGCGGAGAATATGCCGATATGTGCATCAGATTAGAGGTCGAATTCTGTGAGAACGGCAAAATAAAGTCCTCTCTTGATATCCAACCCGCTTAACGTTATACACAAAACACCGAGAAAACGTTTTATCTTCTCGGTGTTTTGATGTGTATGAAAAAATTCTTCAATTTTCATTAAATTACAAAAAATTACTTGCAATTAGTTTGAATTTAGGTTATAATAAAACTAGCTTTTTCAAAAACCTGTGCTTTTTCGAGCTTTTTATTTGATTTTGTGTCAACCGCGAGCAATAAGCACGCTGAGTCGGCATGGTGTAGTAAAAAGAGAGGCTGCTCAAGGTTTTTACGCAGTTTTATAATTCGGATTTTCGAAAGGAGTACCTGTAATGTACAACGATTTAATGGATTCTATCGGCTTCCTTGGTCAGTATGATAAGGAAGTTGCAGACGCAATGGGTCTGGAGCTTTCACGCCAGAAGAGAAATCTGGAGCTTATCGCTAGTGAGAATATCGTATCTCCCGCGGTTATGGCTGCAATGGGAAGCGTGCTCACAAACAAGTATGCTGAGGGCTACCCCGGAAAGAGATACTACGGCGGCTGCGAGGACGTTGATATCGTAGAAACTATCGCTATTGAGCGCGCTAAGGAGCTTTTTGGTGCAAAGTACGCAAATGTACAGGCTCACTCGGGCGCACAGGCTAACACTGCTGTATATGTTGCTCTGCTTCAGCCCGGTGACACAGTAATGGGTATGAGCCTTGCTCATGGCGGTCACCTTACACATGGTTCTCCTGTTAATATTTCTGGTAAGATATACAATTTCGTTCCCTATGGCACTAATGACGATGGCTTTATTGATTACGAAGATCTTTACAAGCAGGCTAATAAGTGCAAGCCTAAGCTCATCGTAGCCGGTGCTTCCGCATATCCCAGAGCAATTGATTTTGTAAAGCTGTCCTCTATCGCAAGAGCGGTAGGCGCTTATCTCATGGTCGATATGGCACATATCGCAGGTCTTGTTGCCGCAGGTGTACATATGAGTCCTGTTCCTTATGCTGATATCGTGACAACAACTACACATAAGACTCTGCGCGGTCCCAGAGGCGGTCTTATCCTCACAAACAACGAGTATCTCGCAAAGAAGATCGACTCCGCTATTTTCCCCGGCACACAGGGCGGTCCTCTCATGCACGTTATCGCAGGTAAGGCTGTATGCTTCGGCGAGGCTTTGAAGCCAGAGTTCAAGGCTTATGGCGCTCAGATCGTTAAGAACGCAAAGGTGCTTGCTGATACACTGCTCGAAAAGGGCTTCAATCTTGTTTCAGGCGGTACTGACAACCACCTGATGCTCGTTGATCTGCGTCCTTTCGGCATTACAGGTAAGGATCTGCAGAACAACTGTGACGAATGCTATATTACA
>JAZNTS010000231.1:0-10555 GCA_045591905.1 Oscillospiraceae bacterium | reverse complement strand
ACTCCAGCTCGTCTGCGGGGATTCTAAGGTTTTCAACCAGCATTGCCTTGATCTTTTCTGCGATTTCGATGTTCATAATAAATACCTCTTTCTTTTTGGAACTCTAAAAATCAGTCATAAGCAGATTTTTAGAGAACTATATATTTTTGCGGGTCTGCCCGCTGTTTTACTTAGTTTGTGACAGCTTCCTTTTCGGGAGCGGCGAAATTATCATCGTCGTATACCTTGAGCTTGCCGTACTGTGCTTCGAGAACTCCGTACAGGCGTCTTACTTCAAGCTCTGCCTTGCTTATGAGCTGTCGCGCGTATTTTGAGTGGCGCATATCTTCGGGGCAGCAGCTTTCGATAGGCTTTCCTATCAGCAGCTTTTGCCTTTTGCCGAACACCATTTTATATTCTCCGTATATTGCGGCAGGAACTATCACAGCGCCTGTTGCCGCAGACAAAAGCGCCGCGCCGGGCTTGAACTGCTGCATTTTACCGCTGCGGGCGATACCGCCCTCGGGGAATATCACCATAGAGCCGCCGTCTTTAATAAGCTGCTCGGCGTTTATGTACCAATCAGCGTCTGCGCCGCTTAAGTCTATAGGCATACATCTGCACCAGCGTATCGCGGTGCCCACGCCTTTTTTATCGTACCAGCTTTTCTGCACCAGCACATAGGGCTTGAATCTGCCCAGAACCGCGCCCGAAAACGCACCGTCAAAGTGATGCGTATGGTTTGCGACAAATACCGCAGGCTGTTTTTTCAGCAGTTTTTTATACTTCTTGTCCTCCCAGACTATTTTGGGTCTGAACAGAAAATAAACCGTTGCAGTAAGCAGCTTTTGGAATATCTTTCCCCAAAGCGACTGCTTCGGCAGTTCCTTTTTTTCTTTCATATATGCTCCTTTAAGCGCCTTGCTTAGGCAGCTTTTGTACAAAATACCACATAATCACTATACTATTATACATTAAGCCGCTAAAATATTTCAATGGGCGAAGGGGTGCGTTGTGTCCCAAAAGGGACAAGCTGTCGCGTATTTGTTGCAGTTTAACATTTAGTTTATAATAATTCTGGCAAAATCAACATAAAAAAACCTCTGAAATCGGCAAAATCAGTCATTTTTACAATTTTATGCAGACCGCTGCATCATGCGGCTTTAATACAGTCATTTCGGAAGTTATCTTTACCGAAACTTTGCCAAAAACCTTATTGTAATGCTGTTTTATACGCAAATTTGACAGAAAAACGAGATTTACAAAAAATAAATTATGGATTTTGGGGAAAATTTTAAAAAACGTGAAAACCACTGTACAATTGCGCAAAAATCTTGTATAATAATGTTGACTGCAAAAAAAGTTAAGACGAAAGCGATAAAGAAAGATCGCTCAAAATTCAAAGGAGAACACAAATGGATTTATTATTGTTCCAAACCATCTCACAGGCTGTGACTGCTGAAGCTCCCGCCGCTGAATTTGGTATCTTCCAGATACTTGCGCTGCTTGGCGGTTTGGCAATGTTCCTTTTCGGAATGAATACGTTAAGCGCTTCGCTTGAAAAGCTTGCGGGCGGTAAGCTTGAAAAATGGCTTGAAAAGCTTACATCGAACCCTGTTAAGGGCGTTCTGCTCGGTATGGGCGTCACAGCCGTTATCCAGTCTTCATCTGCTACCACGGTCATGATGGTCGGCTTTGTAAACTCGGGTATCATGAAGCTGCGACAGGCTATCGGCGTTATCATGGGCGCAAACATTGGTACTACCGTTACATCATGGCTGCTTGCTACGAACTCTATTGAGGGCACAGGCTTTCTTGAGTTTTTAAAACCCGATTCGTTTACACCTGTCCTTGCTATTGTCGGCATCGCTCTTATAATGTTTACAAAGTCCGATAAGAAGCACAACATTGCGACTATCCTGCTTGGATTTGCTGTTCTTATGTTTGGTATGGACAAGATGTCTGACGCTGTTTCAGTGCTTAAAGACATACCCGAGTTCCGTGAAGCAATGACAATGTTCTCCAATCCTGTACTCGGTGTGCTGGCGGGTGCTGTTCTTACTGCTATCATTCAGTCTTCCTCTGCTTCTGTAGGTATTCTTCAGACTGTAGCTTCTACAGGAACGATCACTCATGCAATGGCTCTGCCTATCCTGCTTGGTCAGAATATCGGCACCTGCGTAACAGCGCTTATCTCTTCTATAGGTGCAAACAAGTCCGCAAAGCGTGTTGCTATCGTGCATTTGTATTTTAACGTCATCGGCACGATAGTTCTTCTCAGCATTTTCTATCTTATCAATTCTTTTGTGAATTTCAGTTTTATGAACGAACAGCTCAGCGGAATTAGCATTCCGATAATTCATACAGCATTCAACGTTCTTGCTACCTGTCTGTTCCTGCCATTTACAAAGCAGCTTGAAAAGCTTGCTTGCCTTACTGTTCGCAACAAGAAAGGCGAAGAGGACGCACAGATGCCCATGCTGGACGACCGTCTGCTAGTAACGCCCGGTATCGCTATCGAGCAGTGCCGCACCGTATGCATCAGAATGGCTGATCTCACAAGAAAGACTATTATCGACTCTTTGAAGCTTGTTGATAAATATGACGCGAAAAAAGCGGCAGAGATCATTGAAAATGAAACCACTATAGATATTTATGAGGATAAGATCGGCTCTTATCTGCTTAAAGTAACCGCAAAGGATCTTAATGAGCATGACAGCAAGGTTGCTTCAAAGCTTCTGCACACTATCGGCGATCTTGAGCGTATCTCAGACCACGCTGTAAACATTGTTGAGGCTGCTGAAGAGATGTATCAGAAGAAGATTCGCTTTTCAGATGAGGCTCTCAAAGAGATCGACGTTATTACCGATGCAGTTGAGGAGATACTGAACAAATCTATTGACGCATTCAATGCTTCTGATATATCCCTTGCAAAGCAGGTAGAACCGCTTGAGGACGTTATCGACGACCTCAGAAGCGAGCTGAAGAGCCGCCACATCGAGCGTCTGCGCGAGGGCAAGTGTACGATAGAGCTTGGCTTTATCCACTCCGACCTGCTGACTAACCTTGAGCGTGTTTCAGACCACTGTTCCAATATTGCTGTATGCATGATTCAGGTCAAGGAAAACAACATGGATACTCATGAGTATATGACCGCTCTGAAGCGTGGCGAGGTATCCGATTTCAACACATCGCTTGAGAGCTACAGAAAGAAGTATGCTCTGCCTGCGCTTCAGGATTAATACCCAAAGCAAAAAGCCATTTTTGATATCATGTCAGAAATGGCTTTTCTTGTATTTATTCAGAAAGGGGAGAAGTGAATTGATAAGACCCGAACGGCTTCGCAAAGGAGATACGATAGCGACTGTCAGCACCTCATGGGGCTGTGCGGGCGCGGCAAGGGTACGCTGGCAGTATGAGCTTGGCGTACAAAGATTGAGAGAGCTTGGGCTTAATGTAGTTGCTGCCCCGAACTCTATGAAAGGCACCTCTTATCTTCAAGAGCACCCCGAGGCGCGCGCCGAGGATCTTATGTGGGCATTTGAAAACAAGTCGGTAAAGGCGATAATAGCTAACATAGGCGGCTGTGATTCGGAAAGACTTATCCCTTATTTAAAACCTGATATCATAAAGAACAACCCTAAGATACTGTGCGGATATTCCGATGTGATGACGCTTCACTTTTATTGCTATAGGCTGGGATTGTCTACTTTTTACGGCGATAATCTGCTGACCACCATAGCGGAGCAGGGTCGCTGGCACCCTTACAGCAGATATTGGTTTGAAAAAGTTCTTTTCGACCCATCTCCTATAGGCGAGATAGCGCCGTCGGACGAGTGGAGCTATGAGCCGAATCATCACACAGACCCGCGGCGTATCAGGAATTATGTCAAAAACGAGGGCTGTATGCTTATACAGGGAAGCGGAAAGGTCAGCGGGCATTTGTTCGGAGGGCACGGCGGACTTTCCGAGTATGACGAGGCTTCGGGCATTAGCTTACAGCGTGAGGATTTTGAGGGAGCGATATTCTTTTTTGAGGAGATCCCCGAAATATGGAGCGAGGAATATGCGCGGTTTATTTTTGAATGGCTCGGCAATAACGGTTATCTTCACGCGGTAAACGGAATAGTCATAGGAAAAATGCGCGCACCCGAGCCTTTTTTGCCGTATGCTAGGATAATTCGGGAGATAGTTTCGGAGAAATACGGCTTGCCGCAGCTTCCGATAATGTACGGGCTTAATTTCGGACATTCCTCACCGATATGCGTTCTCCCCTACGGCGCAAATGCTGAGCTTGATTGTGACCGCATGACCTTTTCGATCACTGAAAGCGGAGTTATCTGACCGATGAAAAAAAGCTGCACCCGCAGAAAACGTGCTGTTTTTCTGCGGGTGTTTTCTTATTCAATTGCAATATAAACGTCCATATAGTCAATGCCATCAATAACATATTCCTTTTCAAAGCACGGGGTAGCAGTCTTTGTGTGGCTTGCTTCGAGACCGTTTGCCTTGATGTAGGAGAACAGCGCCTTGTATGCATTGGGGATTATGTAAAACGGCGCGGAGGAATATTGCTTTATGGTTATCTTAGCATATTTCTGCTTTTTCTGCGTGATGATCTCGGCGTTTTCGTCAGCAACGACAGATGTATCGTCCAGAATAAGCGCGGCGGCGTAGCCATGCATATTGTAGACGTTTATCTGCTCCTGTGACAGCATAGGGAAGTCCCAGCCGATTATCTGCGGCTTGGTGATACCGAGCTTTTGTGCCCAGCGGCGGATATGCTCTATTGCGTCTTCCTCAGGCTCGCGGCTTATAACGGCGTATCGGATATACTTGAACTCCTCCAGCCATTCCACGCGTATTTCTGAATATGCGTCGTTTGCAATATTCATATCCTCTCTGATAAGCTCGTCCATAGAGCAGGAGAAAAGCTCGCACAGCTCGATAAGCTTTTCTATTTCGGGGTATGCGGTATCAAGCTCCCATTTTGAAACGGTCTGTCTGCTGACGTTCATTTTTTCCGCAAGATCCTCCTGCGTCATACCGTTTCTCATTTTTCTTAAAAACTGCAAATTCTGACCAAAACTCATGTTTTTGACCGCCTTTCTGTTTGATGGCTTTAGTATACCACGCAGAAATGGAAAAAGCCACCAACTGTACAGTTCTGTTTTTTGGAATACTGCAACCTTAGGTTGCGGCGGAGATGATGCTCTTTATATCCTCATAATAATCGGGAACGAATGTTCCGTTCTCAATGATGCAGTCGCCTACGATGTCAAGGCTTATGGCGTTAATCTCTTCATATACGGTTTCGGGGAGAACGCCTTTGCTGCGGCAAAGAGTCTCTGCGCCGCCGTTTTCCGTTGCTTTTATAACTTCAAGCAGCTCGGTATCCAGCGCTTCGGCAAGACTTTTCCACGGCTCGGACAGCGCCGAGAAATCATACTGTGAATGTATCTCATGCGCCGCTTCCTCGGTGTGCTCGTCAAAGACCTCGTCCTCTATCTGAGAGGAGAGCGCAGTCATACATTCCTCGGAAACCACGTCCTCGTATTCTTCAATGATAAGCTTTTTGGCGGTTTCGTCAGCTTCCTTGCGGATATTTTCCAGCGCGGAGATATCTATCTCGACCTTTTGAGGCTTTGCGGGGATATACTGATACTGCGGTTCGTCGTAATCGGGCTTTTTCTTGCGCTTTGGCTCTTTGCGGGGCGGAAATATCCCGTTTTTGTCGCAGTATTTATTCACCGCTTCAGAAACTACAGCGGCAAATTCCGGCTCGCTGACGGCTTTATACAGCTTGTCGCGGTTTAGAAAATCATCGCGCACCATCGCGAGATTCGGCACGATGCTGTAGCGGAAGCCTGTGCGTTCTCTCAGCACGGATTCCGCAGATTTCAGGATATATCCGATAAAGCTGCGGTATGGCGCGCTTTCAAAGCGCTCAAGGCTTGGCTGTCCGCGCTTTATGCAGTAACGCTCGGTGCTGCTTATACGGCAGGTGCGAAAGCCGTCCATGCGATCTCTGTCAACATAAGCGCCCGCAAACGGATTCCACGAATGATCCTTTTTTGATTTGCCGCAGATAAGCTCGAAAAGGGAGATATCGCGCGCAGTGAAGTAATCGTCAAGAGCGGAAAGCGCGCTTTCTGCGGCGGCGTTCAGCAGCGGCGTAGTGTCCTCGGAGAAGAAAATACTGCCTTTGAGGTTATAGGAGGAGTGCTGCATAAGATATTCAAGCTTGCCGCGGTAGTTTCGCGCCATAAGCTCGGAGGTGATATCGTCGCACGCTTGCGGCTTTACGGGAAAGCTTGCCGTAAGCTGTGAAAAATCCTCATCTATATCGTTGAAAGCATAAAAATCGCAGAGCCATCGCGGCATGATGTTATCTAAGCTCGGGCAGAATGCGCGGCAGTTTTCCCACACGCCGATAAGGCGGTTGAAAGCGTCCTCGGAGGACAGCACGCCTATTTTATTCAGAAGCTCGTAGCAATATAGTATCACATAAGGCTTGTCGGTTTTGAAATAAGTTCCGCGCCTTACATCGGTGCGCCATGTGAAATATGTGCGAAGCTGCTCTGCCGACAACGCGCCGTATATGGGGCGCTCTATGGCACAGAATGCGCTTCTCCCGAAATCATCGGTAACGTCCTGCATAAATTCGCCCTGCTTCACTATCGTAAGCTCCGCGCATTGACGCAGCATATAGCCGTTGTAGAATGTGTGGCCAAGCTCGCGCATCTGACGTATCTTTTCGGTTATTGAAGCGCTGTCGTCGGGTGCTTCGGGCGGATAAGCAAGCTCGTCCGCAAAAATTTCCTGCGGCTGCGAAGCGGGCTTTCTGCCGTAATACACAGTATCTCTCGGAGGAATCTTTTCGACGCGGTCGGGGCGCGATTGGGCTTCTTTGATCGCTTTGTCAACAACGTTTTCGATCTTTGCGCGGATAAGGCGCTGAACCTCATCGTTTATCTCTTTTTTGGTCTTTGCACTGTTGCTTATGAGCAGCTTGAAGATATCCGCCACGTCATCTCCTCCTTTCATATATGATTATTGCCGCACCACGGCGGCAATAGGTTATTCTGATATCAATTGCTGCTCCCAGTCATCGGGAAGTCCGAGATGAGAGAGCCTTATAACGTCCATGTTTTTGTTTATCATTCGCGCTAACGGTTTTACTACCTTGGTGTTCCAATCGTCCTTGCGGTGGTAGAGCTGCTTCATAACCATTATGTAGCCGAAAACATTCGGCTGCAGCTCATAATCAAGCTCACGCGGAGTTTTTGGCTCGACAGGGAACGAATTATCATAAAGCCTGTTGTAGTGTGCACAGTAGTTGCGCAGCTCGTTCATGCAGAATATCCAGTTGTCAAGCTCCGAGCTTGTGCAGCTGTAATAGGTGTCTGCGATCTCTTTTTTGTCAGAGTTATGCATATCCTTGTAAAAGAACGCAAGAGTGCCGAAGCTGAAAAGCTCCATTATTACCCAAAGCGGGAAGTCGCCGCGGTATTTGTTGTTGTAGTGCTTTACAAACTCGCGATCCTCGTTTACTTCCACAAGATGGCGTATCTTCGATGTGAACGAGTTGTGATTATGGCGGAAATCAAAATTTGAGGAGTTCAGATAGCCGAGCGCACCGTATTTCAGCGAATGATAGTTGGACAGTGCAGCGCGCAGCGCGATCTCTATCTCCTCAAGTGCGGCGATGAGGATACTGCGCAGCTTTTGGTCAAGCTCATACACGCGCATGATGTTCTCAAAGGTCGTACCGTCCTCATATCTGTCCTTAGTCACACAAAAGGGCTTGAAATAGTTGGACAGGCGGAAATAATTGATATATTTCAGCGTTTCGATCGCGTATTCCTCATTTTCGATAATACAGCCGCGCTCACGCAGCTTTGCGATCTGTTCTTTTAGTGTTGCGGGCAGCTTTTTCTTTGCCATATCAGCCTCCGTGCGTTTAATCCATCCAGAAAACCTCGCGCTCGTGGCGCATTTTTCTTGTCATGAGGGACACTATGCTTGTTTTGGGGTCGGTGCCGTTGTAGCAGATATTCACTATCTCCTCGATAATGGGGGTGTAGATATCGCGCTCCTGTGCAAGGCGGAAAGCTATCTTACTGCTGGTGTAGCCCTCTACTGTGCCGACCTGTGCAACAGCTTCGGTGGCAGCCATGCCCTCACCGATAAGGTAGCCTGCGCCGTAGTTACGGGAGTGCTGCGAGGTGCAGGTAACGATAAGGTCGCCTATGCCTGCCATTCCCGTGAAAGTCTTCCAGTTTGCGCCGAGAGCAACGCCAAGGCGGGTTATCTCGGTCATGCCTCTTGTCATGAGCGCCGCAACGGTGTTGTCGCCGAGCTTCATTCCGCGTGCAATTCCACAGCCGAGCGCTATGGGGTTTTTCAGCACGCCGCCAAGCTCGCAGCCTGCAACGTCATCGTTTCTGTATATCCTGTATTTCTCGTTGGAGAGCGTTTTTTGAATATATTTCGCTGTATCCGTGTCATAGGCGGCGCACACCTCTGTTGTAGGCACAAGTCGCGCGATCTCTTCCGCGTGGCAGGGACCTGTAAGCACTCCTATAGCGTTGTGCGGAAGCTCCTGCTGCAATATCTGCGACAGGCGGTTACCTGTGTCGCCCTCAAGACCTTTGCTTGCGTTGATGACAACGGTGTTTTTATCTATATACTGCTTTACAGCCTGAATTGCTTCGCGGTAAAAAGGCGAGGGGATAGCCACGACAACTATATCTGCACCTGCAACGCATTTTACATCGGTCGTAACGCCGAGGTTATCGGGGAGCTTAACGCCGGGGAGCAGTCTTTTGTGCTCGCGCTGTGTGCGAAGCTGCTCTGCCTCCTCCTCGAATTTTGTCCATGTGGTTACCTCATGTCCGTAATGGCTGTACAGCACGCCAAGCGCAGTGCCGTAGCCGCAGCCCAGTATTGCGATCCTTGCCATAACGTCCTCCTTAGCTTTTTTCTTTTTCGCCAAGCTTCTTTTCTGTGTGAGAAAGAAGTCTTTGGATATTGCCGCGGTGCATGAATATGATAAGCGCACCTGTGAACAGGGCTATGAAAGTGTTGATTATGCCCGAGGGGTCGTTGTCAATGAAGTGTGTGAAGATAAGCGTTGTGATGCAAAACAGTACAGAAGCAACGCATGAGCCGAGCGAAACATATCTTGTGATAGCGACAAGCACTATGAATACGAAAAGAAGGATAGCTCCGCTGCGCCAGTCGAGGGTGAATATGGCGGAAACTGCGGCGAGTACGCCCTTGCCGCCCTTAAAGCCGTAGTAAAGAGGGAAGATGTGTCCCACTACTACCATAAGCGCCGCGACATAGCCTACCCAGTTCATGTTAAGTGCGACATTTGTGGTATCTATTCCGCCGATAAACAGGAAAGAAAGGCGCACAGCCCACACCGCAAGCACTGCCTTTGCGACATCGCCGAAAAGCACGATTATCGCTGTGGATTTGCTTTGCGTTCTGAGCGTGTTGGTGAAGCCTGCGTTTCCGCTGCCCATTGTGCGGATATCCTTGCCTGTTTTTATTTTTGTTATAATGATAGATGTATTAATGCCGCCGAGCAGATAAGGCACAGCAAGCATTATGATGTAGCATATCCATTCCATTATACAGTTGTTTCCTTTCGGATTATTTTTATATCGGGATTTTTATTGCGCAGATAAGCCAGTGCAACCGCATCTGTTCCATATTCGGGAAAAGGCATGGTTATCGGCTTTTTGTATCCGTTTACCGTAAGCTTAAGTCCTGACCGCTTAAGTTCAGCCGCTTGTATGTCGGAGTATCTGAGCAGATATATCCTGTTTGCGAAAAAGAAAACGAAATGCTTTTCCATATAGCGGTGCTTGTCCACTAGCTTAGCGTCGGGGTATTGTGAAAGCACCTTGGCACTCTCCTCCTCGGGCATTTCGGCAAGCTGCTTTTTCAACTTTAACGGTACTGTGATAACATATTCGACCAGCGACCATATTCCAAGTGCAAGTGCCAGAATATACAAGGACAGAATTACCATATCCCACACGTTTTCCCACGAAAAATCGGTGAATAAATACATAAGCGGAATAAGCACAATAAGGCAGATGTTTGAAATCATAACGTTGCGATAATGCTTATAGTAATCCGATAGTATCCGCTTCATTATTCGCCTCTTTCGCGTATCGTGAGCTTTATGGGAGTTGCTTCAAGACCGAATGTCTCGCGTATCTGGTTTTCGAGATATCTCTGGTAGGAGTAGTGGAAAAGCTCCTTGCTGTTGCAGAACACAACGAAATTCGGGGGATTTGTGGAAGCTTGCGTCATGTAGTATATCTTCAGGCGCTTGCCCTTGTCGGAGGGCGGCTGAACTCTGGAAGTTGCATAGCTCAGCATATCGTTCAGTACGCCTGTGGAAATGCGTATGCCGTGCTGTTCGTGTACGAACTTTATCATCTCAAACAGCTTGTTTACGCGCTGACCTGTTTTTGCGGAGATGAACACGAAAGGAGCGTAGGACATAAACGAGAAATCAACTTCAAGCTTCTTTGTGAACTCATTCATGGTCTTG
>JAZNTS010000230.1:0-4556 GCA_045591905.1 Oscillospiraceae bacterium | reverse complement strand
TTTCTTTTCTATATCATTATAACATATCTATGAGCAAAATTTCAGCTTTTTTTTACAAGAAATTTGCGGAAATCTCCATTTTGTTTTTACAAATTTGAAATAATGTGGTATAATAATAGAAAATACGTCTTCATTTTTGTATTTTGTACGTCCGTATTACGTCCGTATTACGTCCGTATTACCACAGGGACGTACACGCCCGAGGCGGCGGGGCAGGCTCCCCAGAGGGGAGCGCAGACCCCGCCGCGACCGAAGCCGAGGGGCGTTTTTTTTTCACTTTTTCCGTCTTGCAGAGGATAGATGCATATATTCACACGTTTCTGCTCGCTGGTTAATAAGAGGGGCTGAAGCGTGGGCGGCTATGTTTATGCTGCCTTTATCAGCTTGCTTGTATCTAATTGTTTCCGAAGCAAGGGCTAATATGAAAGTCGTTCGTCCCGAACGACAATTGTTATTGCGGTTAATACGTTGCTGCTCGGACGATATGTTGACCTACCCGCCATATCATTATGTTGTCGCAACTACCGAAGCAAAGCGCAGGGGCGCCACTATCGGCTTACTTTGTTGCACTCTCATTATCTTGTACTTTCAACGGCTCGGCAAAATCCCGAAAATATAAAAAAGGGCTAGAATTTACTAGCCCTTTTCCCTTTTGGAAATATTTGTCTACTTTTTATGCAAACTTTTTATTTTACGAAATCATCTATGCTATTTCTCCCACCACTAACCTACAGATATAAAGTAAAATTAAGGTATATTCAACCATCAGAAAACATATTATGTACAGTAACTAATACAAAACTGGAGGTACAAAATGGCTGAGTATCTGCCTGAAGGCTTTTTGTTAAACACTATCGAAAACCAAAACTGCTTGCATTCATATTTTTCGCTGCAGGATTGTCTTAACAATGGACAAATAATCGAAGCACCATGTGTTATATGCGACAGCAAACATAATCTTATCGTTGATATGGGCTGTATGCGTGGAGTTATTCCTCGCGAGGAAGGTGCAATCGGAATAAGCGAAGGTACAACTAAGGATATCGCTCTCATCTCTCGCGTAAACAAACCTGTGTGTTTTAAAATAACTGACTTCAGACGCGACGAGAATGATAACATATACGCTGTGCTGTCCAGAAAAAACGCACAGTTAGACTGCACACGAGAATATCTCAGCAAACTTAAGTCCGGAGATGTAATTCCCGCCACGGTTACCCACCTTGAACAATTCGGTTGTTTTGTTGATATAGGTTGCGGTATTCCCTCACTTATACCAATTGACCTGATATCGGTATCACGGATATCCCACCCGTCAGACAGATTTACTGTTGGGCAGAAGATAAAAGCTGTCGTCAAAAGTGTCGAAGATACGCGGATCTGCCTGACACATAAAGAACTTCTCGGTACATGGGAGCAAAACATATCACGTTTCGAACAAGGCGAAACGGTAACCGGAATCGTACGCTCAATAGAGGATTACGGAGTTTTTATTGAACTCGCACCTAATCTTGCAGGACTTGCCGAGCCTAAAAGCGGTATCAAAGTAAACTGTCACGCAAGCGTTTACATAAAAGCAATAATACCCGAAAAAATGAAAATAAAGCTGATCATCGTCAGCGCTTCGGAAAATACCTATGTTGACAACAATATAGACTATTTCATTAATTCGGGTCATATCGACAGTTGGGTGTATTCGGCAAAGAACTGTGATAAAATGATCAGGACTGATTTTTGATCTTTTTCCAGTATTCCTCCGCACCCTTTTCCAGTTTGTTTGCGCCGTAGTTGTAATATATCTTATCCCTGAGATTATCGGGCAGATATTGCTGTTTCACCCAATGATTGGGATAATCATGTGGATACAAATAATGCTGACCCTTTATTCTAGCATCAACACCATCACAATGTTCATTCTGAAGATGACGAGGAAAATCACCCACTTCCCCGTTTTCTATGTCTGCTATTGCGGCGTTTATTGCGAGATATGCGCTGTTGGATTTAGGTGCCGTAGCGAGCAGTATAACTGCCTCAGCAAGAGGAATGCGCGCCTCGGGAAGCCCAAGCTGCATAGCGCTGTCAACACACGCTTTGACTATCGGAACAGCCTGAGGATACGCAAGCCCGATATCCTCGCTTGCAATCACAAGCAATCGGCGCGAAAGGGAAATTATATCCCCTGCCGCCATTAAACGTGCTGCATAATGTATAGCGGCGTTTTCATCAGAACCTCGTATTGATTTCTGAAGCGCCGACAGGAGATCATAATGCTGATCTCCATCGCGGTCATATCGCATATTACTGCGCTGTGTAAGCTCCTGAGCAAGCTGGAGTGTGATATTGCCGTCCTCACAGGAAAGCGCACAAAACTCTACAGTGTTGAGAGATTTTCTTACATCTCCCCCGCAGCCGCGGCTGATATACTTCACAGCCTCGTCATCAAGCTTATATTTAACACCGTTTTCCTCAGAAAGAACATCAAATCCGCGCCTTATGGCCTTTTCAAGCTCCTCGGGAGTGACAGGTTTGAACTCAAACACTGTGCTTCTTGAAAGAATGGCATTATAGACATAGAAATACGGATTTTCTGTGGTGGAGGCTATCAGTGTGATACTTCCGTCCTCAATATACTCAAGCAAGCTCTGCTGCTGCTTTTTGTTGAGATATTGAATCTCATCAAGATACAGCAAAATTCCGCTGCTTCCGAAAAAAGTGTCTATTTCAGACACGATGCTCTTGATGTCAGCGGTGGAAGCAGATGTTCCGTTGAGCTTATGCAGCCGCATATTAGCCGATTCAGCGATAATTCGCGCTATTGTGGTCTTGCCTACACCCGATGGGCCGTAAAAGATCATGTTCGGTATCCTGCCCGATTCTATTACGCGTGAAAGCGGCTTGTTTTTTCCAATCAAATGGGATTGCCCCACTACATCGTTTAATGTGGTGGGGCGAATTCTGTCTGCTAAAGGCATAATTATAGTCCTCTGTGCTCTTTAAGGAGAGCGTTTATCTTTGCAAGCGGGTCAATAACATTGCTGATAGAAGTGTCGTGGTTGATAGAAGCAATAAAATATGCAATATACTTTGCAACATCGACCTCGTGGAACCACGGTCTGCTGAGAAGCTCAGGAGTGCGGTATGTAAGATTTGTACCGAATACACCGTCAATTATACCGTCCTCATAAGCCTTATCAAAGGAAGCAAGGCCGCTTGTGAACATACCATAAGTAGCATAAGCAAATACGCGCTTTGCCTTGCGCCCCTTCATTTCCTTGGCGATGTCAAGCATGGACTCACCAGATGCGATGATATCATCAGCAACGAAAACGTCCTTGCCCTCAACGCTTGTTCCAAGGTATTCATGTGCAACGATGGGGTTTCTGCCGTTAACGATGGTTGAATAATCACGGCGCTTGTAGCACATACCGAGATCAACACCCATTACAGACGCATAGAACATATTTCTGTTCATAGCACCCTCATCGGGGCTTACTACCATAAAGTGATCCTTATTGACATTGATATCAGGGAAAGCCTTAAGCAGCGCCTTAAGCACCTGATAAGACGGCATGATGTTGTCAAAGCCCATAAGCGGAACAGCATTGCAAACTCTGGGGTCATGAGCGTCTACAGTAATAACGTTAGAAACGCCGATTCTGTGAAGCTCCTGCAGTGCTACTGCACAGTCAAGCGACTCACGGTAGCTTCTTCTGTGCTGTCTGCCGCCGTAAAGAAGCGGCATGATAACGTTGATACGGTGAGGTTTACCACTTGCAGCCTGAATGATTCTCATGAGATCCATGTAATGATCATCAGGGCTCATGGAGTTTTCCTGACCGAACAGCTTATATTTGCAGTTGTAGTTTCCAACATCTACAAGAATAAACAGATCCTTACCTCTTACCGTGCTCTTGATAAGACCCTTAGCATCGCCTGACTGGAATCTGGGACACTCGCACTCGATCATGAAATCATCATGCTTCTGTCCGTTTCTGTCAGCCCATCTTTCAAGATAGCTGTTTATCTTTGCGCCAAGCTCCTGTGTGCCGTTCATAGCAATAAGACCGAGAGGAGCAACGGAATTGTAGTTGTTATACAGCACTTCAGTGTTCTTTATATTTGTCATCACTTAACTTCCTTTTATTCGTTTTTGTATAGTCTATATTAATAAAGGGGATATTTCTCGCATATCTCGGTAACCATACCGCGCACCTTCTCCTTGTTGCCCTCAAAATCCTTGGAGATAAGGTAGATACACTCGCCGATCACCTTCATGTCTTCTTCCACAAGACCTCTTGTAGTAACAGCGGGAGTACCGATTCTTACGCCCGAAGTAAGTGCGGGCTTCTGAGGATCGTTGGGGATAGCGTTCTTGTTAAGTGTAATATAGCATTCGTCACAGTTGTTCTGCAGATCCTTACCTGTGATGCCGAAAGGACGCAGGTCAACCAGCATAAGGTGGTTGTCTGTACCGCCGGAAACAAGGTTGAAACCCTTTTCGAGCAGTGTATCAGCGAGCACCTTAGCATTCTTTACGATCTGCTCGCCGTATGCCTTGT
>JAZNTS010000229.1:0-19788 GCA_045591905.1 Oscillospiraceae bacterium | reverse complement strand
TCATAAGCTTTACCTCTTGCAAAACGTTTTACACTATATAAGTCATCGAAATCGTAAAAAAGTTCGGTGTTTATTAATAAATTATGATGTTTGCAGCTTATAATTTAAAAATCCCGTTCAGTGAACGGGATTTTCAAAACTGGTACGCCTGATGCGATTCGAACGCACGACACGCAGCGTCGGAGGCTGCTGCTCTATCCAGCTGAGCTACAGACGCGGATATTACTATAATATTTTACCATATTCGTGCGAAGATTTCAACCGTTTTTTAGAAAAAACGGGTATCACGACACGGCTATTGACATAATATGACACTTACATTAGAGGTGAAAACAGCTTTAATACTGCCATTCCAATTTTCTTGAAGATGTTTTTTTCATACGTGTCAGCGATAGTGATTTCTTTGCATTTACTTAAGGTGTCCAGAAAATCTCGTTTCACTGCATTCACGGCGCCGCTGTTGCAGAGCCACACACCACATTCATAGTGAAGATAGAGGCTTCTGAAATCAAGGTTTACAGTGCCGACGATCGCAGTGATGTCATCAGAAACTACGTTTTTTGCATGAATAAATCCCGGTAGAAACTCATATATCCTTATGCCGTGCTTTATAAGCTCTCTGTAGTTTGCGCGTGTTGTTGCATGAACAAGCACCTTGTCAGGGATATGCGGAGTAATAATTCTGACGTCCACGCCGTTTTTTGACGCTAATATTAGCGCTTCTTTGACTGCACCGTCAGGTATAAGATACGGTGTTGTTATATAAATATAGTTGTTTGCCGAGTTCAGCATATTGATATAGATGTTTTCGCTAACCTGCTCCTTGTCCTGAGGGGAATCAAAAAAAGGGGCTATGAAGCCATCATCTTCTTCGCGTGTTTCAGGGTATAGGAGTTCCTTGCTGATAGCCGATTTACCGCCGAGACCCTCCCAAAGCTCAAGAAACATTACTGTAAAGCTTCTGACTGCACTTCCGTACAGAATTACCGCTGAGTCTTTCCAATAGCCGTGCTTTAGCCGCACATTAATATACTCATCAGCGAGGTTTATTCCTCCTGTAACTGCAGTCTTTCCGTCGATAACTATAATCTTTCTGTGATCGCGGTTGTTCAGCTTTGGCGACCACAGCGGTCTGAGCCTACCGAAAACACGGCAGCTAATACCCATGCTCTCAAGAGTTTTCTTGTAGTTACGCGGCAGTGTAAGCAGACAGCCAAGATCGTCATAAATTATCCTAACATCAACACCGGTATCTGCCTTACGGCGCAGTATATTCAATATACTGTCCCACATAACGCCTTTTTCAAGTATGAAAAATTCGATGAAGATGTAATGCTGGGCTTTTTCAAGCTCATGAAGGAGCGGTTGGAAAAGCTCCTCGCCGTTTTTGTAGTACACGACGGAAGTATTCTGATAGGTAGGAAATCCACAGCGGTCAATATAGCTGCTTTGTTTTGCACAGGTTTTGCTGTACTCTGAAAGTATATTGTATACATCATCGTCCCTGTAGAGCTTGAAACGGCGGTGCAGGGAAGAGGTCTTATTTCTTGCACCGTAGAAAAAATACAGCATACCTCCAAAGATGGGGAATGACAGCACCGTAAAGACCCATATAAGCTTATAGGCATAGCTTATCTCGCTGTTGATTATATACAGTGATAATGCGGCGCCAAGCAGCATAAACGCAAACAGAGAGTACGTAAACATCGTACCGAGCGTCCAGAAAATTGTAATCAGATATAAAAGCTGTAATATTATGCCGATTGCGCAGACGGATATCCTGCTGAAAACTATCTTTTTAAGTGTTGATATCAGCTTCATTCATAAAGCCTTTCATTTGTGGTTTTATAAAGATTGTTTCCGACGGGAGAGTGATATATACAAAAAAGGTGCCTTTCTAGACACCTTTAATAATTAATATGAGGACGGAACGATATAATAAACTCTCTCATCGGGATTTGCATAGTCAAGCTTGTTTCTTGCAATTTCCTCGATATATTCGTCCATGTTAGCGTCATCGGTAAGATAACGCTCGATAGAAGCATTTTCTTCAAGCACTGTATCGGTCTGGTTGATCAGGTCTTGATACTTTTGCTTGTTTTCCTCTATCTGCATATTTGTGGTTATTAATGAAAAAACAAAAAAACCACACAGAATAATACCTGCGATGCAGGCAATAGCTTTTATGAAGCCATGATTGTTTTTGTTCTCAATGGCTTCTCTTGATCTTAGCATGAATGACATTTTTTCCCCCAAAACTTTCCCCATTGTTTTTATCTTGCGAATATATTATATCTCTTTTAGTATTATACAACATTTGGTGTTTGGATTTCAATAGGAAAAACGTCTTTTTTGTGGTTCTTTTTGAAAAATCGTTGATTTTTCCAAAACGGGAAGCCACTATATGTGCAAATGCTCCAATAGCTTTCTTAGCTGAACTTGCTATTCTCTTGAAAAAAGCACCCACGGTCTTTTTCAATATGCTGATGATAATGCTTTCCAGAAAGGAAACAAGTCTGCCGATGGTTTGGATATACGCAAAAATTCCGCTGCCGAAGCCTAGAAGTGTGTATATTCTGATATAATTGCCTAGATAAAGCGAAAGCTTGAACACAAAAAAAGCGGCGGCAATAAAAAAGCTGATGTCGCATATCACTGTAACGATCTGAAGCGGCAGCAAGCGCCGTGTTACCCTTAACAACTCATAAACCACGCCGAAAGCAAGTCCGCATAGAAATGCGATCATAAAACAATCGATGATACTATGATCCATGGCTTCACCTGAAAATACGCTTTATTAAGCTTGCGTTGCTACTGAATTTGTTGTAGCATAATGAATTTATCTTGCCTGTCATTGCGAGGTCGCCTGTTTCTGTAACCAGCTCGATGATATGAAGCTCCTCGCCGTGAACTACCAGCTCGCCTAAAGTCGTGTTTAACACGACCTTATTCTCTGAAAAACTGTCGATGTCGTTCACTCCTGTTATTTTCAGCTCTTTTCTGTTCAAGAGAGTTAGATTTTGCTTTATATTTTCGGTGACAGCCATAAAAAACCTCCTCCGTGACTGTATGTCCTTTTGTACATACTATTCACAGGGGAGGGGAAATATTCTTTTCTCAGACTACCTCGTACAATGCCGCGGCGTCTTCCTTTTTAGTGTATTCCTTAACATCGGTAACGCGCACCTTGAGCGGCTTTGCGCCGATGTTTATTTCGATGATATCGCCTATTTTAACATCGTAGGAGGCGCGCGCTATCTTGCCGTTGACAACGACCTTTTCAGCGTCACAGGCTTCGTTGGCAACTGTTCTGCGCTTAATAAGGCGAGAAACTTTCAAATACTTATCCAATCTCATAAAAATCTCCTGAAATCAAAAGCGGTTACCCGTAAGAGTAACCGCTCAAATGCATACATCAGTAATAATTACTTGCTTACAGCGTCCTTGAGAGCTCTGCCTGCCTTGAATGCAGGAACCTTAGTAGCGTCGATCTGGATCTTCTGCTTTGTGCGGGGGTTGATACCTGTTCTAGCTGCACGCTCACGAACCTCAAATGTACCGAAACCAACGAGCTGAATGGACTCGCCCTTTGCGAGTGTCTCGGTGATAGTCTCGATCATACCTGCAATTGCCTTCTCAGTATCCTTCTTGGAAAGACCGGACTTAGAAGCTACCATTGTTACTAATTCTGCCTTTGTCATAATTTTAAACCTCCAAATTTTATCTATTTAACGGTCGTTGACCGCTGGAAACAATTTTGTTGCGATCTCCTGAAGCTCTGCCTCGGAAAGACTGTTCATGTCCTTGCCTTCGGCAATAACTTTGTTTTCAAGAGAGCCAAATACTATTATAGCGCCATTTGTCGCATATGTCAAGGCTTTTTCGCTATCAGTTTTCAAAATTCTGTTTAAATTACAAAATTCCAATAGCAATTCGCCTGTTTTCTGTTGATTATACGTGACGTTGTCAGCCTCTGCGCTAAGATCGAGAGCGTCAATAAGCTCATGCAGACGCTTGCGAGACATCTCGGCGTCGTTTATCGGTACACCTGCTCTTGCTATCCTCTTGCACACCTTTTCTGCACGAAGCAGGGCAGGGAATGTCTTGGGAACGCTTTCAAGCGTTTCGGTGTAGGTGTCTTGATGCTTAGATTCCTTTTTCAGGGCGTCCCAGTTTTTCAGTACATCGTCGCTGCCGCTCACTTTAACCTCGCCGAAAACGTGGGGGTGTCTGTAAACAAGCTTCTGACAAATATCATTACATACTTCGTCAAACGTGAAATTGCCTTGCTCACGCTCTATCTGGGTGTGAAAAACGATCTGTAACAAAAGGTCGCCAAGCTCTTCACGAAGCATTTCAGGGCTGTTGTTGTCAATACCCTCACATACCTCGTAAGTTTCTTCAATAAGATCAGTCCTGATGCTTTCGTGCGTCTGCACTTTATCCCAAGGACAGCCGTTCTCGGAACGCAGCAGCGCCATTATTTCCAACAGGTCGTTGATGTCGTACTTTTCTTTGATTTCAAACATAAACTTCTCCAAGCCTTTTGTAAAGCCGTTTAAGGCGACCTTTAATATATTAACCTATTTTTTGAAATTTTGCAAGCCCTTTTGTGATTTTTTTTTGTTTTTGTCGCTTTATTATTGGACTTGTACGAAAAGAAGATGTAAATATTAGTAATAATATATAAATAATGCCGCCCGCTAAAATCGGTATTAGCGTTACTATCAGCGGTTGTTCTATGGATTTCAAAGCGGAGTACACAGCTTTTGCCGTAACTGCACAGACCAATGAGCATAAAAGAGGCTTTATCAGCGTTCTTATTATTTTAGTTTTAGGTATAAACTTCTTTGCGGCTATTATACAAAGTACAGAAGCAATAAGGTAACATAACACCGTGGAGAGCGCTGCTCCTGTTATGTTGATTTCGGGAATGCTTAGCAGCATCGGATTTAATACAGCCTTTGCTCCTATTACTGCTATCATTATTAAAAGAGGAATATGACCTTTACCTATTGCCTGAAAAACTCCCGTAAATGCGGAGGTTATTATCATACCAAAGCCGCCCATGCATAATACTACAAAGCTGTTCATACATACCGCGGTCTCTGCCGCTCTGTCGGAGTATAGCAGGCTAAGAATAGGCTCTGCCATAGCTGCGGCACCAAGACACGCAGGCAGACCTATTACAGCCGCGGCTCTTATAAGGTTCTCGGTCTTTTCGGTGAGTACGTTGATATCTTTCTTCTCCCACGCCGTCGCTATTTCGGGAATTGCTGTTTTTTCCGTCATTCCCGCAAATGAAGGAATAAGCATGAAAAGCGACATTGCAATACCCGTATAGCTACCGTACATGAAGTTAGCAAGCTCGTCTGCATTGATACCTCTTGTAAATACCTCGGGGAAGGCTCTTTGAAAAAACTGCGGTGCAAGCTCTACAGAGGCGTTCAGCGTTCTTGTGACAGTTAGCAGATCAATAAAGGAAAAGCAATTCATTACAAGCGCAAATGCCGCTATAGGGATTAGCTCCTTAACGATTGACGATGAAATGCTTTTTATTCTGTCAACTGTTACAGTGTCTTGTGAGATTCGTCTTTTACCTTTCCTGCGGTCGTGAATAATCAGTGAGATCAGACCCGCAAGCTCGCTTAACGTTACAGCGAGTATTGCCGCGGCGGCTGCCCACGGCAGCGCTGCCTCGTAGACCTCATCATAGGTGTTGTAGTTATAGCCCAAAAATGCCGTTCCGTTATCGTAGCAGTTCTTTGCGTAGCCTATGACCCCGTAAGAAAGCGCAAGTCCGATTATTGCGCGTGAAACTGCTTCTGTAACATTTGCGGCAGCGGTAGGCATTACATTTGACTGCCCCTCGTAATATCCGCGGATAACCGAGCCTATGCAGCAGAAAAGCACTGCAGGAGATATTGCTTTCAGCGCCGCGGAGCTTTGGGGAGAGCAGGCGATATTGGTGGCGAAAAAACCTGACAGTAGCAGTATAAGCAGCATTCCCGCAAAGCCTACAAGCGTAAACAGAAGCAACGCTGTTTTTTTAGTGCGCACTGCATTCTGTTCACGTCCGAGCGCAAGATTTTTGGCAGTTAACCTCATCATCACTGTCGGAACTCCTGCCGCTGTCAGCGCGAATATCGGTGAATAAAGCCCGTAGGCTGTTGAGAAATAGCCCATTCCCGTGCCGCCGAGCACATTTGCAAGAGGTATCTTGAATACAGCTCCAACTATTTTAGTTATTGCCATCGCTGAAAAAAGCAGTGCTGTGTTTTTTATATAAGTTTTGTTTGTCATAGCTTCACTGTCCTTTCTTGCTAAAGTTTATTACAAAGGACAAGGGATTATGATTTGTAACGTATTTCCGTCAGCTTCATATAATAAGTTAGCCGCAAGGGCTGTAACTCATGAAAGGAGGACGATCATGGATCACACAAACAAAAAGCCGCTTTCCGTGAGAGCGGGCTATGCTTATGTTCCCGTACAGCGTCTTGATAAGGTGTACTCACCCAATAAGGCATTAAAAGCGGGAACGATTTTCCCTGAGCTTAATATTACTATTGAAGAGTACGAGAGGGGGCTGTACAATGGTAAATAATATCAACTACAACCGCTCGTCTATGACAAAACAGCGTATGGCAGCACAGTCCGGCAATAACAACGCAAGCTGCGAAGAACTGATGCGAGCTATAATGGAAGCTGATTTCTTTGCGCAGGATCTGAAGCTGTATCTCAACACTCACCCTGATGATATGCGCGCGGTAGAGATGTACCGCGAGGCTTGCAAGCAGTATAAGGCGTGCAAGGCGGCATTTGAGGATTGCTTCTATCCGCTTACTGCGTGCAGTGCAGGCAAAGACGGCGAGTGGGATTGGCTTGACGGTGTTTGGCCGCCTAAGAGCGTTTAATTGGGGGTGAGATAATGTTTATTTTTGAGAAGAGAACTCAGATTCCTGTGTGCATTAAAAACCGCAATCCCAAGCTTGCGGGTATTATTCTTAGCCAGTACGGCGGACTATACCCCAAAAGGTGATATAATTTCAATACAAATATTCGACGGAAACGCTTTTTTCCGTCTTGCTGAATATGGCTGTCTTGATCATCTCTTTAAGGAGATGGTTTTTTTCTTCTTCGGAGATGTTGCCTGACATTATGGTGTCTAATACCTCAAGCTGTTGTTTTGCGTATGCTGCCTTGTTCTCCTTGGTGATCTCGCTTTCTGTATTATTAGCGGCAAGCTTGTTAAGTTTATCGATTTCTGCAGATATTCGCGCTTTATTCGCTTTGTATTCCTCAAGGGTGTCAATGCCGCTTTCGTAGGCTTCGCGCACACGTTCAAGCTTGAGCTCGGCTTTTGCAAGCTGTAAGTTGATTGAAGCAGTATCGGATGATGGAGTTCTCGCGCTGTTTCTTGAAAGAACGAATGTCCCTTTTTCAAGATCAGACCTTATTGAAGTGTATAACATCATTTCGAGAAGATCCATCTTAACAAAGTGTGAGGTCTTGCAAGCACCTTTAGCATAATTGATACATTGCATATACTTACCATGGCACCGTGCAAGTGTAGCGCCGCACACGGAACATCTGATTATTCCTGAAAGCGCATAAGCTGTTGGGGTGCTTTCACGACGGTTTTTGGTATAATGTTGCTTTTGTTGAAGCAAACGTTCCTGAACGGCTGTCCACAATTCCTCGTCAATGATAGGTGTATGTGAGCCTTTTTCGATGATGCTGTCAGGATTATTGTAATTGCGGCGTGTTTTCCCGGTAGGCGTCCAGCGTACATAGCCGTGATAAACGGGATTATTCAACCAATATTCAACAGTCCTGTTTTCGATAGCTCCGCCTCTGTTGGTCTTTATACCGATACTGTTAAGCCATGTTGCGAGCTTCTTATGTCCCCAACCGTTTACATATCGGACGAATACCTCTTTGATGATCTCGGCCTGCTCCTCGTGAATTACCAGCTGCTTATTTTCGATCTTGTAGCCGAACGGTGCAATGGAGTTCCATTCGCCGCGCTTCGCTTTTTCGGTCATGCCGCGCTTAACTTCTTCGCTGAGGTTGATGGAGTAATACTCGTCCATGGCCTCAATAATAGCTTCGGTGATAACCGACATCTTGTCGTCACCGATATTCTCGCTGACGGATACAACCTCGATACCGAGTTGCTTTCGGAGCATGGACTTGTAGACGATACTATCCTCGCGGTTTCGTGCAAATCGGCTGAATTTCCACACTAGAATAACGTCAAAGGGCTTCGGCTTGCTTTTGGCAATCGCTATCATGCGTTGGAATTGCTGGCGCTTAACGGCTTTTCTGCCGCTTACGCCGTCCTCTTCAATGAAGATATTGTCCTCGTTAAGAATCATATCGTTGCGTTTTGCGAACTCCTGAATCTTTTCAAGCTGGCTGTCAGGGGAGTACTCAAGCTGATCGTCAGTCGATACGCGGATATAACAAGCGGCAATTTTCATGAAATCAACTCCTTTCTATTATTTACCCCTGCCCGAACGGACAGGGGTATTTTTGTTTATTCAGTAGCTTCTTTCTTTGCCTTTGTAGCGGCAAGCTTTTTCTCGGCTTTCTGTACGGCTTTCTTAGCCTCGACAGCAGCGTCGCCCTCAATAACATCACGCTTGAAGATATCGTTGAAAATCAGTGCATACAGCTCGTCATTGGTTACCTTTATATCGGGATAGATCTTTTTGATGTGTTTTCTGATTGAATCAACAACACTGTCAGTAAGTATAACTTGACCTACGATGTGCTTGTTGAATATCTGCTTTTGAGCGTGAAGATCTTCAAGGGAGTTTTTAGAGGACTTGCCAAAAGCCTCTTTGCAAAGGTAGTACAGCATTTCGATGTCACTTTGTTTCTTTGCACTGAGCTCACAGAAGTTGAAATCATAAACTAACTGTTTATCAACGGGCTTTGAGAACACGATTTTATAAACACGCCAAAAAACACCATTTGTAAGTACAACCCATTCAATACCTGCGTCGGCAGCGTAGTTAGTTGCTTGCCTTACATGATCATCTTTAAGATCGATGCCTGCGGATTTGCACTCAATGAGCAGAGGAATTTTTCCGTCTAGTTTGATAGCTAAATCACAGAATGTCTTTTTAATAGCAAATTCTGAAGTGATATTCTCATATTTATCATAGCCGAAAATATCACAGAGCATATCAGTGATTATTGTGACAGTATCACTCTCATTGATATCGGCAGCCTGTGCTTTTGTTAAAATAGGCTGAAATTTCTTCATTCCTGCGGTTATGCGGTCTTTTACTTTAGCGCTGATAGTAATCATGTCTTAATCCTCCGTTGTTGTATTATAGAAGCTTTGCTTCGTTTTTACTTAGTCAATGCAATATTTACAAGGCTCATACCCCTTGCGTTCTGCTTCTTCAACAGTTATTTCGGTCAAAGTATCCTTGTCTGCTATGTAGTGACAACCCTCAGTGTGATATTTTTCGCCGTAAAGCGTTATATAGACCGAACCGCTTACAGTTATATCACACGAAGGAAGCGCAGAATGCTCGCCATTGCGTTGTGATATCAATGATACAGTAACCGATACCGCAAGCGCCAAAAAGCAAATAATTAACATCGCCATTAATACAATATTGCGGTGCGATCTGATTCCCAGCTGCTTGCACAGCTCTTCTTGCAGCTGTGTCCGTGCTCGGCTGCAGGTGGGGGAGATCATCTCCTCGGCGAAAACATCAGCTTCCCATTCTTGTATTGGAATACTGTGCTTCAGATCGTGTCTTAGAACGATGTGACCCATTTCGTGGCATATACT
The DNA here is from genome assembly GCA_045591905.1 of Oscillospiraceae bacterium. Classification (GTDB taxonomy): domain Bacteria; phylum Bacillota; class Clostridia; order Oscillospirales; family Ruminococcaceae; genus CAG-115. The sequence continues at coordinate 9,974 of JAZNTS010000229.1, read as the reverse complement.
GAATATCTTATCATTATAATCAATATCGCCGCTGTAAAGTATGATGTGCTTATCGTCGGCTACGACAACAAAAGCATTGCAGTTTTCTGTCAAGCGTTTTAGATTGCGGCTCTCGATAAATTCCTGCGCTGTGGCGTAAGTTTCCAGCAGCCAGCCGTGACGGTGCGCTATTCCCTCAAGCGTTTCAATTCCTATTGGAAGCGAGGACACTGCACTGTTCAGCAGGAACTTGTCTGCAACTTCAATAATATAATTCGTTTTGTACATAGGGATTACCTCCAAAATAAAGTTATAGTACTTATATCTTGGTATCAAAATCCCTCAAATGTCAATATCTATATAATGTCAATGATTTTAATACACCGCGAGCTGTTATTTTGGCAGTTCGCGCTTTTTTATTAAGTTCTGTACATCGTTGTGTATCTTTTCAGCATCGTCGGTCATTGTGGCTCTTGTGCCGTTGACTGCGGCAATGCGGATTTCGGCTGTTTTTATATTAGAAACACAGCGCAAATGCTCTTCACCTAGAATAAAATCAACTACTTTCTTTCCGTGTTCGTCAAGCATACGGTATTTTTCTATGTGTTCTTGTTCTTTAGGAGTGAATGATTTACTGTTTACAAAATCACTGAAAAGGTAATTAGCATCACATTTCAATACATTCATAAGAACTAGCAAGTTCTCTTCGCTAGGAGAACTGATATTGTTTTCATAATTGCTTATAGTGTTCTTTTTAATGTTTGAAAGCTCTGCAACTTGTAGTTGAGTTAATTGCAGTTCCAAACGACGTTCTCTAAGTTTATCACCTATCATTAAATTCCCTCCCTATAGTTCATGTCAATATTGTAACATTTTAATCTTTAAAAATCAAGATTTTTAGATTAAATAATCACAAAAACCAATATATTTGTGCACACTAACAAAAATCCCCTTGTATTTTTGGTTATTTTGAGTCCAAATAATTTGGTTTTTTATCTTGACAAACCAAGATAGTGGGAGTATAATTTTATTGTGACCAAGAAAATTGGATAGGAGGTGATAGTATGTCGTTGGTGGCAGAAAACGCGAAAAGAATAATCGACAAAAGAGGGCTTAAGCAGAAAAGTGTAGCAATCAAAGCTGGTTATACTCCAAAGACGTTTAATGCCTTGTTAAATGGTAATAGAGTCATGCGAGATGAAGATATCATAAAAATTTCCATCGCACTTGACACTACTCCAAATGTATTATTCGGATTTACTGGCACTACCGAAACAGCATAAACCCAATCACTGCTTTTGTCAACCTAAATCAGACAAAAGGCGATGAAAACCGAATGAAAGAAGGGTGATATAAACGAAGAAAGTAAAATAACAGGTACAGTTGCTTTTTGCTATATTGAATGGATAGAAATATTCAATATTTGTTGAAAATGCTGAAATTTCACTATTTCTGTTTATTGATTCCAGAAATTAGGTGAAAAACGGCGTTTTACAACGAAACTAGGCGCACTATTAAGTAGAGGGGCAGACGACAACATGAAAATCCATATCGTAATACATGATCCACACAAATCTATTATTAGATGCATCAATGACGCTCCTTGTGTGATTAGAGAACTTTTATATAACATTCTGATAAATCACGGTATTGATGAGGAGCTTGCAATCAACTGCGCAAACTGGGCCGAGACCGCTAGTTACGGTGATAGCTATAACGAGCAAGACTTTGATGTATATATCGAAGAGAATTAGCAAACAGACAACCCGCATCAGCATACACTTTGACAGGAGGTGAGCTTCTATGACAATGAATAAGAAAGAGCGCGAGAAACATTTCAATCCCGATGGTTCAATAAAAAAGCTCCTTGAAATTGTGGAAGTGCTTCCTGATGGAACAAGGGTGCTTGAAAACGGTTGGAAGTTGGCGCCGTCGGTCGTGGATTTTGACGACGGCCGCGGAAAGGTACGCATCGACAGCCTTACCACGGAGGAGCGCCGCGAGTGGGAACGTGGACTTATGAACAAGGTCGGAAAATCAATGTCCGCCTACTATCAGTCGATTGAGACAGGGGCAGGGAAGTACAGTTGATACATACCCCTGTCGGACAAGCTGTTTTGCAATCAATTGCAATGAAAGGAGCGAAATTATGTCAGCATTAAAATGTATCGAATGTGGAAAAGCGGACCTGTTTGTGTCTGTAGGCTTCGATGGACTTGACGGAAACAGTGAAGCAGGTGAAGGCTCGGGCTATAAATACGAGATCACACTAAACTGTCCGCATTGCGGAAGAGTCTATGTTGTCGGACGTGTCAAAAACTACTCGGATTTTGCGCTTGATGTAGATGCAAATCATTTTGCACGCGAGGGTCAGCAAACTGCGCCCGCAATAATACGGTCAATGAGACTTATTCAAGAAAGGGGACTTTAAAAATGTCACACCGAAAGAAACCATATACACCGCTCGGAAGGATTGTAGCGGAAGCCACCGCTGAACATATGAGTTATGGCGAATACGTAGCCCGCGAGGAGCACTATGCATATGTATCGGCAAGTAAGCCCAACACACCCAGCAAGCAGGTACATATAAACCGCACACTGCTTGAAGGTCTTGATTGTGAGCTTACTCACATCGATAGCCGCGCAAAATGGCTGAACGATCCTGAAGCGCTGAAGAAGCTTAAAGAGATTCGGGAGCGCCGCGCAAAGGAGCATTCGGCGGAGCAACGCGTCCGTGCATTCTTTGCCGCTATCGATGAAGGCTTCAGAAAGAGAGGTAAGGCGTGATCGAATCAGACGATAGAATGACCGCCGCTGAGATACGCAGAATGTACAGAGAGGCAAAGAACAAGCCACATCAGATCGCGATCCTCGCTGACATAAATTGCTGTAAGAGCGCGGATATCAAGAAGATTATAAACGGCGAGACAGACGAGCTCCCGCCGCTTAAATCCGACGGTAAGCGCGGATATACTAAGTCTGCGAAACCGACTGCGCCGCGTGTGCCTGCATCAGATGATGTAAAGCGAGAGATAATCCGCCTCAATAATGAGGGCTGTCTTGGTAAGGATATAGCGAAAGCTGTAGGCAGAAGTGCAAGCTTCGTAAGCAGCACATTGAAACGATATGCGGAGGGCAATATGATATTCGCTGAAGAAAAGACTGAGCAGGAACGCGAACAGCTTGTAGCTGAAATAACGGACAAGCTTACGCCTTCGCCTATAGAGGTTAGGTCTGTTGAAGCGTCTGCGCCCACGGCGGCAACCGAAACAGAAGAAACCGCATCAGGATTCCTGCTACCCGAGGACACAACGGTATCCGACATTGCAAACGCACTTGTAAGTATGCTGATCGGGGAGTTTTCGGATTACATAATAGAAATCAAGGCGACTGATATTTTCTATAACGTCCGCGTTACGGATATAACATCAGGCGAGGAGATCACCCACAAGAAGAGGAGGGTAGACCTATGATAATGGCAAAGAAAAGGCTCGACAACAGCGGTATAGAGGCTACTATAGAAGGTGCCCCAAACGATATCGTTGAAGAAATATCAGTTATAGTACTTGGCGTGGTTAGAAACCGCAAGGAAGGTGTTTCGCCTAAAGAAGTGCTCGAAGGTGTTATCACCAGCGTATATAAAATATGTAAGGATAACCTTTCAACGAAATCTAGCCCCATACCAACGGAGGATATGCAGCAGTGAAAGGATATATACCATATATAATAGCAGGGATAGTCGGGCTGTTCATATGCCCCGCAAACTGCCTTATAGCAGGAATGTACTATTATGAATTCGATTGGCTCGAGCCTAGTATGTCACTGCTTTTTGTTGTGATGACTTGGTGCTGCCGCGGCGATGACGGCATTATCGCCATACTGCGCGATTCGCTCAGAAAGGAGAGTCTGAATGATGACAATAACAGGCTGGACGGTCCGTGAGAGCCTTGGCGGCAATCTGTATTTCAGCGGTATGAACGCTGACAGCAAGCCAATATTTGAGCCGCCGTGCTTCCGCACACGTTGCTATTGTAAAGGCGAACGGGCTGCAAATGCCGCGATAAAGATAATAGCCGACAGCGGATACGAGGGATTTCCGGAGGCTTATTTTTTGGAGCCGACAGAGGTTGAAGACGCTCCGCCTGAACCTTCATCGGACAAGCCTATTGAAGCGGCGCATATATCAACCGAGGAAGCCTCTGAAACACAAGAGGAATGTACCGAAGATCCTGCATATACCAAAATATCTTATGAGGTGCTAAAGCCTCCTGAAGGCTGGCGCATACTTGACAGCTTCGGAAAGAAGCTTGCATTGCTGTATAACGGTATCTATTATGCTGTGCGCGACAAAAACGGCTCAAGTCGGCTGCTGCAAACCAAAGAAGAAGCTGCCAAGGTATGGTGTAAAGAAAGAAACAAGATGCTTCTTGAACGCCTTGAGAAGATGGGAGGCGCTTGATAAATGGACCTGATGTGTTCATATTGTGGTAAGCCTATAACCTGCGGCGGTACCGTAGCGTGTCCTATGCATGATCACAGCGGAGTACATATGTCGCACTGTTACGAATGTAGGCATGGCCGTGACTGGCTAAGCGGCGAACGTCGCTGCGGCTTTTATTGGGACGATAAGACTGCGCTTGAAATCGCAAGAAAGGAAGCTACCGAAAAAGCCATACGCGCAGCGCGGGAGTTTTCGGCACAAAAAAATCCTGTCCGAAGCGGACAGGAACGGGAAATGAGTTTTGCAATCGATTGCAAAATATAAAACATTCATCACTAAATATTATAACGCATTTCCCTGAAAAAGTCAATAGCAAAAGTTCAAAAAAGCGGCACGGCTGTGCCGCTTGAGGAGCTTGTAATGAGTATTAATATCTCAGCCGTTTTCTGTCTGAGATAAGGGAAGTGAAAAATTGAAAGAAACCTTTATCCGGGAGAAGTCTTTGACGGCCCGAAAGTGTAAGTATAAGGAAATAGACTGGTTTGTATATTCCGAGCAGGAACAGGAAGCTGTCAGACGTACCCGAAGAACAAAATCAAGGGCTTCTCCTCCGAAAGTCAAGAAGATGAATATTGAATATAGCAGAAAATACTTTCGTTGGCTATTATTCAATAATTTCAACAGAGATGATTTTCATCTTACATTAACCTTTGCAGAGCATTATTCTACCGATGAAGCTAAAAAAGCGGTTAATAATTATATTCGCAGGCTTAAGCGGTTATACGGTAAGTGCGGCGTAGAATTAAAATATCTTTTGGTTCGCGAGGATAAACGATCGGGGGCAAGGCTTCACTGGCACATGGTGCTTAATAGCGGTGATATCATTGATCGTGATGATATAGAAAATTTATGGAAGCTTGGCTGGGCGAATGCAGACCGTTTAAAACCTGATGCAAATGACGGATTATTCGGTCTTAGTAGATATCTCACTAAAAGCATGAAGTATGCTGAAAAGAACGAGCGAAGCTGGAGTGCCTCTCAAAACCTGCTCCGTCCCGAGAAAAATCCAAGCCTTGTGACAGATGATTACAGAATATCCAAGAAGCGTATGCGTGAGGTACAGGAGGCAGCGCGAAATAATGATACTCCTCGTATTAAAAAGCTTGTGGAATCAATCTACAAGGGATTTGAGCTTGTCGATGATCACATCGGCACGAATGAGGTCACAGGCAGACCATTCGCGCGGTTCTGTCTGCGTAGAAAGGAATAGATATGATAGATATCAAGGAATATGTGGAGAATGTGCTTTTTGCAGCGGTAAAGTCTGTATATCCGAGTGTGGAGCGGCTTGTGTATGAAAAATACGATCAGCCCCTATTCAGAAAGCACGACTCAGTACATATCGATCTTATGCCGCCTGATGAATACAGCTACGGCAGAACTATCACGCTTGATGTGACGGGAATGAACATCGAGGAAATACGGCTTACTGTAACAGACGGACTTTGCAGGCACATACCCAAACGCCCCATAGCGGCAACCAACGGCGGCAGTGGTGCTTGCCCGAAGTGTAAGCAGCTTATAACAAACAGAGCTCCGCATTGTGAGTGGTGCGGACAGGCAATAGATTGGAGGATATGATATGAACGAAGATATAAAACAGGCAGTGATTAAGCTGGAGAGCGAATTCAAAGATTGCGAAAAGAAACTTGATCGTTACGGGAAAGTAATAGGCAAACCGATAAAAGAGGCACTTATAAGCTTTTGTAATCAAAACAGTGAGTTTTCAAGGGCGGTCGTTCGCAGTACACGTACCATCGGGGATTGCATTAAGAGCGTTGTTAGCGGCAATCCGGGCTCGCTGTCAGATATTGAGGCTTACCGCCGTGCGGTTAAATTCTATTTTTTAACAGCAACGGTCAATTTCAGCATGACGATCGACTTGGGTGATGGCGGCTTCAGTAATGATGGAGTTCCCGAAGCAAAGCCGTCGGTGAAACGTCTTGAATTATCACTTGATGATCTGTTCGGGTAAGGAGCGCCAATATGAATGGAGATAAATTACTTGAGAGGTTCGACGAGCTTGACCTTCCTAACAGATTCTGTACGCAGATGATAAAGAAATTCCCTCAGTTTGTTATATATAAGAAGTATAACAAATATCGCGCCTTGGCGCATTGTACGGCGTGCGATAAGGAGTTCACCGCAACTGACAGGATAGGGGATTATAGCGAAATTCTCGCAGCGGACAGTTATCCTTGTATCGGTGAGATAAAACATCAGAACAGCGGCAAATGTCCCTGCTGTGGCGCAGATGTACGTTTTCTGTCTTGCGGACAGCTTAGCAAGGTGTATGAGAAAAAAGAAAACTTCGTAATATTTTCAGCTCACAACAAGAAGCTGTACATGGAATGCCTGCTTGTAAGGCAGTTCTTCAGAAACGGCGATATCGACTATGTTTTTGAGAGAAAAGCTCGTTATGCTGCCTATGAAGGCGGTTGGAAGAAGTGGATATATAAATGGTTTTACGGTTGGGGCGGTTGGAAGCAGCAGTGGGGCGAATGCGTTACCTTAGGTGAGCCGCATTTTCAGAATGGCTTTGGATATGGGTATGCGGACAACACCTATACCGTTATCAATGAAGCGGCAATCAGCAAAATGAGCTTTTGCCGTAGTAAGGAAATGTATGATAAAGCCAGAGTAGATGGCGGATGGAGAAATCCTCTTGTAACGTACTGCTGCTTGTCGGCGGCAAAGCCCGGCGTTGAGGCGCTTTTTAACGGCGGATGCGGAGAAATAGCATTGAGTTATATAGCTGGTCACAAACATGGCTTGCGCTTGAACCTGAATAGCAATAATCCTAAGAAAATCCTTGGTCTGAATACCGAGGAGTTGAAAAAGTTTCAGCATAATGCCAATGACGCTATGTATTTGCTTTCGCAATATAAGCAATACAAGAAGCACCTTGATATACCTGGAAGCTTCGATAAAAAGTGGGAGTATTTCTTGAAGTACAAGTCGCGTTTGAATGATATTGCGGATATTCAAGCGGTAACGCAGCTGTCAACAACTGCAGTTATTAACTACATAGAGAAGCAATCTGTGCTTTATTATAAAAGCAAAACAATCCAGATGTTGATTGATTGGAAAGATTACCTGAAGCAGTGTGCCGCACTGGAGTATGACAGAGCCGACACTTCAATCAACAAACCTAAGAACCTTCCGGAAGCGCATCATAAGTTGACAGAGCTTGTCGAATATCGTGAAAGCGAAATTCTTCAGAAAAAAATAGATAAGCTGCGTCCCTGGCACAAGAAGCTGAGGTTTTCAAGCGGCGATCTGATAGTTATTGAGCCTAGAACGGCGAAAGAGATAATTGATGAAGGCGAAGCACTTCATCATTGCGTTGGCGGTTACGCTGACGACCACGCAGAGGGAACAACGAATATTATGTTCCTGCGGAAAGCGGATGCTCCGCAAACACCTTACTACACTATCGAAATAGACACTTTCGGCAACATCAGACAGTGCTATGGGGCGTACAATAATGTGAAGAGCCTCGGCGGTGTCCCGAAGCCTCAGATTATCAAGGACTTTCAGGAAGAATATGCGCGTTATCTGAAAAAAGTCTTTGCTAGAAACAAACGATCTGAAAATCAAAACAGAATAAGAATAGGAGCATAAAGCCATGAAACATTGCAAGTATTACAAAGGAACACAAACCGTAGACGGTAATCACACTCAGATCAATTGCACCTGTGCTGAGGGCGGCGCTAGGGTATACGCAAACAGCGATCCCGCGGGTAGAATCGTTAACAAATGCTGGAACGACGGCGAAGGCTGCCCTTATAAAGCTGAGCACGAGGCGGCAACCAGCATCATCAGCGACGAGAGATCCGCCGAAATTGGGGCAGAGCTTGACCGTGAGGAGCTCGAAAATGAACAGCTCGCATTCGCTGAGATCGCACCAACACTTATTTCACAGTCCTCTGAAAAACTCGAGACTGCGCCTATATCTCCTGAACTTCAGGATAAAGCGGCAACCCTGCACCGCCGTATCCTCATGAATGGGCGCATAGCAGCCGAAAGTATCGTTGCAATGGCCAAAGATCTCAAGACAATGCGTGATGAAAAGCTATACGTCTGCTTTGGCTGCGATGATTTCGACGATTACTGTTTGCAGAAGGTCGGAATCCACCAGCGCCAGGCTTACAACTTCATTCGTGTACTTGAACAGTACGGCGATAAGCAGCTGGCGGAAGTTTCACACCTCGGCATTGCAAAGCTTGTTGAACTTACCGCCCTCGATCCTGAGGACAGGCAGGAACTTATCGCAAGCGGGGCAGCTGAAGAAATGAGCGTCCGCGAGCTCAAGGAGAAAATCTCCGAGCTTCAGAGCCGATGCGAGCAGTTGACGCTTAATATCGAGGACGAGCGCGATAAAAACCGCGCTCTTAGCGAAAACAGTGAAGCTGCTATGCTTGAGACGCAGGTCGAGGAGCTTAAAGCCAAGCTTGAGGAGTACGAGAAGAACGCAGATATTTACGTCAACAGGCTCGTTGACTACGAGAAAAAGGATAAGGAGACCGCCGAAAAGGCTTCAGCACTTGAAAAGGAGCTTGCCGAGCTTCGCAAGAAGAATGCTGAGCTTGAAACCCGCCCTGTTGATGTGGCGGTACAGCAACCCTCTGAGGAAGAACTTGAAAAGATACGCGAGGCGGCCCGAGCCGAAGAGCGTAAGCTTCACAAGGAGGAGTTGAAAAAGGTTAGAGAGCAGGCTGACAGCGCACGTCTGACCGCTGTTGAAGCGGCAAGGAAGCAGGAAGCGGACAAGCTTGCGGCTGAAATAGATAAGCTCAAGGCAGAAAATGCCGTTTTGCAATCGAATGCAAGACCTTCCGCGCCGCATGACAGTGATAAGGAACGAATAAAGTTCTATCTTGAGGAGTGCCAGCGTTCTTGCAACTCAGCCCTTGAAGTCATAGGCAGGACTTCAGACGAGGAAACCAAAAAGAAATATACCATCGCGCTGAAGACGGTTGTTTCTGAGATGGAGGGCGTTGTCAATGCTTAACAAAGCCATATTTGAGGGCTATCTCGGTGCTGACCCCGAGTTGAAAACTACACCTACGGGAGTGAGCTGCTGCTTGTTCCGCGTAGGCGTTGCCCGTAATTACAAAGATGAAAGCGGCAATACGCCTACCGATTGGATCAGCTGCGTCGCTTGGCGGAATACCGCTGAGCACGTCAGCCGCTATTTTCATAAGGGCAGTCCTATCCTTGTCGAGGGCTCGATAAGCTCGCGTACTTATCCGGATAAGGACAGCGGCAAGAATGTGTATGTTACCGAGATAAACGTTGATAAGGTGTATTTCGCGCTGGGCGGCAAAAAGGAGAGCACTCCGCTTCCTACGCCGCCTCCTGCGCCGTCTGCGAATAATGCTCCTGTGGCAGCACAGCAGCTGAACCGTGAGCCGACTGCGGCGGAATATGCTGAAACAGACGATGATTATCCGTTTTAAGGAGGTGCAATCGTGAGCAAAGCAGTAATGAT
>JAZNTS010000228.1:0-10488 GCA_045591905.1 Oscillospiraceae bacterium | reverse complement strand
CAGCGTTATCAGACCGCAGGCGAGATGATAAAGGATCTCGAGGAGCTGAAAAAGAACCCCGGTCTTATTTTCGAGTTCAAGTATAATTCTACCGACGGCACTACTAAGTATTTCGACCGTCCCATTCCCGCGGGTGACGGAGAGAAGCTCCGCCGCAAGGAGATAACGGTGCAGATCCCCGATGAGGATTATGACGACGAGGATTATGATGACGATGATGAAGATGAGTACGAGGAGCGTCGTTCGCCGCTTATTCCTATCCTGTTTGCGGTAGGTACAGCGTTTATAATTGCAACTGTTTTCCTTGTGCTTATGCTGATAAACAGAGAGTTTGGCAAGCCGAGCGAGCCTTCGTCTGTGGTTTCCGGCGACGATTCCTCACCGACAATCAGCATTACGGCGGGCGACGAGATGCTCATGCCTAATCTTATCGGTATGACATGGGATCAGGCTGTTGACAAGTACGGTGAATATATGGAGCTTGTGGCTCAGCAGGAATTTTCCGAGTACACCAAGGATCAGATATTCGATCAGGAAAAGCCCGAGGGCAGAAAGATTAAGATCGGCGAGACCATTATCGTTAAGGTAAGTAAGGGCTTCAAGCAGATCGAAGTACAGGACCTTTCAAATCGTGCGGTCGACGCTGCTGAAAATCAACTTAAAAAGGACGGCTTCGTCGTTAAAAAGACGTTTGAAGAAAGCGACGAGATCGCTAAGAATAACATCATCAGAACTGAGCCTGCAGCGCATGAGCTTGCACCACAGGGTTCTACGGTAACACTTGTTGTAAGCCTTGGTCCGTCCAACACGCTGATGACTGTGCCGAAGCTCACAAATATGCCTATAGAAACTGCGCTGAAGCGCTGTGAGGAGTATCACCTCATTCCTATTATTGAGGAAGTAGACAGCGAGATCGAAAAGGGCACTGTCCTCGAACAGAGCATCGAGTCGGGTGAGCCTGTTGACAAGAATACCGAGATCACTCTCAAGGTCAGCACAGGCGTTATTCCCGAAAAGATCATAAACATTCGTGTTCCCATTCCTGCAAGCGCAGAGGGCGAGTTTGAGTTCAAGTATTATATCGACGGTCTGCTTGATACTGAGCGCGGCGAAGAGATACGCGATGTTGCACTTGTTGCTGATAAGGGTATCGCTTATGAGCTCAAGGGCAGAGATGGCGATGTTAAGGAATTTGTTGTTAAGGTAACATCTACGCTTACGGGAAGAAGCGCGACATATATGATAATCAACTTCAACTTTGCTGTTGGCGATGGTGAGAACACCTACGATATCATTGAGCGCAATTCCGATGTGTTTAAGGAGCTTCTCACTGACGGAGGAGAGGGCGATATCGTTGACGGCGGCGAGTCGGGTCCGCTTGAGGGCGAAACCTCAGAGGCGGGCGACACGTCCGACCCTACAGAGAGCACACCTGAGGGTGAGCAGTCCGAAGCAGGCACAGAATCTGATGTTCCTACGGAATAATTAGGAGGAGATCATTATTTCTGCTGAGTTTAACGGCAAAATAATTAAAGCGGTTGGGGGTATCTACTATGTAGATGCCCTCGACGGCGTATTAAAAGGTGAGATAGTAAAATGCAGCGCACGCGGCATATTCCGAAAAGACGGTATAAGTCCCTGCGCGGGTGATGATGTGCGCGTTGTCACAGAGGACAATACCGACCCTGTTATTGCCGAGATACACGACCGACGAAATTATCTGGTGCGTCCGCCGCTTGCAAATCTTGACGGTATAGTTTTTGTAAATTCGTGTATTGAGCCGTTGCCAAATCGCTTCGTGCTGGACAAGCTGGTTGCGATAGCCGACAGCAAGGGCATAGAGCCGCTTATCGTGTTCACTAAAACAGACCTTAAGGAAGCAGGCGAGCTTATTGATATCTACAAGTCGATAGGCATTGAGGTGTGCCTTGTGAACAACATCACGGGCGATGGCGCGGACAGCGTGCTGCGCTTTATCGAGGGCAAAACAACAGCTTTTGTGGGAAATTCCGGCGTAGGAAAATCCAGCCTTATGAATGTGCTTTTCCCTGAGCTTTCGCTAGAAACGGCGCATATCAGCAAAAAGCTCGGCAGAGGCAGACACACTACGCGTCAGGTTGAGATGTACAAGCTTGCGGGCGGTTATGTCGCAGATACACCTGGGTTTTCAACGGTAGAGACCGAGCGCTATTGCCGTATTCCAAAGGGCGAGCTTGACGCGGCGTTCAGAGAGTTCGGAGAATTCCGCACTGAATGTCGCTTTGCAAATTGCGCGCATATCAAGGAAAAGGGCTGCGCGGTCGTAGAGGCTCTTGAGGCTGGGAAGATACCGCGCTCCCGTTACAACAGCTATCTCAGAATGTACGAGGAAGCGAGCAAGATAAATGAATGGGAATAAGATATGCTCAATAATATGCGGCTCTCCTGACGGGGCGCTTGACAGCGGCTCAGTCGAGGGGCTTGTGATATGCGCAGACAGCGGACTGCATCATGCACTGAAAGCTGGGATAACACCCGATATCGTTGTCGGAGATTTTGATAGCTGCACTGCTGATATCCCGACAGAAGCTGAATGTATAAGAGTATCCCCGATAAAGGACGATACCGATACCATACTTGCCGCCGATACAGCGATAGAGCGCGGCTGTACGGAGCTGCGGTTTTTCTGTGCGCTCGGAGGACGTTTTGACCATAGCTTTGCCAATGTGCAGATGCTTGAGTATCTGCGCGATAAGGGCGCAAACGGAACGCTTTACGGGGCAAGTGAAAGGTGCTATCTCCTGAAAGACGGAGAAAGTGCCGATATAGCACAGATTGAGGGCTTTGTGTCGGTGTTTTCGCTGAGCGAGGAGGCTGTGGTGTCCGAGGAGGGTATGAAATACCCACTTTGCCGCCACACGCTGAAAAGAAGCTTCCCACTTGGCGTAAGCAACGAGGTCGCTGAGAAGTCGGCGCGTATTACAGTGCACAGCGGCACGGCGCTTATCTGGGAGTACAAAGGAAAATAAGTTACGACCCGATGCTTTTCGTGTCATAGTTTTTGCTATACTGTATATTTTATCCTTGACAAAGCATTATAAAATATGATACAATATTAAACTGAGATATATAATTAACAATGTCATGCGAAAGGGGCATATTCACTGTGCTTGAACTGCAAAATCTTATATGGCGTCTGCCTGATGGCGAAGCTATCGTCAACGATATCAGCTACAAGGCGACCAGCAAGCTTATAGTTATTACAGGTCCGAATGGCGGCGGCAAGACCACTCTTGCAAAGCTTATTGCGGGCGTTGAAACTCCCGAGTCGGGCAGAATACTGCTTGACGGCGAGGATATAACCGACCTTAACATAACCGAACGCGCTAAAAAGGGCGTTGCTTACGCTTTCCAGCAGCCTGTGCGCTTCAAGGGACTTACAGTGCGCGACCTGCTGATACTTGCGGCAGGCGAAAGGCTGAAAGAGACCTCGCTTTGCGACCTGCTTTCCAAGGTAGGTCTTTGTGCGGAGGAGTATATCGACCGCGAGATGAGCACCGCGCTTTCGGGCGGTGAAGCTAAGCGTATTGAGATAGCGACCGTGCTTGCACGAAAGGCAAAGCTTTCCGTTTTCGATGAGCCCGAGGCAGGCATCGACCTTTGGAGCTTCTCAAGATTGGTAGAGACCTTTGAGGATATCAGAAACAACACCGACGGCACACTGGTTGTTATTTCCCATCAGGAGCGTATACTCTCCATCGCTGATGAGATAATCGTTGTTGCAAACGGAAAGATAAGAACAGCGGGACCGCGCGAGGAGATACTTCCCGCGCTGTTAAAGGGCGAGTATACCTGCTCATGTCCCAAGCTCAGCGGAGGTGCTTGTCGATGAATGATATTATGAACATGAATTTTAACGATATTACAGGTGATCTGCTGAAAGTCATTTCCGATTTTGACGGCGGCGAGTTTTCGGGAGCATACAATATCCGTGAGGACAGTCAGTGTGCGGGAAGAAAGTCCTCTCCGAATGTTTCGATCGAGCCTAAAGAGGACAAGCCCGGTATCGTTATCACCGTAAAGCCTAACACTAAGGGTGAAACTGTGTTTATTCCCGCGTGTGTTACTCACAGCGATGTGGACGACCTTGTTTATAACGATTTTTATATCGGCGAGGGTGCTGATGTGGTCGTTGTAGCAGGCTGCGGAGTTCACAATGACGGTGAGGAGCAGGCGCGCCATAACGGTATACATCGCTTTTTCCTTGCTAAGGACAGCAAGGTGCTGTACAAGGAGAAGCATATCGGAACAGGTACAGGAACAGGACAAAAGAGCATTGATCCCGTAACAGACTGCTATCTTGAGGAGAACTCCCGTCTTGAAATGGACACCATACAGCTCGGCGGAGTTGATCATTCGACCAGAAGCACCAATGCTGTTCTCGGAAAGAATGCGAAGCTTATCGTGCGTGAGCGAATAATGACAGATAACGCCGAGGTCGCTGTTTCCAATTTCAAGGTAAGACTTGACGGCGAGGATTCGGGCGCGGATATCGTTTCACGTTCTGTTGCAAAGGGAAATTCACATCAGGAGTTTTATTCGCTTGTCGAGGGCAACAACCGTTGTACAGGACACTCCGCGTGTGACGCTATCCTTGCCGAAAACGGCACGGTTGACGCGCAGCCTGCGCTCAACGCCGCTCACGTTGACGCGGCGCTTATCCACGAGGCGGCTATCGGAAAGATCGCAGGCGAGCAGCTTTTGAAGCTATGCACGCTCGGACTTACCGAGGAGGAAGCTGAAGCAAAGATCATCGAGGGCTTCCTGAAATAAAAATTAAAAGCTGAGAAGTTTAATTCTTCTCAGCTTTTTTGTGTTATTTCAGCCCTTGTAGCTTCTCGGTACTTCTGAGGGGATAGCCTGTTCGGCTGATTGTTCTGCGACAGCTTTATTTCTCAAAGAAAGCCCAAAAAGAACCGCAGCCGCCGCATGAATAGCATACGGGATAAATATCATCGCAAGCTTATCTAAGTCGATGTTGATATACGGTTTAATACAGAACACAATGAACAGCTCCAGCAAAGGCGCAGCAAGCCAACACAGTGCAGTGATAACTGAAATAAGCTTTTTTCCGTGCAGGATATCTTCGTCAGTTAACTTATATATTATCGCGTTTGCGGTATACGGAACAGATTTCAATGCGCTGAAAATAGCTGTGGTAACTACTGCTAAAGCAATAAACAGAAACACTACCATTCCGAATAGCATGAATATAGCGAAGAAAGCAAGCAGCGCCTCATACCAAGGCATATCGAAATCTATAAGATCATTCAAACGCAGGAAGTTAGTGATAAGTAATATAGCAGACTGCACGACCAGAGCGAACACGCATACGACGCTGTGCAGTGTTTCGCCCCAACCGTAGATTCCCGCAAGCCACAGCTTCTTTTTTGCGAGGATATAGGCGATGGGCACAGACAGATTAGCAATAAGGTGCAGCGCACCGACTGCATATATCCATGCCTCGGCTTTGATGAAGCCGTCTATGCTGATCTCAGCAGCCGCGAATTCTATGTTTAAAGCGCCGTAGCATTGCAGATTACACCATATCAGTACCGCCGTGCCGATGAATGAAAGCAGTATAGCGATATAATATAGTATTGAGCCATTGGGAATATAAAGCTTGCCGTTTTTCATGCTGTGCCTCCTGTTAGTCAATTTTCGCCGTCTTTAATCTTTTTTGCGAGAAGCGGCGAGTATTTGTTTCTGAACTCCTCAAATCTGCCCTCGTCAAGAGCCTCTCTGATACGCTCCATAAGAGTGTTGTAGAAGTAGAGGTTATGCTGTACCGCGAGCCTGCCTGCAAGCTGTTCGCCCGCTTTGAACAGATGACGGATATAGCTGCGGCTGAAATTGCGGCAGGTAGGGCAGTCGCACTCGGGGTCAAGGGGACGCTCATCAAGCTTGTAGCACTCGTTAGTAGCGTGCATTATACCGCTCCATGTGAATACTGTCGCGTGGCGCGCGTTGCGGCTGGGCATTACACAGTCAAACATATCGATGCCGCGGTAAACACCCTCGATTATGTTGGACGGAGTGCCAACACCCATAAGATAGCGCGGCTTGTTTTCGGGCGCATAGGGGAGCACCTCGTCAAGAATGTGATACATCACCTCTGCAGGCTCGCCGACCGCAAGACCGCCCACTGCGTAACCGTCAAGATCCATTTCGCGGATAGTTTTCATGTGCTCAACGCGGATATCGTCAAATGTTCCACCTTGATTTATTCCGAAAAGAAGCTGTTGTCTGTTGATAGTAGAGGGGTCGGCGTTGAGCCTGGCCATTTCGTCCTGACAGCGCTGAAGCCAACGCGTCGTGCGGGCAACAGACTGCTTTACATAGTCATAGGGCGCGGGATTTTCAATGCACTCGTCAAATGCCATGGCGATAGTGGAGGCGAGGTGTGATTGTATACGCATACTTTCCTCGGGCCCCATGAAAATGCGCTTACCATCAATGTGCGAGGCAAAGTACACGCCCTCCTCTTTGATCTTGCGGAGAGAGCTTAGCGAGAATACCTGAAATCCGCCGCTGTCGGTGAGGATAGGCTTATCCCAGTTCATAAACTTGTGCAGACCGCCCATCTTGTAAATTACATCGTCGCCCGGACGCAGATGCAGATGATAGGTGTTGCACAGCTCTACCTGTGTTTTAAGTCCTTTAAGGTCAACGGAAGAAATAGCGCCCTTGATAGCGGCGGCAGTTCCCACATTCATGAAAAAGGGAGCTTCAATATCTCCGTGGGGGGTGTGGAAAACTCCGCGGCGAGCACGTCCCTCTTGTTTTTTCAGTTCGTAAAGCAATTTTATATCTCCTTTTATATTGATACACGGGCAAACGTATCGCCCTATCTTATTCTATTGCGTTTTTGGGCACGCTTCCGACCTCGCCGCTTGCAGTTATGCACCAGCAATAGTCGCCGTATTCTGCGAATATCCATATCGGCTCGCCTTTTTTAACGTTTGGAAACGCATTGAGATTGCCCCAAACATGGAGCGTGCCGTCCCATTCGCCGCTCATGCAGAGAGGAGCAAGCCCCTTTTCTTCCGTATCAAGATTACGGAATACCGCAAAGCCCTCGGTCGCAGGCTCGTTCAAGCGCTGGAAGCGGTGCTGTTCAAAATCAGCGTATACCCAGCCGTCGCAGCCCGAACAATCGGAGGTGACGGTCTTTTTTTCGCCTAAAGGCAGAAATTCAGTGTAATAGTTGTATTCTCTGCCGTTTTTTGTTATGATAAAAGCGTTTAGCTGAGAAGCAGGCTTTACGCCCGCGCCGCCGTCTATGTCTATTATACGCCGTTCATTGTCTATTATCGGCAGATTATCGTTTTGACGTCCTATGGCGTAAGTGGGAAAATGACCGCAGATAACGGTCTTTGGCGACTGATGAGCCTTATCCACAAAGCGCTTTATCAGCATTACATCGTACTGCTCGCAGTTTTCCCAGTCGGGCTTGTCAAGAATACCCGCGTGAACGAAGATGAAGTCCTCTGTTTCGATAACCTCGGGCAGATTGCGGATAAAGTCTATCTCCGTCTTGTAAGCTTCATATACTGCTTTTCGTTTTGCGGAAGTATCCTCGGAAAAGTCGCTTATGTCAAGCTTTTGCGCCATCTCGCCGAAGCAGCAATCGGATTTCGCACTGAAACGCTCCAGAAACTTTTGGTCGTCGTAACGCAGAGCAAGCCCGGTTACATAGGTATCATTATTGCCCTCGATAACGAAAACGCGCGGCGCTTCAGAGAGCTTCATGACGTATCTCAGTGCATTGATGTTGTCATTTCCGCGCTCCAGTATATCACCGAGGATAAAGAGAAAGTCCTCGCCTGCCTTGTAGCGGCATTTTTCCAGAAGCTCGTCAAGCTCCTGCCAATGAGTATGTATATCACTGACGCAGATTATACGACAGCTTTCGGGGAGCTGCGGTCTTATTATGTTAAGCATCGTTACCTCTAATTTATCAATGTGTTCATGACAGGTATGCCAAGAATATAGAATATATACGAGCCGTTATTCGTTCCCGTATATGCAGGCGGATATTCGATATAAAATCCGTAGCCAAGCCCGATAAAATTCGCGCCGTCGGTGCTTATGCAAAACAGCGGAGCTTCACCGCCCCTTGCTCTGCTTATGTCAATAAGAGCGAATATCACCGCAAGAAGCAGAAAAGCAGCAACAATCATCAATACGATCTTTCTTTTGGTCATATCGTCCTCCTTTCGCTTATTGTGTTGCTATACAATCATCATGCTATCGCCGAACGAAAAGAAACGATATTCGTTTTCGATAGCGCACTTGTATGCGTTCATTGTATTATCCTTGCCCATAAATGCGCTGACAAGCATTATCAGCGTGCTTTCGGGCAGATGGAAGTTTGTGATAAGTCCGTCTATTGCCTTGAACTTGTAGCCCGGATAGATAAAAATACCTGTGTCGGCAGAGCAGGCGGTTATCTCGCCGTTTTCGCTCATGCCTGCCGCAGATTCCAGAGTACGGCAGGAGGTAGTGCCTACCGCGATAACGCGGCCGCCGCGCGCTTTGCACTCGGCTATTTTTTTCGCAGTTTCCTCGGGCACGGAGAAATGCTCAACGTGCATTTTGTGGTCGAGGATATTGTCCTCCTTGACGGGACGGAACGTTCCAAGTCCCACGTGGAGCGTTACATATGCGGTGTCAACACCCTTTTCGGCAAGCTTGGCAAACACCTCGTCAGTGAAATGAAGTCCCGCTGTGGGAGCCGCCGCACTGCCTGTTTCGCGGCAGTAGATGGTGTTGTAGCGGTCTTTTTTCTCTAATTTCGCAGTGATGTAGGGCGGCAGAGGCATCTGACCGATACGGTCGAGTATGTCAAAAAAATCGCCCTCAAAAGAAAATCGCACGATACGGTTTCCCTCTTCAACGGTCTCCAGCACTTCGCAGGAAAGTCCCTCGGGGAATTCAACAACTGCACCTGCTTTAAGCTTTTTGCCCGGGCGCACCATGGATTCCCAGTCGGTGAGGGAGCGGCGCTTCAGCAAAAGCAGCTCGACATTTGCACCTGTATCCCTTTTTGTTCCGTAAAGGCGCGCGGGGAATACGCGGCTGTCGTTCATGACCAGCAAGTCGCCTTTTTTCAGATAGTCGCATATATTGTAGAAGCGGTCGTGGGTTATTTCGCCCGTTTCGCGGTCTACCTTCATAAGCCGTGAGCTGTCGCGCGGCTCAACAGGAGTCTGTGCGATGAGCCTTTCGGGAAGGTCATAGTAAAACTCTGATTTCAGCATATTTTATCCTCGTTCCTGATAATTACATAATATTTCATTATATATTGTACCACAACTGCGGCGTGTTTTCAATTGACACATCACATCAATTTCACCAAATATGAGGTCGAATTTTGATAATATTTAGCTGAATAACCGTTGACAAACGTAAATATATATGATAAAATAGAGCATATCGGAAATATCCGATGTGATAGAGGCGCGGGACAGATTATTAGCGTACCCCTTGCTGACCGACGGAGGTCGGGGCGCGAAAGGCTTACCGCCGAAGAGTGTACATTCCGCCGTGTGCATTTCTGGTCATACGTTGAACAAGCGTATGATTGTCATCGACTTGTTTAAGTGATGGAGGGCTATCCAATATTCAAAGCTTTTCAGCATAATGACAGCCGATGACGTATATTATCATCGGCGTTTTTTGTTATAAAAAAGGGCACAGCCCACTAAAATATGTTTAAGTCCGAAAAACGGACAGGAAAGGACACAGCTATGAAAAAGTATAATGTCGGCATCATCGGTGCAACAGGTATGGTAGGTCAGCGTTTTGCTACGCTGCTTGAGAACCACCCCTGGTTCAATGTAGTTGCTCTCGCAGCATCTCCCCGTTCCGCAGGTAAGACATATAAAGACGCAGTAGGCGAAAGATGGTTTATGGATATTCCCATGCCCGCAAGCATGGCTGACATCATCGTAAAGGACGCTTCCGCAGACGTTGAAGAGATCGCTGGCATGGTTGATTTCGTGTTCTGCGCAGTTGATATGAAGAAGGACGAGATCAAGGCTCTCGAGGAGAAGTATGCAAAGGCTGAGTGCCCCGTTATGTCCAACAACTCCGCACACCGTTTCACAGACGATGTTCCCATGATAATCCCCGAGATCAACGACGAGCATATGGCTATCGTTGAGGCTCAGAAGGCTCGCCTTGGCACAAAGCGCGGCTTTATCTCTGTTAAGTCCAACTGCTCGCTGCAGTCCTACGTTCCCGCTATCTTCCCGCTGCTTGAATACGGCGTTGAAGACGTTCTGGTTTGCACCTATCAGGCTATCTCCGGTGCAGGCAAAAACTTTGAGCGTTGGCCCGAGATGGTAGACAACGTAATCCCTTACATAGGCGGCGAAGAAGAAAAGAGCGAGAAGGAGCCGCTTAAGCTGTTTGGTACTGTTGAAGGCGATCACATTGAGCCCG
>JAZNTS010000227.1:0-15428 GCA_045591905.1 Oscillospiraceae bacterium | reverse complement strand
GATGAAGTCCTCGGCAAGCTTTACCGAGCCTTCTATGCCGAGCACCGAGCTGTCAAGGCACAGCTGATAGTTCTGAGGCTGACCCCAGCGCTTGTCAGTATAGTAATTATAATAAGAAGTTCTCTGCTTATCAATGCGCTTTACATAGTTCTCGGCGTGTTTTTCCTCAATACCGTAGACCTCGATGGCGCGCTTTACACGGTACTCGAACGGAGCGCTCACAAACAGGTTTATAACTCCCGTGAAATCGCGCAGAGCGTAGTCCGCGCATCTGCCGATGATAACGCAGTCCTGCTCGGAAGCGATCTTCTGGATAGTGTTGAGCTGCGCAAAGAACAGCGTATCGTCAAACGGGATACCACCCTGACCATAGGTCGTGGAAAGAAGATACAAAAAGCTGTTTGTGCGTTTTTCGTCATTGTCGCGGAAGTGATTTTTGTGAATGCCGCTGCTTTCAGCCGCAAGATCAAGCAGCTTGTTGTCGTAGAACTCTATTCCGAGCTTCTGAGCAAGCTGTTCGCCTATCTCGCGTCCGCCGCTGCCGTATTGTCTTGTAATGGTAATTATCTTTCTTGACATAAAATGCACCTCCAAAAGCGGTAAACCGCCTGTTTTATGTATACAGTATAGCATATTTTTCCGCTTTTGTCACCGCTTTTCACAACTTTTTTCACCAAAACCATATATTTTTGTATATTATCACAACAAGCGGTTTGAGTTATTGGTGATTTTGCGGTAACACCATTCGGCAACATTCATAATCAGCGTTTTTCGGTCAATACTACTGGACAAATGCCGCGTGTTGTGTTATAATATAATATGTATATTTATACAATGGCGCGGTGTATCCACGCATAAAAGAAAGGAAATAAATACTATGCTTATTACAAAAGATACCATTATCGGCGATATTCTTGATACAAATCCCGAGGCTGCTGCTCCCATCTTCCTCGGTATGGGTATGCACTGCTTAGGCTGCCCCTCTGCAAGAGGCGAGAGTGTTGAGCAGGCTTGCATGGTGCACGGCGTTGATGCTGACGAGATAGTTGCAAAGCTCAACGAAGCGCTGGGCAATTGATAGTGATCTCGCTTGACAACAGGCTTAAGACCGCCGCGGCTCTTTGCAGAAGCGGCGGGGTCATCTGCGATGTAGGCACAGACCATGCGTTGCTTGCGTGCTATCTTGCGAAAAACGGCGCAAAGGAGGTAATAGCCTCCGATATCAATGACGGGCCGCTTGAATCGGCGCGCCGCACCGTTGAGCAGGAGGGCTGCGGCAACGTAAGAGTTGTTAAGTCGGACGGGCTTTTGGCGATAGACTACGCCGATGATGTGATAATCTGTGGCATGGGCGGCGAGCTTATCGCGGATATTATCGCTGGCTGCCGTTTTCTGACGGACAACACGCGATTTATATTACAGCCTATGACAAAGCCCGAGATACTGCGCCGCAGACTTTATGCAGACGGCTTTGAGATACTTGAAGAGCGCACCGCCTATGACGGAAAGCGCGCGTATGTCGTTATGCTTGCGGCTTACACCGGTGAAAAGCACGATATTGATGAGCTTTTTGCGTTTGCGGGTAAGGTAACCGACCCGAATTTTCTGAAGCTTACCGCTGAAAAGCTTCTCAAAAACGCCCGCGGCATGGATTCTTCGGAAAGCTTCGCAGAGGAAGCTGCACAGCTTCGTAGCTTAGCAGAAAAAATCAACAAAAAAGCGGAGGGAACAGCATGAAAGTTAAAGATGTTCTTGACTACATAAATACTATAAGTCCGCTTTCCACCGCCGAAAAATACGACAATGTGGGACTTCTTGTCGGAGATCCCGACGCTGAGATCACAGGCATCTGCACTTGCCTTGATATGACCAATGCTGTGATAAATGAGGCTGTGGAGAAAAACGCAAACCTCATCGTTTCGCATCACCCTGTTATATTCGACCCGCTGAAAAGCGTTTCGGTCGGAACTCCTGTTTATGAGCTTGTAAAAAACGGTATCAGCGCTATATGCGTTCATACCAATTTTGATATGAGCGAGGGCGGCGTAAACGACGCACTGCTCGAGCTTCTCGGCTTTGAAAGCAGCGAGGTGCTCGAAGAAGTCCACCAAAACGGACTTGGCTTCGGCGCGGTGTGCGACCTTGCTTTCAGCTTCACGCCAAAGGCTCTCGCAGAGCACTGCAAAAATGCGCTCATGCTTGACAGCGTGAAGTATTCGGCAGGAATAAAGACCGAGATACGCCGTGTAGCGGTCTGCTCAGGCTCAGGCGGAAGCTTTATGGATTCCGCGATAGAAAAGGGCTGTCAGGCGCTTATTACAGGCGACATTAAACACAATATCTGGATAGACGCACGTAATTCAGACTTTGTGCTTGTAGACGCAGGACATTACGGCACCGAAAAATGTGCCGCGCACAGATTCGCTGCGCTGCTTAGCAGAAAGTTCCTCGAGGTCAGCGTTTTTGCCGCTGACAGCGATACCGAACCGTGCAGCTATGTATAAAATCTAAGTTCCGCGAAAGGAGTTGATACCATGTCCCTTGACGGAGCGTTTCTTCACATCGTCAAAAACGAGCTTTCGCCTCTTATCGGCAGCCGTGTGGACAAGGTGTATCAGCCCTCCCGTGAGGAGCTTGTGATATCTCTGCGTACGTTCCGTGACGGCACGAAAAAGCTTATTTTTTCCGCAAACAGCATGAGTGCGAGAGTTAATCTCACCGAAGCTGCGTTTGAAAATCCGCAGCAGCCGCCAATGCTGTGTATGCTGATGCGAAAGCACCTCGGCGGCGGACGGCTTACAGCCATACGACAGGACGGTCTGGAACGCATACTTTATTTTGATTTCGAGTGCACCAATGAGATCGGCGATGTCGTGACAAACACGCTTATCGCGGAGATCATGGGTCGCCACAGCAATATAATCCTTGTCCGTGACGGACGAGTCATTGACAGCGTGAAGCGAGTCACCGATGATATTTCCTCGGTGCGCCGCGTGCTTCCTAATATCGAGTATGAAACCCCTCCGCGCGAGGAAAGGCTCTGTCTGCTCGACTGTACCGCAGACGATGTTCTTGCCGCAATAGACGGCAGCCCCGAGCGGCTTTCCAAAAAGCTTACCGCTGTTTTGGAGGGAGTTTCCCCGATATTCGCGAGGGAATGTGCCTACTACGCCGCAAAGGACGTTGACGCAGTATGCGCAGAGCTTTCGGACAGTGCGCGCGACAGGCTGAGGTTTATTCTTAACAAGGCGAAAAAGGCGCTTTGCGGCGAGGCGGAATTCACTGTTATTTCCGACCTTAACGGCAAGAAAAAGGATTTTTCGTTTATAAATATCGAGCAGTATTCGACTGCTATGCTCGTTTCTCACTGCGACAGCGCAAACGCGCTGCTTGACGGCTTCTTCGCTACGGCAGGAAAAACAGAGCGCACCAAACAACGCGCTCATGACCTGTTAAAGCTGCTTATGAACGCATACGAGCGAGTGTCGAGAAAGCTGGAGCTTCAGAAAAAGGAGCTTTCGGACTGCTCCGAGCGCGAGGTCTTCCGAGTCTGCGGCGATATGATCAATGCTAATATCTACAGGCTTGAAAAGGGCATGACGAAATGCACGTTAGAGGATTTCTACACAGGCGAGCCGAGAGAGATAGCGCTTGATTCGCGCCTTACTCCCGCGCAGAACGCTCAGAAATACTACAACGAGTACCGCAAGCTCGACACTGCGGAAAAAATGCTGACAGAGCTTATCGCAAAGGGTCAGCAGGAGCTTATCTATATCGACAGCGTTTTTGACGCGGTAAGCCGCACCGATAGCGAAACAGACCTCGCCGAGATACGCAGAGAGCTGCGCGAGCAGGGTTACCTCAAGGGCGGAGTTCGCCCCGATGAAAAGGTGAAAAAGCAAAGCGAGCCGCCTAAATTCCGTTCGAGCGAGGGCTTTGATATTCTTGTCGGACGAAATAATAAGCAGAACGACCAGCTTACCTTAAAAACCGCAAAGGCTACCGATATATGGCTTCACACCAAGGATATCGCAGGCTCGCACGTTATAATCAAAGCCGAGGGCAGAGAAGCGCCCGAGCAGACGATATTCGAAGCCGCACAGCTTGCGGCGTACCACTCAAAAGCGCGCGAATCCTCGCAAGTGCCCGTTGACTACACTGCGGTGAAATTCGTGAAGAAGCCCGCGGGCGCAAAACCGGGAATGGTGATATTCACGAATAACAAAACGCTGTATGTCGCACCCGACGAGGAGCTTGTGAATTCGCTTAAAACGAAATAATATGACGATGTTTTTTGGACACGGCGTACCGTGTCCCTACATAAACAATGAATGGAAAAGGGTGGCGAGAAGTCTGCAGATACGAGGAAGCCGTGCCGAAGGCGTACTTTTTGTACGTCGAGCGGACGGGTGACGAAGTAGATGCTGGCTTATCGACAGCCTTCACTCACATAATGAAAGGACAAATGACTACCAATGAGAAAAGAACTTGCAAAGACCTACTCCCCTAAGGAGTTTGAGGATCGAATCTATAAAAACTGGGAGGAAAAGGGATACTTCCACGCTGAGATAGACCCCAAGAAAAAGCCTTATACTATCGTTATCCCCCCGCCCAACATCACAGGTCAGCTTCACATGGGACACGCTCTCGACAACACGCTTCAAGATATCCTTATCCGCTGGAGAAGAATGCAGGGCTATTCCGCTCTGTGGCTGCCCGGCACAGACCACGCGTCCATCGCTACCGAGGCTAAGATAGTAACCGCCATGAAAGAGGACGGCGTAACCAAAGACGACATCGGTCGTGACGGCTTCCTTGAAAGAGCGTGGGAGTGGAAGCGCGTTTACGGCGGACGTATCGTAGAGCAGCTTAAAAAGCTTGGCTCCTCCTGCGACTGGGCACGCGAGCGCTTTACACTGGACGATGGCTGCTCCAAGGCTGTACAGAAGGTATTTATCGACCTTTATAATAAGGGGCTTATCTACCACGGCGAGCGTATCATCAACTGGTGTCCCAACTGTAAGACATCTATTTCCGATATTGAGTGCGAGTATGAGGAGCAGGACGGCTTCTTCTGGCACATAAACTACCCCCTCGCAGACGGAAGCGGCTACCTTGAGATAGCTACCACACGTCCCGAAACACTGCTCGGTGATACCGCTGTTGCAGTTCACCCCGAGGACGAGCGTTATACTCATCTTGTAGGCAAGATGCTGAAGCTTCCTCTGACAGACAGAGAAATTCCGATCGTTGCCGACGAGTATGTTGACAAGGAGTTCGGTACGGGCTGTGTTAAGATCACTCCCGCGCACGACCCCAACGACTTCGAGGTAGGAAAGCGCCACGGTCTTGCGCTTATCCACATGATGAACGACGATGCAACTATCCGCGAGGACGTAGGCGGAAAGTACGCAGGTATGGAGCGCTACGCTGCAAGAAAGGCTATGGTTGCCGACCTTGAGGCACAGGGTCTGCTTGTTAAGGTTGAGCCTCACAAGCACAATGTTGGCTGCTGTCAGCGCTGCGGCACTACTGTTGAGCCTAGAGCAAGCTATCAGTGGTTTGTTGCTATGAAGGAGCTTGCACAGCCCGCTATCGACGTTGTTAGAAGCGGCGAGCTGAGATATGTTCCCAAGCGCTTTGAGAACGGCTATCTCTACTGGATGGAGAATATCCGCGACTGGTGTATCTCCCGTCAGCTTTGGTGGGGACACCGTATTCCCGCTTACTACTGTCAGAACAAGGACTGCGGTCACACTGAGATAACACTTGACGGCATTTCCGTTTGCCCGAAGTGCGGCGCACCCATGAAGCAGGACGAGGACACCCTCGATACATGGTTCAGCTCTGCACTGTGGCCTTTCTCCACACTCGGTTGGCCCGAAAAGACCCCCGAGATGGATTATTTCTACCCCACAACTACACTCGTAACAGGCTACGACATCATTCCTTTCTGGGTTGCAAGAATGATATTCTCGGGTCTTGAGCACACAGGCACAAAGCCCTTTAAGGACGTACTTATCCACGGTCTTGTTCGTGACGAGCTGGGCAGAAAAATGTCCAAATCCCTCGGAAACGGCATTGACCCGCTTGAGATAATCGACAAATACGGCGCAGACGCGCTCCGTCTTACACTGGTTACAGGCAACGCGCCCGGTAACGATATGCGCTGGACTGAGACCAAGGTTACAAACTCCAGAAACTTTGCAAACAAGCTCTGGAACGCTTCTCGTTATATCCTCATGAACCTCCCCGAGGACTTCGACAAGGCAACGCTTCCCGAAAACCTCCCCATTGAAGACAAGTGGGTGCTTTCCCTCTACAACGACGTTGTAAAGAATGTTACAGCAAACCTTGAGAGCTACGAGCTTGGTATTGCGGTACAGAACCTCACCGACTTCATTTGGGATATCTACTGCGACTGGTATATCGAGCTTACAAAGCCCAGAATTGCCGCAGGCGGTGATACAGCCCTTGCAGCGCAGAACGTTCTTGTATTTATCATGCAGGGCATACTTAAGCTGCTGCACCCCTTTATGCCCTACATCACCGAGGAGATATGGCAGTCCATGCCCGGCACTGATACAGAGAGCATCATGATCTCTGATTGGTGCGAGTACGACGAAAAGCTTCACTTCGCCGCAGAGCAGGAGGAGTTCTCTAAAATCGTTGACGTTATCAAGGCTATCCGCGTACAGCGCAACGAGCTGAACGTTCCTCCCTCCAAGAAAGTAACGATGATCGTTGAAACAAAGTTCACAGAGCTGTTCAGCGGCTGCAAGGCATTCTTTGAGAAGCTTGCGGGCGCAGGCGAGTTCAGCGTTTGCGAGAGCGTAACAGATACCGAGGGTATGATGACCGTTGTTTCTGACAGCGCAAGAGTATTCATGCCCATGGGCGAGCTTGTTGACAAGGAAAAGGAACTGGCTCGTCTTGAAAAGGAAAAGAAAGCGGCAGAAAAGGATATCGAGTTCCTTTCCAAGAAGCTTAACAACGAGGGCTTCCTTGCAAAGGCTCCCGCTCAGCAGATCGAAAACGAGCGCGCAAAGCTTGCTAAGGCTGAGGAAAAGCTTGCGAAGATCAACGAATCCATTAACGGTCTGAAATAAAAGGTCGGCAATAATTCTACATCTGCTGCAACAACCATACAACGGCAGGCACACGCCTAGCCGTTGCACGGTTTCCTTGCATACGCAGACTTCTTACCGCCCTGATACACAAAAGCAATTCTAATCATTGTATTAACTGAAAGGAATCCGCTATGGCTAACCTTACATTAGTAGTCCTCGCCGCGGGCATGGGCTCGCGCTTCGGCGAAAGAATAAAACAGCTTGAGCCTCTCGGCCCCTCGGGTGAGCTGCTCATAGATTATTCGATATACGATGCGATAAAAGCGGGCTTTGACCGCGTGGTGTTCATTATCCGAAAGGATATTGAGGGACTTTTCAAAAGCACCATCGGCGAGAGAACATCAGAGCATATCGCAGTCGAGTATGTTTATCAGTCGCCCGATGTGCTTCCTTGCCGCGAGGGGGATTTTCCGAACAGAACAAAGCCGTGGGGAACTGCTCATGCGCTGTGGTGCTGCAAGGACGTTATAGACGGCGCTTTTGCGGTAATAAATGCAGATGATTTTTACGGCCGTGACGCTTTTTTAAGACTTGGCAGCTTTCTCAGCACACCCAATGCCGACGGCTGTTCGGTAGGCTTTATGCTGAAAAACACGCTGTCCGACCATGGAACGGTAAACCGCGGAGTTTGTGTTGCCGATGACGACGGACTTCTGCAAAGCGTTAAGGAGACCCGTGAGATAAAGCGCGGCACAGATGGTACTATCAAGGGAAAATATGATGGTGAAACCTGCAAGCTTGACGAATACGATACGGTTTCGATGAGTATGTGGGGCTTTGGTGCGGATTTTATGCCGCGGCTTGAAAAGCAGCTTTCAGAGTTTTTGAACTCTCTTTCCGCAGGCGAAGAAAAAGCGGAGCTTACTATCGCTGACGCAGTTGACAACGAGATACATCAAAACGGTTATAAAATGCGTAACCTCACCACCGACAGCAAGTGGTTCGGCATAACCTACGCCGCTGATGTTGAACAGGCGAAGCTTACACTGATTGAAAACACGAGCGGCGGTACATACAGATCACCGCTTTGGTAATGCATACCTTGACTTAATTATTGGAGAGATATTATGATTATTGTACCCGTTGAACGTCTGACCGAAGGAATGGTGCTTGCAAAGGACGTTACAACTACGTCTGCAACAGATTATCGCACTCTGCTGATGAGAGGCACGTTCCTCACTGCGGATATGATCTCTATGCTCTACAAAAAGGGAATTAAATCCGTCAATATAATCGGTGACAAGCAGGCTGTTATTACCGCCGAGCCAATGCCTGCGCCTGTTGTCGCAGCAGATGAGCCGATACCCGTGGAGCCTGCTCCAAAAAAGGAGCTTACCAAAGAGGAGATAAAAAACCAGCACATCGGACACGCTCTGACCGAGCTTAACTCCATATTTGAAGTAAACCACGAGATAAAAGAGCTTTCAAAGCCTACGGTTGAGAAGATCACTCATATTGCAGATGATATTCTGGTCGATATCGGCAACGATTCAACCTATCTCGGAAATCAGATGATAGCGCTGCAGAACTATGATGATTACACTTACAAGCACTGTCTGCGCGTTGCCATGCTTTCGACAAGCGTGGCGCACGAGCTTGGGCTTGCCAAGGAGGACATTAAAGAAGTCATAGTATCTGCACTGCTGCACGATATCGGCAAATCCAGTATCGATCACGATATCATAATAAAGCCGAGCAAGCTTACCGACAAAGAGTTTGAGGAGATAAAGCGGCACCCATACATCGGATATAATATCCTCAAAAACAGCGGCGACGGTGTATTCAGCTCAAATGTAATGTCGGGCGTGCTGTTTCATCAGGAGAAGTATGACGGCAGCGGTTATCCCACAGGCATAAAGGGCAAGGATATTCCGCTTATCGCAAGAATAATCTCGGTCTGCGACGTTTTTGACGCGCTGACATCTAACCGTCCGTACAGAAAACCGTGGTCGGTTGCCGAAGCAGAGGAGTATATCCTCGGCTCGTGCGGAACTCATTTTGACTATGACGTTACCTCTGCTTTCATGAGAGCATTCAACCCGTATCCCGTTGGTACGATGGTAAATCTTTCAGATGGCAGACACGCTATAGTAATAAAGACAAACCAGACCGTACTTAGACCCGTAGTGCGTATTCAGGGTCAAAACACGGGTGAGGAGATCGACCTTAGCACCGATTTCCGCTTCCTATCCGTAATGATAACAGGCGTATACGGCGGAGATTATCCCAAGTATGCCGAGTAAAATAATATAAAATGCGCCCTGAGAGACCTAAAAACCTCTCAGGGCGTTATTGTCTGAACTTTTATTTATGATATTTATCAAGCAAAACAGCACCGCCAAGGCGATGCTGTTGAGTATTTTTAATTATAATCCGCTACGTCTATCCAAGTCAGCAGCAGCTCGCGCTCCTCTGGGCGCTTGAATTTAAGCTGTGCCGCAGCGATAATGGGCAGCCAGTCGTGAACGTACTTAACCGATGTGCCTGTTTTAGAGCAATACAGCTTTAAATACTTTTCGGCGTACTCGGTGCGGTGACTTAGGCAGAAGCGCAGATATGTCTTAGCGATATCAGCGGAGGCATTTCCCTGCTTTGCTTTAAGCCAGTCCACTACATACACACCATCGTCGCTTACTATGATATTTTCAGGTATGAAATCACCGTGGCAAAGCTTAACGTGCTTAGGCATAGCCTCAAGCTTTGTGAGAAGCTCATACTTCTTCACATCGTCTATTACATCAAGGGTATCAATGGAGCGCTTCAGATAGTCTTTTAATCTGCTGAGCTTTGCGCTGCGGCAAGAGTTTATCTCTATCTGAAGATCAGCCATTAGAGAAAGATGCTCGTCAGCCTTGTCGGGCTCATCATGAAGCAGTTCCGCAAGTGTTCTTCCCTTAATAAACTGATAGGAAACAGCCCACTTTCCGTCGATATTCCGTACCTCCTGAAGCGTAGGAATACGGGGATAGCCCGTTTCCTCGACGCGCGTATGGGTGAGCGCCTCATACAAAATAACGCTCTTAGGCTCATGCGGGTCCTTGAATACCTTGACGGCGTTGCCGTCACATTCGTATACCTGCACCTTATCGCCATCGGAAATCAGCTTTTTAAGCTCCATATTATCTGCCCCTTTTTAGATATATTATAATAAGTAATTATACCACTTACTCCCTGCGTTGTCTAGTGGTTTTTATTAATTTTAAACTATATGTTGGATTTATCATGGCGATTTTTAGTAATTTTAACAACAAAAAACCTCGGCTATATTGCCGAGGTTTTATATTTACTTGATCTCAGTGGGCTTGTCGCCGTCCTTTTTCTTTTTGCGCTTTGGCTCGGGAGCAACCTCAGCGGGTGACTCGTGAACGGTGTTGTTCTTTGCAACACAGGTCTTGAGAATACGGATCTTTGTTCTGTCGCTGCCTGTTTCGAGAAGTATAGTATCTTCCTTAACAGAAACGACTCTGCCGATAATGCCGCCGTTTGTTATGATCTCGTCAGCTACCTGTATGCTGTTGAGCATATCCTGCATTTCCTTATTACGCTTCTTTTCGGGGCGGATAAAGAAAAAGTAGAAAAATACTACCAACAGAACTATCGGAACGACCAGTGTGATTATGTTGGCAGCGGGATCCATATTCGGATTGCCACCTACCGCGAAAGTCATAAGTTCAGAAATATTCATAGTTGTCCTCCAAATTTAGTTGTTTTAATCTCTGTAAGATTATTATACCTTTTTTTGCTGAATAAATCAAGCCAAAACCGCAAGGTTTCAGAAATTATTCATAAAATACAGTTATATTTCCTTCAAGGAATGCCTTTTCAGCTCGTTCTGTTTCATCTTTCGACAGCACAACGCTGAACTGCGCATTACCATAAGTTGCTTTCATCTGACCGATAAAGCTCTTTGCGGCAGTGTAAGGATCTTTGCCCTGTGACGAAAATGCTATCAGCAGCTCCGTTGAGCTAAGCTTTGTGCGGTCGTTTATCATCTCCGCGCTTGTGCCAAGCTTTTCGGGAGAGGTGATATCTTCCATGTTCATCTCTACCATAACATCGGCGCCCTTGGACTTAGCCGCTGATTGACAAGATGATACAACGCGCCACAGCACAGCCGCCCTGTGATTACTGTCGTTAAGCTTAGAAATATGGCTGAGATATTTGTCGTAATCGGCAGGGTGGAATGCAGGGTACATAACATCTGTCAGAATGATCTTTTCAAAGCCTGCCGATGCAAGCTCAGATGTTATCTCGCCGAGATATTTCAGCGTTTTGCTCTCAAAAGGAGAAAGCCATGGCTTGCCGCCGTTATTCGGTGCCGCGTCAAGCCAGCCGTATCCATCGGCTGTCATGTATTTGATACCCGTGATATAGCCGCCCGAAACATGATCCTTAAGTGTGCAGATACGCGCGTAAGCAGTCATTCCTGCGCTGTCTACAGCGTCAAATATCTCCTCGGCGGTAAGCGCGTTTGCCAGCTCCTTGTTGTCCTTAACACCCTCTATCGCGGTCTTATACAGAAACTTGCCGCCGCTTTCTCTCAGCGTTATCACTACGGTAGTGCAGCCCTTGCTCTTTGCTATCGCAAGCGCTCTGTCAAGCGTTGCTGTGCTGTTTAATGCAGAGCTGCTGATATAATGCACCTCAGTGTTTTCTACGACCTCGGGCGTTGGCTCAGATGTTTCGTCTGTCGATGCTTCGGTAGACTGCGAAGTTGTATCCGATGTGCTTTCCGAAGTGGACTCGGACGTTTGCGAGGAAGTCTGCTGCTTATTTCCGTTGAAATACTCCATAAGCGGTCTGCCAAGTCCGAAGCCCAGCACGCACAGCGCTGCTGCAATAACTATCGTAAGTATTATTGCCAGCGCTTGTCTGCCCTTGCTTTTTTTGCGGCTATATAGGTTATATTTTCGGTGCTTTATCTTTATTTTCTTACTTTTCATTTTTTCCCCTTTCGGCAGAAACAGTTACAAAATATTATAATCAGAAATCAACCGTATATCCCACCAGTGCATAGAAAGCAAGAGAAACCACACCGATATAAACAAGCATTATGGGATATCCGCGGAAAGCCTTGGGAATCTTGTCGGAATCAAGCTTTTCACGGGCGATGCTGAGCATAAGGCTTGCAAGGAAAAATCCAATGCCCGTGCCGATTCCGTAGCCTATGTATGATAAAAGATCGCCGCCGTAGCCTGAATTAAGGAACAGTGCGCCGATGACCGTGCAGTTGAATACCGCAAGGTGCGCGTACTTTCTTATTCTTACAAACAACTTGGGAATAAACCGCCACATTATCAGCAGCGCAGCGATATACAGAACGCTGATCACTCCTACATAGATCAGCGGCATAAACAACCAGCCGTTCTCCATGGGGAGAATGATTCCGTCCAAGAAATAGGTAGCAACGCTTGCGGCTGTAGTCATAGCGGTGATACCAAGCGAAAATCCGATAATATGCGATTCTCTGCGCGACGCGTATATCGCAACATTCGAGCCGAATGCACGTTCAAAAATAGCGTTTTGAACGAATATCGACAGCATCGCAGCGGAAATTATTGCAGAAAGAACAGCCATCAGTCATCAGCTCCTTTCCGCACAAGCTCGGACAGTGCTGCGTCCCTGCTGCGCTTTCTGTTGTAGTAAGCACGGCATATCGCGGCGTATAATCCCAAAAGGATAAATCCGAAGAAAGGCGATTTAGCCGCAGGCATAATAGCATGACATATATGCAGGTCAAAAACAGTGCCGTAAGCCAGCAGTTCTCTTACAATACCCACAGCAAACGCCGCCAGAGCATAGCCCGCGATATACACGAGAGAGTCTATTGCCATGGAGGAGTAGGGGATAAGGTAAAAGCGGCTTTCGGTCTTTGCAAGCACCAGCGAATTTACTACCAGTATCTCGATATACAGCAAAGCCGATGTCGTGATATCGGGGAAAAGCATTTGTGCAAGAACCGCGGTCGGGATAAACACCAGCGAAGCTATCAGCGCATATAGTATAATGCGAACTGTATATACCAGCTTTCGCGGAATTATCCTGCCGATAAGGATCGTGCAGTAGGATATCATAAAGAATGTCAGCGATAGCAGCGCGGCACGCTGTGCTGTTGTCGCCGCAACGATTATCGGCGCAGTGACAAGACCGCTGGTCAGCACGATATTTTGTCTGAACAAGCCGTCAAAGCATATCGGGTAGGTCTTTTTATCACTCATCGCCGTTACCTCCCCTGTGCTTTTTGCTTCTTCTGTGCTTTTTCACCTTGCCGTCGATAGGCGGGGTGTTGTAGCGATACTTTTCGGGAAGCTGTATCTCCTGTGTATCGGTCAGCTTGATGTTTCCGCGTATTGCGTCGTTTTTGCTGCTTTCAAAGGAGCTTATGTAGGAGCGCTTCCAGTACAGCAGATTATCAATGATAGTATCAAAGCCGGGGGTCAGCGCGTTGGTGATAAGCAGCGCAAACAGGAAGCAGCCCTCAGTCTGACCGAAATATCTGAACATCATGGTAGTGTAGCCAAGCACTATACCATAGATTATTCGCGCGGCGCGTCGCTTTGGAAGTATATACGGCTCAGCCGCAAGGAACACCATGCCGAACAGCAGATATCCGCTGGTGAGCTCATAAAATACAGACTCGGCAGGTGTAACGTCTATTCTCGGATATAAAAATGCGAGCAGCGATACCGTTCCAAGACAGGAGAGCATCGCGCAGATGCTTGTGCTGTGGCGTATCATCATGCAAATTCCGCAGACAGCGATAACAAGTATGCTGACAGCGCCGATAGCGCCGGGCGCTCTTCCCATGAGTATATCAAGCATGGAATAGGACGGGACGTTGCCAAGCTTCAGCGTGTTGTCGAGGTCGCGAACAAGCGAGCCGCCGTATTCGCCGAAAACAGGCATTATTTCGCCTACCTTAGGGAAGTATAACATTTCAGAGGGATAGCATATAATTAAAAATGCCGCTGCGATAGCAGGCGGAGAAAACACTACGTTTTCCTTGCCGCCGAAGATATGCTTGCCGATAACAACGCATATTATCGCAGAAAGAGCCGACAGAACATAAGGAATACTTGTCGGCATTATCAGCGATACCGCAAGTCCCCAGCAAATAACGCTGTAATCCTTGAATTCATACGGTATCTTGCGCACCTTGCAGCAGACCCAGTCCGCAGCGATGCACACGCCAACGCTGACAGCGCTGACCATAAATACGCGCGCGCCGTTAAGAAACCATGCGGGAATTAGCAGCGCCGCCATAAATATAAATCTCTCAAAATAAATCTTGCACGGATCGCGTGCAATAACAGATCTCATCGGTAATGATCCTTTCTTTTGTATAGGAGGTGCGATATGAAAGCCGAGCCTCTCGGAGAAGCCACATATAAGATAACCCTCGACAGTTCCGAAGCAGCCGCAGTGCCGCCCGATGGCAAGCCCTGCGAGATGCGCAGATTTATCCGTTCCGTCATTGACAGGCTCACAGAGGAGCAAGGGATAACACTCCCTGACGGCAGACTGTTGGTCGAGGCGTTTTTAAGATCAGACGGAAGCTGTGTGTTTTTCGTTTCCGCGCTGGAAAACGAAAAGCCGCAGCACCGTGTGCAATATTATTCCTGCGAGCTTCAGGGAACGGAAACTCTGCTGCCGCTGATAAAAGCTCTGTCGGATAACGGCGAGAAATACAGCCTGTTCTGTGGCAGCGACCCTCGCTTTTATAGGATTATTTTTTCTGACCCATCAGAGGACACCGAAAGGATATGCTCTGAATTTGGCGAATACTGCGAGATATCTCCGCTATTCGCCGCGCAGACAAGAGAATACCTCACAGAGATAATCTCGGACAGCAGCGAAGCGCTCAGCGATTTTTTCGATTAAACGGTCTTTTTAAGCTCGTCGCAGACCTGCTTCATGTTCTCCGCTTTGAACAAAGTCGTGCCGGACACAAGAACATTTGCGCCTGCCTTTTTAACTAAGTCGGCAGTTTTTTCGTTTATGCCGCCGTCCACTTGAATATCAAGCTCTTTAAGACCAAGCTGATCGGCAGTTTTGCGCAGCTTTGCTATCTTTTCAACTGTTTCGGGAATGAAAGCCTGTCCGCCGTAGCCGGGTTCAACTGTCATGACAAGCACCATATCGACCAGCTCAAGATAAGGGAAAACTGTTTCGATGGGGGTCATGGGCTTAACTGCAAGCGCAGCCTTTTTGCCAAGCTTTCTTATCTGTTTTAAAAGCTCGGAGATATTGCAGAAGCTCTCAGCGAGGATAGTGATAAGATCTGCGCCCGCCTCAGCG
>JAZNTS010000226.1:0-8609 GCA_045591905.1 Oscillospiraceae bacterium | reverse complement strand
TACAGCATTCATCGTTTTCGGGGGGGTTAAACGCGTCGGAAGCGTCACTGCGAAGATAGTGCCGTTCATGTCAGGCTTTTACATATTGGGCGCACTGTGGATATTCGCAGACAATTTCACACAGCTACCATCTGTGTTCGGCGCAATATTTGAAGGCGCATTCGGCGTTGACGCTCTCAGCGGCGGAATAAGCGGCTATCTCATAAAACAAGCTATCTCAATGGGCTTTCGCCGCGGAGTTTTTTCAAACGAAGCAGGACTCGGAACATCTGTTGCCGCACACGCTTCCTCCGATGCTAAAGAGCCATGCATTCAGGGAATGTGGAGCATCTTCGAGGTGTTTTTCGACACCATAATAATGTGCTCACTTACCGCTGTGATACTTCTCGCAAGCCCTTGCACCGCCCCAACCTCACAGGAAGCATTTCAGAGCATATCGCTCACTCCGCAATACTTTCGCCTTACAGATAAAGACACTATAATAACAAACGGCGCACCGCTCATTATCGCAGATATAGACGGCGCGGAAGCCGACTTCCGCACAGTGTATTCCACAGGCTTCAAAATACGGATTAGCGAAACAGGCACGACATTTTCAAACCTTATGACAGTCACGGGTATACAAACACTTGACGAACACGGCAGCCCCGTGTTCCTTGATAGAGAAAAGACCGTGCCGCTTATCGAAAGCGCGGTAATATCAGAGGTTTCGGGCGCAGGGCTTGCCACCTACGCGTTTTCACAGACCTTCGGCAACGCCGCGGGGAAGCTTTTGGCTGTAGCTGTGCTGCTGTTTGCGTTTTCCACCGTTATCGGCTGGAGTTGCTTCGGTGCGGGCGCGGCTGCATATATATTCGGAGAAAGGTCACAAACACCGTTTCGCATAGCTTTTATTCTGCTTACTGTGGTCGGCGCTGTGCTGGATTTTTCCGCAGTATGGGGAATCTGCGACATGATAAACGGACTTATGGCAATTCCAAACCTTATCGCATTGTTTTTGCTGTCGCCGAAAGTATTTGCAATTACCAAAAACTACTGCCGCAGAGTTTTCGGGCACGAAAATGTAAAGCCAATGGTTTCCAATTATGAAGATACTTCTCCTATTATTACCAATTTACATCGACACAGCCGTTAAGATTTCGACAAGAAACGCTTCAATTCGCAGTTCAATCACCTCCTAAAAAGTCCGCTAAATGCGATTGCAATCGCATTTGTCGCCGTTTTGGCGCATTTCCTCTCAATTGGAAAAAGTTTGAAATATTTTCCAAAAACCTCTTGAATTTTAATCCAGTATATGGTAATATGAGAGTGTAAAAAACACATTGGAGGTATTAAAATGACGAATCAAATCAAAGTACTTATCGGAAACGACACCGCAGAATGCGGTATGGCATGGGCAGGAGCAATGAAGGCTGCTGGAATGTATGCAATAACCCGCCGCTGCGATGGAAACTCCGTGCTTAATTCCATCAAATCGGAAGCGCCCGACGTTGCGATACTGGAAGAAAAAATGCCATTTTGCGATGCGATAGAGGTAATACGCCGACTGAAAATGGAAAAGAAATACGTTCCCTCGGTGATAATCGTTACCAATGTCACCAATCCTCAGCTTGAGCGCGAGGCTATGGCTGTCGGCGCAGCGTGCGTTCTGGTAAAGCCCGTAGACCCCGCATTCCTTACAAACAAGGTATCTCAGCTCTGCGGCTTCGATTCAGAGCCTACCGCAGTGCCCGATGAAACCGACCTTGAATGTGCTGTCACCGAGATAATACATCAGGTTGGAATCCCCGCTCACATCAAGGGCTATCACTATCTGCGCACTGCCATCATGCTGTCTGTAAACAACGACGAGATGATAAACTGCATCACAAAGCTGCTCTACCCCACCGTTGCAAAGCGATATCAGACCACCTCGTCAAGAGTTGAGCGTGCTATCCGCCACGCTATCGAGATAGCTTGGGACAGAGGCGATATTGACGTGCTGACAAGGATATTCTCCTACACCGTGCACACCACACGCGGAAAGCCGACAAACTCCGAGTTCATCGCGCTTATCGCTGACCATCTCAGACTAAAATTCAAGTCCAGAAACGCAGTGCCTGCCTACAGATAAGGCTTCTTCATATAGATTCAGCCCGAGGTTTTAAAGCCTCGGGCTGATGTTATTTTTTAAACCAATAGAATGTGTAATGAGAGTGCTGCTTAAATCCAAGCCGCTTGTAAAAATCCATTTCGGATATTACATAAGCCTTTCTTGCACCAAGATCATACGAGCGTTTCAGTGCTTCAAAAAGAACGGCTTTGGCTATTCCTCTGCCACGATACTGCGGAACAGTACACACGGGTTCAATATAAACATAATCGGTCGCTTTGTCATACCATGCGCCGCAGTAAGCGACATACTCCCCGTCTTTGTTCATCGCCGCAACATGAAGCTTCTCATTCATATTCGGCGCAGAAAGCATCGTTCTCTGTCTGTTCATGGTCTCCTCATCAACAGGAGCTTCTCCTTCGTGATCGAAGCCTTTCCATAAAAGCTCATGGTGCTTGTAAAGGTCGGCTTTTACATCAATATTTACAAATTCCACACCATCACAAGGCGCGGTTGTAATATCCAAGCCGTCAAGTGAAAGCTCCAGAATATTTTCTGTCTGCTCATGCTTAGTAAAGCCATACTTCAAAAGCAGCGCCGCAGTTCTTTCATCTTCATCGTTTACTGCAACGCCAAGTCCGTTTTCATCGGAAAAAACTTCTGTCATGTAGTCGAGAACAGCCGTTTCAAGCTGCTCATATCCTGCCTTTACAGCAAAGAAGGCTTCTCCGAAATAATGATCGTATATAGCTGCGCCGACAAGCATATCATCATCGTACCATAACCCTATCTTATCCTCTGAAGCTCTGTCAAACTCGGGGTGAAAATACATCCACTCCCACCTTGCCCAGTTCCAATTTATGTGCGTCTTGCTGTCCGCAGAAATTTCGATCAGAAATCTGCGCACTTCTTCATAATTGCTTTTATCAAAGCTTTTAAATATATATTTCATCTATGATTCCTTTATCCTGTTATTATACCTAAACATCACAAACGCTGCCGCGATTATCACCACATATCCGACAACGCTCAGCCAATCGGGAAGCTGTCCCATCACCAAAAATCCCAGCGCCGCAGAAAAGATTATCTGCGAATAATCGTATATGGACACTTCCTTAGCGGGCGCATAGGAATACGCCGCAGTAATTCCAAACTGCCCCACAGCCGCACACAATCCGGCTCCTACCAGCATCAAAAACTGCTCCATCGTCATCGGGCTGTAGCCGTATATAACAAACGGCAAAGCCGCAACACAGGAAAACGCCGAGAAAAAGAACACGATATAGCTGCCCTTTGCTCCGTGCATAGTGCCGCGCCGCACAAACGTGTATGCGCAGCCTGCCGCCATTCCGCCGATAAACCCCGCAACGGACGGTATTATATCCGCGTTCTGAAACGATGGCTTGATAACGAACAAAACTCCCACAAACGCAGTGAGGATTATCGCCCACTGCACCTTGTTCGCTTTTTCTTTCAGCAGAAATATTGAAAATATTATCGCAAAAAACGGCGACATCTTATTCAGCAGCGAAGCGTCCGATATGTTAAGCTCTCCAAGAGCGTAAAAATGGCATAGCATACCGACAAAGCCCGTAACGGCGCGCATAAGAATATCAAACCTTGCTTCCTTTGGAGGCACGATACTGACCTTGTTTTTAATCATCGCACCGCTTGCTATGATAAGCGCAAAAAAGTTTCTGAAAAACGTTTTTTGTATCGTCGGAACATCGCCCGAAAGCTGCACGAACATATTCATCAGCGCAAAGAACAGCGCCGATATTATCAAAAAAATGATTGCCTTGTGAAGTCGTTTTAATTCAAATTTAGCCATGTTTTAAATTTCTGATATCTTTTCTATGTAGTACGGCAGTGCAAGCTCAAACTGCACACCGTAAAAACGTCGCTCGGGGTCGTTTTCCGTAATACGCACCGCCTCATAGGTGAAGCTTACCGCAATATCCAGCGCCTTGTTGAAATCCGCACCGCGCATAACCGCGCCCAAAAACGCCGCAGAAAGTATATCGCCCGTTCCTGCGCAAACTATATCCTCATGCGGCATGAAGCAGGCATGGAACTCGCTTCCGTCATAGCCCACAGCGCCGATATTTCCACCCTCGCGCACGCCTGTAATAAACGCATATTTTCCGCAAAGCGAAAACAGCTCCACAAGCATCTGATCTATTTCCCCGCGCGATATATCGGGAGAATACTCCTTATTAAGAAGCAGACAAGCCTCTGTCACATTCGGGGCAAGTATATCCGCTCTGCCGCAAAGCTTTCGTATATGCTCGGGATAGTCAGCCGACAGCCCCGAATAGATACGTCCGTTATCGCCCATTACGGGGTCAACAAAGATAAGCGCATCATCTCCAAACTCGTCAATAAAATCCGAGATAAGCTGCATCTGATGTATCGAAGCTATATAACCCGTATATATCGCATCAAAGGTTATTTTCTCACGCTTAAGCCCCGCGCCTATCGGCGTCAGCTCCTCGGTGAGGTCGCGTGAATAAAACGTGTCAAAGCCCGTGTGGTTTGACAGCAGTGCCGTGGGAATACCGCAAGCCTCAACGCCCGCTGCCGAAATAACAGGCAGCGCAGAGGTGAGCGAGCACTTTCCCACACAGGAAAAATCCTGTATCGTAACGATTCTTTTCATTCTGTAAATTCCTTAGTCCCCGAACATTTCGGAGGAGAGATATCTTTCGCCCGTGTCGGTAAGCACCATAGCGATACGCTTACCTTTAAATTCAGGTCTTTTCGCAAGCTTCAACGCAGCCGCAAGCACCGCTCCGCTTGAAATACCCACCAGTATGCCCTCGGTGCAGGCGATGCTTCTGCCGCACTCGAAAGCCTCCTGTGCATTTACCGTCACTATCTCGTCAATAACGCTTCTGTCAAGAACTGACGGCACAAAATTCGCGCCTATTCCCTGAATTTTGTGAGGCCCTGCCTTTCCCTCGGAGAGAAGCGGCGACTCCTGCGGCTCTACAGCAACTATGTGAACATCAGATCTCTGCTCTTTGAGATAACGCGCACAGCCTGTGATAGTGCCGCCTGTGCCTACACTTGCAACAAAAACATCAACTTTCCCGTCAAGGTCGCGCCAAAGCTCGGGGCCTGTGCCCTCGTAATGTGCAAGAGCATTTGCAGGATTATCAAACTGCGACGGAATAAAGCCATTCATCTCCTTCGCAAGCTCATTTGCCTTTGCGACAGCGCCGCTCATGCCGTCCTTACCCGCAGTAAGGACCACCTCCGCGCCGTATGCCGCAATAAGCTTTCTGCGCTCTATAGACATAGTGTCAGGCATAGTCAGTATCACGCGATAGCCCCTGCTCACGCCAACCGCCGCAAGACCTATTCCCGTGTTGCCGCTCGTAGGCTCGATAATAACCCCGCCTTTTTTAAGCACCCCGCGCTTTTCCGCGTCGTTTATCATATACAGAGCCACTCTGTCCTTAGCGCTTCCCGCGGGATTGCTTCGCTCAAGCTTTGCAAAAAGCTCAGCTTCAGCGCCGTTTTTCTCTGCAAAATCCGAGACTTTCAGCACAGGTGTATTTCCAATCAGCTCCGAAACATTGTTATACAACATATTACCTCCGAAACAGGAAGCGTCACTTTATCCACTGATTAAGCTCAGCAATAAGCTTTGCAACATCAAGCGGCTTAGCAATATGGCTGTTCATGCCTGCTTCCTTTGCCTTTTTAATATCTTCAACAAATGCATTCGCCGTCATCGCAATTATCGGCACGGTCTTCGCGTCATCGCGCGAAAGAGCGCGTATCTTCCTTGTTGCACCGTAGCCGTCAAGCTCGGGCATCTGTATATCCATAAACACAAGGCTGTAGTAGCCCTCGGGAGACTGCGCGAACATCTCCACAGCACGCGCGCCGTTTTCCGCGACCTCCGTTATGAGATTAGCCTGCGACAAAAATTCCGTGGCTATCTCTGCGTTGAACTCCAGATCCTCCGCAAGAAGCACACGTTTGCCGTCAAAATTGCAGTCAGACATACGCGCCTTTCTCGGCTCGTCCATAGATATCTCATCGTAACGCTTAACGATCGGGGTATCGCCACGTTTTAAGCAAACGGTTATCTCAAAAACCGAGCCCTTGCCGACCTCGCTCTTCACGTTGATGTTACCGTTCATCATACGCGCTATATTCAGCGCAATACTCATTCCAAGACCTGTACCCTCTACCTTAGTCGTTCTGAGGTAATCGGCACGAACGAACGGGTCAAACATCGTCGCCATAAATTCCTGCGACATACCGATACCGTTATCCTCGACAGTAAACATATATCGCGCCACATCTTGACGGTCAGGCTCAAGCTCCTCTGCCGTAAAGCGTACCATACCTCCGTCAGGAGTATATTTCATAGCGTTGCTCAATACATTCATCAAAAGCTGTCCGAGCTTTGTGCTGTCACCCTTTACAGCGGTATTCGTAAGACGCAGATCTCTTATAAGCGTATGACCGCGCTTTTCACCAAGCGGTCTCATAAGCTTCAAAGTATCATCAATGAATTTTCCGAGATCGAAATTCTCAGAAGCCAGCACTGTCTTTCCGCTTTCGATAGAACTTAAGTCAAGAACATTGTTGATTATCTCTAATAAGTGTCGTCCGGAATACTCGATTTTATTCATGCAGTCGATAACGCGCTCTTTATCCTCGATATGCTCCTGTGCGATAGCCGCCATACCAAGAATAGAATTTAACGGAGTG
This sequence comes from Oscillospiraceae bacterium, assembly GCA_045591905.1. Classification (GTDB taxonomy): domain Bacteria; phylum Bacillota; class Clostridia; order Oscillospirales; family Ruminococcaceae; genus CAG-115. The sequence goes on along the minus strand of JAZNTS010000226.1, from coordinate 1,786 downwards.
CGGATATCATGGCTCATCTGCGACATGAACAATGATTTCGCGCTGTTAGCACGCTTTGCCTGAAAGAGCGCGTCACGTATTGCCTGCTCAATACGCTTGGTTTCATCATTTTCGCTTGTGATATCCTTGATGTAAGTAAGTCCCCATATCTCATTGGTCTGAAGATCCTGCGTAAGAATTACCGCCTCGCGGAAAATGCCTTTTTTGCCTTCCTCCATCATAAATTCGTATTCCATATCAAAGAAATAGCGCTTGCTCTTAAACATATCAAGCATAGTGGCGGTATTCAAAGTCTTTCGGAATACCTCAGCCTCTGTCGGAGAGGTTATATACTGCGATTTTCTTTTGATATATTCATTGTAGGAGCACGGACAGCTCAGCCCAAGCAGCGGCACAAGCGGAGCAACACCATCAGACTCAATTACCTCGTCATACAGAACGTCATTCGTGACATTATATGTGTATACCGCAAAAGAAGATGAAAGTATCGCCTGCTTACACTGACGTTCAGCACGCAGAGCATATTCCAGCATCTGCTTTTCCTTTATCTGTCGCTCTTTTTCCTCGTTTATCTCTTGAATGGTTACGATAGCCATATGAGGCTCACCGTCTTCATCATTAGAAGATACAAACGCCTGCACTCTCACCCATTCATGCTGATTGAGGATTAAATTCTTGCGGCGCACCTCACATTCGATAAGCTTTTCGCCCGCTTTGAAGCGCTCGCGCATACGGTTTACGGTAAATTTTCCGAGAAGCTCGCGACGTTTTTCATCATCGCAATCGCACAAATACACATACCTTATGATTTCATCGTCATAATAGCCGCGTAAACCAAATGTCTCAGCATACTCGCCCGCCCTTGTATTTGAGGAATACCATCTTCCCGTTTTGAGATTTACAAGATCAATATCCTGATACGGAAGCGTAAGACCATTAATCAATTTAATACGCAGTGAATCCTTAAACTCGGTATGGTGATGCTCTGAAATATCCCTGAGCACGAATAATTCCTTATATTTCATGGCAAACTGATTTTTAAACCTAACAACTCTCAGCTTGTACCATCGATATCGCTTTGTTTTGGGATCTATACAGCGAAACTCCTCCTTGCGCTCGTCCTGTGTCCTTTCAAAATAGTGCATCAGTTTTTTCCTGGAGGTAATTTCGTTATAGTTCTCTATATCATCACGGGCAACAAGCGCAGAAAAAGTGTCGTTCCATTCATCATATGTAAAGTTCTTTCCCAACACCTTTGCAACGTTGAATATATCCTTAAGAATACAGATCTCATTGTTTTGAATGTCCGCAAGTCCGCACACAGAAAAGCTGTCCAGCATAGCGTCGGTCAGCATATTCTTATACACTATCGCTTCTGCGCCATTATTTTCAGCTTCAGACGCAAGAGAGCCTTTGAAAAAGCCGCGCACCCAATAGCTATCGCCCTCGCTTTCAGCGTGAACGCCCATGCAGTCAACTTCTATCCAGCCGACAAACGGGTGATTCCAGCGAAAATGAGCCTCTGCTTTAAGTCCTGCTGTGCAGTTTCTCACAGCGAACAGTATAGCATTAACGTCATTGGGATCTACACGCTCCTGCCACTCTTTGAAAAGCTGCTGGGGGGAAAGCTCCGTATCCAGACCAAGCTGCTCACAAAAAGGCTTGTCAATGTGCAGTGCCGTAGGTACACCGCCTACTATCTCTAACGAAATCAGCCCCACAAGCTGCTGAGGTGCATTATCGGAAGAATAAGCCATTGCAATACTATCCATAATAGTTACTCCTA
>JAZNTS010000225.1:0-17103 GCA_045591905.1 Oscillospiraceae bacterium | reverse complement strand
GGCTGCAGGTCCCGCTTCCTACGGTATGACTGATACAATGGGTCGTATGCACTCTGATGCTCAGTTCGCAGGTTCTTCTTCCGTTCCCGCGCACGTTGAGATGATGGGTCTTATCGGTGCAGGTAACAACCCCATGGTTGGTATGACTGTTGCTTGCGCAGTTGCTGTTGAAGAGGCTATGAAGTAATGGCTTAACAAAGCCATTCTCAGAGCGTTTTAGATAACATCCGCAACATTCTGATAATAAACAAGATTGAACACGTTATTTGCAAGAAATTGTGATGACGTGTTCAATTTGTTTTTGAGCAAAAAGTCAGAAAGGATGCGGTGTTATGCAGAAAATGAAGATGCGAGACCTTTCAAATAATCTTACTTTAGCAGAGGGTCAGTATGAGTATATCAGGGATTGCAAGGTCAGAAATCTAAGAGCAGGAACTATCAGACACTGGACGGATTCTTTTACAAATATGTGTCACTACATCTCCCCGACACTCTTATTTCTGATTTTGACGAAAACACAATGCCTGAATTTATGCACAAGCACATTTCATTGAAGAAAACCAAGAGAAACATGAAATCTGATCCCTCTGAAAGTATGGTTGATCGATTTTTGAGGGTTACAGAATATACATAATAGTACGGTAGATATTGTTAAATTAACAGATGATTTGTAGTACCGCACATTTTTGATTAATCAAGGTAAGCAGTACACCACTTCCAACGTCTTTGGCGTTGTGATGAAAGCACTGACGATAGTTTTCAGCAGCTATGGCTATCCGTACAGGGGCGAGTCTAATCGGCTTGACAAGACCTGCATGCCTGTGATATACTTCAGTTGAGTGATACAAAGGAGGGCAGATATGCTGCAATTTTATCTTTCGCTGGTGGATAATACCGAAGAAAAACAGCGCGTTGAGTTTTTATATATGAATTACAAGCAGCTTATGTACAAGACAGCGCTTGCGATAGTACATTCTCCCGAGCTTGCCGAGGACGCGGTACACGAGGCTTTTCTGAGGGTTATAAAAAATATTTCAAAATTTTTTTCATTTTCATGTAATGAAAACGCTTCGTATCTTGTTATTATAGTAAGGGGCATAGCGCTCAATATGCTGAATAGGCAGCAGAGGCTCATCGAGCTTGACGAAGATCTGCCGTCTGACGATGATATTGAGGCTGCTGCCGAAATTAGACTGAGCTTTGAGGACGTTCTGAGGAATGTCGGTAAGCTTTCGCCTGCACTGAAAAACGTTGCAACGCTGTATTATGCTCACAGGCTGTCGGAGAGCGAGATTGCCGAAATGCTTGATATGAAGATAAACACCGTTCGCGTTTCGCTGATGCGTGCGAGAGCCGTTCTCAGGCAGATGGGCAAGGAGAATGAATATGAATGATCGTGAAATGTATGCACAAGCTTTACGGTTCAGTATGGAGAGCGACATAGCAGAGTATGAAAAGCTGCCCGATCATAAGTTTTCACGCCGTTTTGAGCGCAGAATGAAAAAGCTGATTTCACAGGGAAATACACTGCAATATACGCCTGTCAGGGCGCGTATACCTTTAAAAAAAGCGCTTGCGATCGCTGCGATAATCGTGCTTGCGTCAACTCTGCTTGTCGGGTCAACCGTTGCGGGCTACAGGCTGTGGGAGAGCTTTTACTTCAGGGATAATGTGAGCTTTTCGACTATGTACATTTCACAGATCGAGGGCGCACCGAAAACGCTGGAGGAAAAATACGACATTGGCGCGGATATGAGCGGATATGTCAGGACGGTGGACTTTGAGAATGAATTTATATTTACCGTTGATTACGATGTGCCCAATACGGATAAATGGCTTACCTTTGAACAAAGAACAAGAGGAGCGTGCGAGCAGACATGGCTTTGGACAGAGGACGCTATTGTCAAGCCTCGCGAAATCGTTGTAAACGGCTATAAAGGGATAACTTATCAGGAAAAAACTGGCTGTATATGTTTGTATTGGGATACTGGTGACTATATTTTTGGCATAGGCGCTGATCCAATCAGTGAAGAAGAGTTGATGCGGCTGGCCGAATCAGTGCAAAGGATAGATAATTGATAAAATGCTGCATGAACTGACTTAGAGAGGTGTGAGTTTTGGCGAAATTGCACTGATTTGTTTTTGCTTTTTGTGCAAAACGCAGAAGTGCAAGAAATTTTAAAAAATCATGTAATGCTTTGCCGAATAACGTTGTTTATGTTATAGAGGGACTCCTCAGGAAAGGTGGCGAAAAAATGAAAAAGCTTCTTCAATAACAGACGGCTTGGCAATTAGGGTATCGGGTTCAAGCAGTGGACAGAAACAGTTCGATTATACTGTTACACCAATGTAAGGAGGAATTCATATGACTGCAAAAAAGATAGTATTGATAGTTCTTGTCGCTATTGTTGCGGTATTGGCGATTGGTTTCGGCATTTTTTATTTAAATGTAAGTCAGATACGCTTTGACTACTGTGATTCAAATGTATATGCAGATGCACCCGACCTTGACAAGCTGCTGGACAGCGGCTATATCATGTCTTATCCGTTTTTCGGCAATTCAGCGACCATATCATCGGGTGATGTATATGGTTTTCCGTTCGGTATAGGCGAGCAGAATATTCCTGTGTATGACGCAGTGAATGTTCACATCAGAGGCTGGGCGTATGCTACGGTGACGGAGTATGATAACAGAGTAAAGATAGATTATAACGTTGAGTCCGACGGAAAAACGCTGACTGTGGTTTTAAATGGAACAGGCGAAAAAGCGGACGGCGTTGAAGAGAAAATTGAAAAGACCTTTGTATTTGATATTGAAAATGCTTCTCTTGATAATCTGCCGAAGCTTTTGAGCTGAGAACGCATAATATAAAGTTCAATGCTGTTCCTTCCGTTTGATTTATGATGATATATTGCACCGCGGTATGTTACTACTTTTATGATATAGTTGTACAGAACATAGACGGTGAGTATCCGGTGACCTCATGTGCGACATCGGAAGGGATCATGCTTCACACCGAGCATGGTCAATTGAACAATAATGTCTAACTGCTAAACCTGTGAGCCCCAACCTCACAGGTTATACTTTTTATTCTGTTTTTCAATTCCTGCGCTATCTTTTGTGATATATGTGAAGTATATTTTACATAAGCTTAGGAGATTACCGTTTTGTGTTGCGTTCTCTGTACTCTCTCGGAGTCATTCCTGTGTGCTTTTTGAATTGTCGTGAAAACAGGTTAGAGTCACGATATCCGCACTGAGAAGCAATATCCGATACAGTGTTATCGGTTTCGGTCAACTGCATCGCAGCTTTTTGCATACGCAAGGACTGTATATATTCCTGCGGAGTAATAAGATAGGCATTCTTGAACTGACGTTGAAATTGTCTGACAGAAAGTCCTGCAATCGCTGCTACCTCGTCAAGCAGCAGCTTTTGTGTGTAGCTTTTCTCAATATGTGCAACTGCTTTTGAAAATGTAGCTATCTTATCTGAAAATTTGATCGTTTCATCATAACAGCGCGACAAAAGCACAACAAATTGAATAAAATATGCTGTGAACATCGAAGCAAAGCCCGCGCGGGAGCTTTGATACTCGTCTATCATTTGTGATATAAGACGCTCTGCCACTTCAAAATCCGTCAGAGACAGCCGCAGACGGCTTTTATGATTGGTGCTAGGTTCAAGCATAAAAAGCGAGTGGAAACCGGGACAGTGCTTAAGATCGGGAAACGGCGCAAACATGACCTCAGGTAAAAACATAATGTTGCAGATTCGGAAATCGCAGCAATCTGTAAAGCCATGCTGTGAAGTGCCTGTAACACCAAAAACATCACCTTTTTTTATAAAATAACGTTCTCCGTTTATTATGTGATGTGCCGTGCCCTCCAGTACAACAGTCAGTTCAAAAAAGTCCGAGTGAGTATGAAGATCAAGGGAGTATTCATGTTGACCGTATTGTATAAAAAAGGGATACTCGCTGTTTCCTGTGAAATTCTTCAAGGTAAATGTGTACATATTTCATCTCCTGTCGCAATAATGCTGAAAAATGTCAGATTAGTTCATTGACTTAATAACTTAAATATGATATCCTTACACTAACAGCAAGAAATATTGCTTTCATATATCAATGCAATTACTTGTATTTAATTGTATCATTTTTATAATGCAAAGTCAATATTTTATCCGCATTTTTGCGACAGAGGGTGTTAGCAACGAAGTGTGTCCAAATCACACTCCTCCTTGCCTCGCCGAAACACTGCTGTTGTCCATTGATTGCCGTAGCGGTGAAATTATTTACCGTACAGGTTTATCACTGAAATCTCAACACTTTCAGCGAATGTCTTCGGCAATACTGAATAAACATGGAAAGGGATAGTATTATGACAAAAAAGAACATTACGGCAGCATTGTTATGCGTTGCTATGCTGGCAAGCGTTACAGGCTGCTCTGACGACACACAGTCTGCAACAGGCACAAGCGGCAACCAAGTAACTAATACAACATCGGCTTCTACCACAACAAACACGGCTGACGACGATATCAGAAATCCTGTTGATATCTCCGATTTTGTTGAGGAAAAAACTCTTAAAGATCCCAATCTCACCTATTATGGCTTTTACGATATGCGCGTCGCAGGTGATATCAAGCCGGGCGTAAAGCTGTTTGAAGAGACCTATGGCGGTAACATCGACTATTATGAGTGCACATGGGCTGAACATATGGAGAAACTTCAGGCCCTTATCTCAAGCGGCGATTCCCCAGATCTTGTTGACAAGGTAGACCTTACATTCCCGAACCTCATCTCCAAAAATGTATATGAAGATCTGACGGACTATATTGATCTTTCGCAGCCTCACTGGGCAGGCTACGATGCGGTGGTGGAACAGCACGCCTACAACGGAATGCATTGTTACTATCCCTTTACCGCAAATGCGCTTCCCAATTGCCTTATCTACAACAAGACAAGATTTGATATGCTTGGCCTTGACGATCCCAAGGATCTTTACAAAAAGGGCGAATGGACATGGGATTCTTTCAAGTCACTCATGATAAGCTTTATGGAAAAGGAAACCGATGCCATAGGCGGTGTTTACGGTCTTATAAGCCAAGATATAATCGTAACAACAGGTACGCCCGTTATCGGTATGGAAAACGGAATTCTTGTGAACAATATCTCTTCCTCAGATGTTGAGCGCGCAACCAATTTCCTTATGGATCTTCGTAAGGAAGAACTTGCAGTTCGCGGCGAGGGAATGTGGAGCAACGAGTCTGCCCCGCTTGCTTCCGGTAAGGTTGCATTCCTCGGTGTTGGTCAGTGGAAGATAACTGAATTCTGCAAGGGTTACGAAGATGAGTTCGGCTTTGTTCCTTATCCCTGCGATCCCTATGCTGACAAGTACTACTACAATACATCTTCATTCGGATACATGGTGCCTAAGGGCTCTGACAACGTAGAGGGTGCAGCGGCATTTATTGACATCATGCGTCAGTGCGGTACTGACCCCGAGCTTAAGAAGATAGTCAAAGAAAGTATCATGAACGACAAGCAGTATAGCGAGGAGCAGTACGAGTTCCTGACCTCTTTTGAAGAGATCGAAAATTTTGATATGGTAGTAAACCAGTATGCAGGTATCAGCACCGATCTCACATCTTTATTCGATAATATGATGACGAATATAGCCTTTGAACAGGGAGATAATCAGAAGAGCTGGACTCAACTGCGCGCTGAACATGAAAGCGAAATTGATAGCGAGCTTTCTCAATTTGTTGGTTAATTCTCTTTTCTTCATTGAATAGAATGATTAAGACGCGGCTTACTGTATCAAGAATGAATATCATCGTGAAATACAGTCTTGCTTAAAACACGCTTAAATCTTTCTAAAAAAACACACGTTATTCACTTGTGATAACGTGTGTTTTTTATTTATATCCGTTAGCTGAAAACATATACCCGATGCCGCGCACACTTTTTATACATTCGCCATAGCTTGCAAGCTTGCGCCGAAGCTTATTGATATGCACAGTTAGTGTGCGGTTGTCGTCAAGTATCCTGCCCCATACATTAGATGAAAGCTCGCTGCGGCTGAACGGTCTTTCAGGCTGTGACATCATGAGATAAAGCAGTTCGATCTCCTTTGGCGCAAGCTCAGTGCAAACGCCATCAACGCTCACAGTGTAGCTCTTGATATCAACCTCAAGCCCTTTGAAGCTCAACACTTTACTGTCCAAGGCTTTGGGCTTATTTATCTTCAAATGCTCCGCTGTAAGCTCTACCAGCCTGCCAATTGCAAACGGCTTTGAAATAATTCTGTCAGCGCCGCATTGTGAAAGCTGCTGCTCGGACAGGTCGTCGCCAAGCTCTACGAGCAAAATAACGGGAACCGCTCTTGCGCCGCGAAGCATACATATATCCCCTTGAAGCGAGTCATTACATAACCCACTGTCGAGCAAAACAACATCTGCGCGCTCAGCCTCACTAAGCGAATAGGCGTCGATACGCGAAGTGGAGAACACCTCCATACCGACTTGCTGAAGTGCTTCGGTTATCAGTCTGCGCAGCCTTGTTCCCTCTTCTAACAGAAGTATTTTTCCGTAGGGCATACCGCACCTTACACTTTCATTATGGGATTAGGGTTTATCTCGCTCATTATCACCGAATGCAGAGATATCAAAAAGATAAGTCCCGCAACAGAAACCGCAATAATGATGATACCGAGTATCAGCACCAGAACATCAGTGCCGCTGTGGTCTTTTTTGCGAAGATTCTTTACTCCCGCCGCACTCATGGCACCGCCCGTAAGTATTCCGACTGCCGCCGTAATTATCAGCAGCACAAGTATAACAATATCCATCTAATCACTCCCAAAGTATTTGTTGACCAAAAACCGCCGCATTTTAAAAATGCGGCGGTCCTGTCATTCTATTATGAAGCGTTCAGCTTATCAGCCGAGAACTACCTCTACCTCATGCTCGCCGCCGTCAAATACGGGGATAACATTTCCGTCTACAGCCTTGCCGTCAACAGTCATGCTCTTAACGCCTGCGCAAACGTGGTCAGGGTTCTTTACTGTGATGTTGTAAACAGCGCCTCTGAACAGTCTGGAAGCCTTGAAGCCGTCCCAAGCTGCGGGAATGGAGGGGCTTATCTCAAGACCGTTGTACTGGGGCTTAACACCAAGAATGTACTGTGATACAGCCACGAAGTTCCAAGCTGCTGTACCTGTCAGCCAAGAGTTCTTAGCCTCGCCGTGACGAGCTGCGTCCTTACCTGCGATCATCTGAGCATATACATACGGCTCTGTTCTGTGCAGATCGGACTTCTCCTCGCGGAATGCGGGAGCGATCTTGCTGTAGTACTCATAAGCCTTGTCGCCGTGACCAACAAACGCCTCAGCGCAGATGATCCATGCGTTGTTGTGGCAGAATACGCCTGCGTTCTCCTTGTAACCGCCGGGGTATGTGGAGATCTCACCATACTCGACCTTGTATGTTGTGAATGCGGGGTTGTTGAGTACCATACCGTGATCGGAGTTGAGGTACTTGTCGATGCTCTCGAGAGTCTTGATATCGTAGCCCTTGTCCTTGCCAAGACCAGCGAGAACGCACCAGCCCTGAGGCTCGATGAAGATCTTGCCCTCTTCGCACTCGTTGGAACCAACCTTGTTGCCGTTGTGATCGTAAGCTCTGAGGAACCACTCGCCGTCGTAGCCGTACTTAACGGTAAGCTCTCTCATCTTCTCGATCTCTGCTTCAGCTCTCTTAGCCTCTTCCTCGTCGCCCTTCAGACGGCACATAGCAGCGTACTCGGGAGCGATGAAGCAGAACATACCTGCGATCATTACGGACTCTGCAACCTGAGAATAGAAAGGAGGATTCGGGAAGATATCCTTGTTGTTGTATGTCTGGAAGCTCTCACCGGGCTTGTCGGAGAAGCAGGAGAGATTCAGGCAGTCGTTCCAGTCAGCACGACCGGAGAGGGGCAGACCGTGAGGGCCAACCTTCTTAACAACGTGGTAGAATGCTCTCTTAACGTGGTCGAGCATTGTATCGGCAAGCTCTGCCTTATTCTCGTAGGGAACCATCTCGTCGAGAATGGTGAGGTCGCCTGTTTCCTTGATGTAAGCGGAAACTGCGAGGATCATCCACAGCGGGTCATCGTTGAAGTTGGAGCCCAGCTCGTGGTTACCCATCTTTGTGAGGGGCTGATACTGGTGGTAAGCACCGCCGTCCTCGAGCATTGTAGCAGCGAGGTCGATAAGTCTTTCACGCGCTCTTTCGGGAATCTGGTGAACGAAGCCGAGCAAGTCCTGATTGGAGTCACGGAAGCCCATGCCGCGTCCGATGCCGCTCTCAAAGTAGGAAGCGGAACGGGACATATTGAATGTAACCATGCACTGGTACTGGTTCCAGATGTTAACCATTCTGTTGAGCTTCTCGTCGGGAGAATCAACGCTGTACTGTGTAAGCAGCTTATCCCAATAAGCCTTCAGTGTATCAAACAGCTTGTCAGCCTTTTCGGGAGTATCGCACATAGCGATCATCTCGTTAGCCTTAGTCTTGTTGATAACGTTAGCGAGGGGCTTTGCGTTGCCATGACCATCTACTGTGTAGCTAGCCTTGATACCGTCATAGTTGCCGCTCTTGTCGAACTTCTGGTCAGCGGGCATCTCGACATAACCGAGGCAGAATACAAGCTCCTTTGTCTCGCCTGCATTAAGCTCGAGCTCTATGTAGTGGGAAGCGATGGGAGACCAGCCGTCTGCAACGGAGTTCTTGGGAGCGCCTGCTGTAACTGCGTCAGGTCTGTCAAAGCCGTTGTACAGACCGAGGAAGCTCTCTCTGTCGGTGTCGAAGCCCTGAATGGGAGCGTTTACTGTGTAGAATGCGAAGTGGTCGCGGCGCTCCTTGTACTCTGTCTTGTGGAAGATGGTAGAGCCAACGATCTCAACATCGCCTGTGTTGAAGTTTCACTGGAAGTTTGTTGTATCGTCGTTAGCGTCCCAAAGACACCACTCGAGGAAGCTGAACAGCTTCAGGCTCTTCTTTTCGCTGCCCTCGTTTGTGATTGTAACCTTCTGGATCTCACCGTTGAAATCCTGAGGAACGAAGAACTTTACAGTAGCCTTAACGTTGTTCTTTGTACCGCTGATGATGGTATAGCCCATACCGTGACGGCACTCGTAAGCGTCAAGCTCTGTCTTTACGGGAGACCAGCCGGGGTTCCAGATGGTGTCGCCGTCCTTGAGGTAGAAATATCTGCCGCCCATATCAACGGGAACGTTGTTGTAGCGGTAGCGTGTAATACGGCGCAGACGAGCGTCCTTATAGAAGCTGTATCCGCCTGCTGTATTGGAGATCAGAGAGAAGAAGCCCTGTGTACCGAGGTAGTTGATCCACGGATAGGGTGTGCGGGGGGAAGTAATGACGTACTCGCGATTGACGTCATCGAAATGTCCGAATTTCATATTGACCTTCTTTCTTTGTGAGAACTTTTTTCCACAAAATATAGTATAAGGGCATAGTTATGCCGCTAATACTTAGTATACTATAAATCGCTCCCAATTACAAGTGGTGAAAACGATAACACGCATTTTTCTTTTTGCAATTTTACTATAAAAACGAAAATCCATCTCTCAATATAGTAAATATGCATAAAATTTTACCCTCTTCCCTCTTGACGTAGACCGTAAACTACTATATAATAAATATATTAGTACACCTACGAAAGGAAGATCAGTATGAAGATCAAAAAAATCGCGGCGTTCCTTGCCGCTTCTGTTATGTCGATTGGCTTGCTGTCAGGCTGCGGAGGTAATAATACAACTCAGGAAAGCGAAAGCACCACACAAAGTGTTCCGCAGACGGAGGAAGCTGTGATAGAAGAATTTGACGATACACTCACCGCACTGGAATTTACATCTCAGATAAATGTCGGCTGGAACTTGGGAAATACTATGGACGCTACAGGCACAGGGCTTGAAAGCGAAAGATCATGGGGTAATCCCAAAACTACGCCCGAAATGATAAAGGCGGTAAAGGACGCGGGCTTCAATGCAATAAGACTGCCTGTTTCATGGGGCACTCATCTTGACGAAAACAACAATATCGACCCCGAATGGCTCGCACGCGTTAAAGAAATAGTTGACTATGCCTACGATATTGATATGTACATCATTTTGAATACTCACCATGAGGACTGGTATGACCCTTATGAGGACAACAAAGCGGCAGCAGGCGAAAAGCTCGCAAAGGTGTGGTCGCAGATAGCCGAGGAGTTTAAAGGCTATGACGAGCACCTTATCTTTGAGGGAATGAACGAGCCTCGCTGGAGAGGCACCTCAGAAGAATGGAGCGGCGGCAACGACGAAGGCAGAGCAGTCGTAAACTACTTCAACGGCATATTCATCGACACTGTTCGCGCCGCAGGCGGCAATAATGAAAAGCGTTTTCTTATGATATGCCCGTATGCAGCAAACTGCTCTGAGGCAACGCTTTCCGCGCTTGAAATTCCCGAGGACGATAAAAACATTATCGTTTCCGTACACGCATATATTCCCTATAGCTTTGCGCTGCAGGACGGCGGCTCTGCGAAGTGGATGTCCGACAGAGCAAGCTGCTTAAAGGATATCGATACTCTCGCCGAAGTGCTGGACAGACTGTTTATCAGTAAAGATATTGCTGTAATAATCGGCGAAACAGGTGCGCGCAGCAAATTTATAACCGTTCCCAAAACAGGAACAGAGGACGAAACAAAGACGGTTGTAAACAATGAATATCGCATCCAGTGGGCAGAGTATTACTTTGCAAAGTTCAAGGCACTCGGTATCCCCTGCTTCTGGTGGGATAACGGCGCATTTTCAAGCGGCGAAACTTTCGGTATGCTGAAGCGCTCCGAACTGGAGTGGAGATATCCCGATGTACTTGACGCGGTTATGAAAGGCGCAGGAGTTAAGTAACAAAAAAACGGCGGGGCGTTGTCCCGCCGAATTTATGTAACCATTCATCAAGGAGCGGCAATGAGATTTTTTCACATAAGCGATCTTCATATAGGAAAACAGCTCGGCGGCTTCGATCTGACCGAGGATATGCGTTATGTGCTTTTTGAACAGATACTCGGCAGCGCATACGAAAAATACAAGCCCGACGCGCTGATAATCGCGGGTGATGTATACGATAAAGCTTCCCCGTCCGCGCAGAGTGTTGCACTGTTTGACGAGCTTATAACACGCGCCGCAGAGCTTTCGCTTGACGTTTATATAATAAGCGGAAACCACGACAGTGCCGAGCGCGTAAGCTACGGCAGACGTATTTTTTCCGAAAACGGCGTGTATATCAGCGAGCCGTTCAGCTCGCAAACGCCCGTGACGGTATTCTCACGCGGCAAAATAGACATCGCGCTTTTGCCGTATATCTCAGCGGAGGCTGCGATCAGCGCTTTCCCCGACGAGGACATAAGCGACATCACTTCGGCTCTTTCGGCGGTATTTCGCCGCGCTGGACTTCCGCACAAGGGCAGACCTTGCCTGTTAGTCGCGCATCAGGCGGCGGCAGGCGCAGGCGCACCGCAGATAGGAAGCCTTGAAGCCGCTGATTATCGGGTTTTTGAGCCGTTTGCATATACCGCACTCGGACATTTTCATACGCCGCATAATGTAGGCGGTTCAAAAGTGCGCTACTGCGGATCTCCGCTGTGCTTTTCCGCAAAGGAGGCTCATTCGCCGCAGAAATATCTTGATATCATTGATATTAACGACAACGGCGAAGTAATCGCCGACAGTTTTCCGCTTGTGCCGCTTTACGGAGTTCAGATACTTGAGGACAGCTTCGATGCGCTGATGTCTGACAAATACACAAACTGCGAGGCTTACACTTTTGTAACAGTGCTTGGAGATAATGCACTGAGCGGTGCGGCTCGGCAGCTCACCTCGAAATTTCCGCGCTGTGTTGGTATAAAATACGAGCAAAAGCGCACACTTCGCAAGGAAGAACGCGAATATTCCGAAATGGAGTTTGGCGAGCTTTTCGGCGAATTCTATAAGCTTACAATGGGCACTGAGCCTGAAAAACATCTGCTTGACATGGCAAGGGAGATATTCGACGAGACTCAAAAGGAGGCGCGCCGATGATAATACAAAAGCTTACACTGTGCGCTTTCGGCCCGTATGCCGATGAGCAGACAGTGGATCTCACCCCGTATATGGGCAAGGTTTTTCTCATAACAGGCGACACAGGCGCAGGAAAGACCACGATATTTGACGGTATCACCTATGCCCTTTTCGGGCAGACAAGCGGCAGCGTGCGCGATGAAAAAAGTCTTCGCAGCCAACACGCCGACCCCAAAAGCAAAAGCTATGCACAGCTTGTTTTTACCGCAGGCGGCAGGACATACACCGCGTACCGTGCAACCGAATGCAAAAAACGCTCCGACCATTATCTCAGAGATGACATCGGCGGCTATTGGGAGCTCAACGCTGAGATACTCGCTAAAATAAATGAGGTAACAGGCTTTGACTACGACTCTTTCTGCCGTGTTTCAATGCTTGCACAAGGCGAGTTTGATAAATTTCTCAGGCTGAAATCATCAGAGCGCGAAAAGACGCTGAGAAAGCTTTTTGGCACGGCGGATTACGAGCGCTTCACACTGCTTCTGAAAGAAAAGAACGACCGCTGCGAGGCTGAAATAAAGGAGCTTCGCCGCGACTTTGAAAAAACTCTCGGCACAGAGGAGCTTGAAAACACCGAATGCAGCATCGGCAATGCCGATGAGGTGTTAAAGCTTCTTGAGGAAAAGCTTATTAACAACGAACATCAAGCCGACGCTCTTTCGCTTGAAATAGCCAAGCTTGATAAAGCAATATCCGAGACCGCCGCTGAAATTGCCGCAGCAGAGCAGCACAACAAGACTATTGACGCGCTGCAAAACGCCGATGCAGAGCTCAAACGCCTGCATGAGCGCAACAGCGTTATCGAGAATAAGAAAACAGAGCTTTCAATTCTTGAAACGGCGGCTGAAATTAAGCCGCTATATGATGAAGCTGTGCGCTGCCGTTCACAGGTAACGGAATGCAGCGTTTCTCTTTCGGCTGCGGAGGAAGCCGCACAGGAAGCCGAAGCACAGCTTTATTCCGCACAAGAGGACAAAAGGCTATGCGATGAAAACACGCCCAAAATACAGCAGATAAACAGCGAGCTTGCTAGGCTTACCGCCATGCTCCCGAAATTCGCCGAGGCACAGGAAGCGTGCGACAAAGCAGACGAGCTTATTCCTAAAATAGATGAGGCTACCGCCGACGAGCAGCGGCTAAGCGACGATATAAAAAGCTGTACCGAACAGCTAAGCGCACTGCAAGACGAGCTGGAACACTCCCGTCTTAACACCGCAGAGCTTTTGCCGCTGCGCGAGAAGATCACAGCGGTTAATAACGATATAAACGACATTGAAGCGCTTTGTACTGCGATATCCGACAGCGAAGCGTCAGAAAAAGCGCTTTCGCTCAGCAAAAACGAGCGAGACAGCGCTGCGCTTTCATGCAGCGAGGCTGAACAAAGCTACCACGAAACGGCGGCGCTTTACCACATGAATGCTGCCGCACTGCTTGCCGAAGCACTAAGAAACGGTGCGGAAAAACGCTGTCCCGTCTGCGGCTCTACAGAGCACCCGCAGCTTGCGGAAATGCCCGATGGCGCGCCTACCGAAAAGCAGCTTAACGACGCCGAAAAGCTTTGGAAAAAGCTGCAAAAGCAGCTTAATACCGCAGAAAAGTCATACAACAGCGCGCTTGTTGCACATAAGACAGCCTGCGAAAGAGCGCAGGAAAAATACCATGCGCTGTTTGGCGAAGCGCTTCCCGAAAACGGCGCAAATGAACACATAAACGAACTGAAAAGCGAAAAAGAGCGACAGCTTGCAGAGCTTACGGATAAGCTTGCTGCGTGCGAGGTTATATTCTCAAAGCTGCCTGAAAAGGAAGCACGCCTTAAACGCACAGAGGACTGCCTGAAGCAGCTCGAAAATGATTTGTCTGCCGCAAAAGAAAAGCTTGCGGCACTTAAAACGGAGCATACCGCAAAAAATGCAGTTGCAGAGGAGAAAACTCATGCACTCGGAGGCGGTACGCTTCAGCAGGCACATCAGGAAATTACAAAGCTTAACGAGGAGCTTTCTAAGCTTACCACGCTTGCCGAAAGCACCGCCGCGGCACTGTCCGAAGCAGAAAAACACCTTGCCGAAACGATCGCCGAGAAAAAGACTTTGCTGACGCAGCTTGAAAAGGCGCGTTTATCAACAGAAGCAGCGGAAAATGCACTGCTTACCGTTTACAAAAAACAAGGCTTTGCAGACGAAAACGAGCTTGCTTCGCGTTTTTCCGAAAAAGCGGAAAGAGAAGCGCTGTCAAGTGAGATAAACGCTCACATTGCCGAAGTTACAGCGGCAGCGGCTGCTGTTGAGGGGTACAAGCGCTCGCTGCCCGACGAAGCAGAGCGCGTTGATATCTCGGCGCTTACCGAAAAAGAAAGTGCGCTCACAGAGCAAAGAAATGCCAAGCGTGCCGAGCACAACGAAGCGTTGTCTGAAACACGCAGACTATCCGAAAAGACCGAAAGCGTAAAAAATATAATAGCACAATGCGGCGAAAAGGCGGCGTATGCCGCAGACATGGCGCGGCTGTATCGCGCGGCTTCGGGTCAGGGTGCGGAGAAGATAAGTCTTGAACGCTATGTACAAGGACAGCTTTTTGACCGCGTTCTTGACAGAGCGAATGACAGACTCCACCACATGAGCGAGGGGCGCTATCGCTTCGAGCGCCGCAGCGTAAACGAGAACGCACGTTCCACTGCGGGACTTGATATAAACATCATCGACAACAACGCGGGCGCAAGCTGCACACGCGACGTATCCACGCTGTCGGGCGGAGAGAGATTTCTCGCTTCGTTCTCGCTTGCGATAGGGCTTTCGGATTTCGCTCTGGAGCAAGGCGGAGCACACCACAGCGATGTGCTTTTCATTGACGAGGGCTTCTCCGCGCTTGACGAAAACACCTTTGAGCTTGCGCTGGAGGTAATCAACAAAATATCTGCGCAAAACCGAATGGTTGGCATAGTATCCCATGTCAAGGAGATACAGCAGCGCTTCCCCGACCGCCGTATCTATATTGAAAAAGGCAGACAGGGCAGCAGGATACGCGCATAAACAAAGCATTATTAGGCGGTGCGCCGCCGACAAGAACAAAACATCCGGAGGACTTGACTTTGCTTAAACTTGCAAGATATCTGAAATATTTTAAGCTTCACGTTTCGCTTGGACCTGCATGCAAGCTTATAGAAGCAATATTTGAGCTTATCGTGCCGCTTGTAATGGCGGACATAATCGACAACGGCATACTTACAGGCGACGAGAGCGTTGTATGGCAGGGCGGCGTTAAGCTCATCATTTTTGCGGTGTGCGGACTTTCGTTCACGCTCGTGTGTCAGTACCTTGCCTCGGTCGCATCACAAGGCGTTGGCACAAAGCTTCGCCATGACCTTTACGCACACATCAACACACTGTCCTACAAAGAGATTGACAGGCTGTCAACTCCCGCGCTTGTGACCCGTATCACAAATGACGTAAATCAGGTGCAGACGGCAGTTGCTATGCTTATCCGACTTGTTATCAGAGCGCCATTCCTCGTTGTGGGTGCAACTGTAATGGCTATGACGATAGACCTGAAGCTCTCGCTGATATTCTTCGGCTGTATGGCAGCAATAATCGCCGTAATGGTGCCTGTAATGACGGTGACAGTAAAGCTTTTCAAGCGTCAGCAGAAAAGCCTTGATGATATATCCCGCATAACCCGAGAAAATCTTTCGGGCGTGCGAGTTGTTAGAGCCTTTGCAAGACAGGAGCATGAGCAGCAGCGCTTTGAACAGAGCGCGGAGGAATACCGCCGCTTTGCGCTTAAAGCAGGCAGGATAAACGCTCTGCTGAACCCTGCTATTTTTGCCGCTGTAAATATCGCGTATCTTCTGATAGTGTACTTCGGCGGCGGTATGGTAACTCCCGACGGGCTTACACAGGGTCAGGTCATAGCGCTTGTAAACTACATGACGCAGATATCGCTTGCGCTGGTGGTGGTTGCAAATCTTGTGACAATCTTTACAAAGGCGGCGGCTTCCTCGCACCGTATCAATGAGATATTCGACACAAAATCAACGGTCGTTGGAGCAGACGCCGCTCCCGAAACTGACCCCAACGCTCCCACAATAGAGTTCAGAAACGTAAGCTTCTCCTACCTTGACGGAGAGGGCGCGGAAAAGTCGCTTGAAAACGTTAGCTTCACACTGGAAAACGGCGAGGTGCTTGGAATCATCGGCGGCACAGGCTCGGGTAAATCCACGCTTGTAAACCTGCTTCAGCGCTTTTATGACGCGACCGAGGGCGAGGTGCTGATAAACGGCGCAGACGTGCGCAGCTATCCCGACAGCCTGCTTCGCAAAAAGCTTGGAATAGTTCCGCAGAAAACTGAGCTTTTAAGCGGCACTATCCGCGAAAACATGACGATGGGCAGAACTGATATAACGGACGAGCAGATATATGCGGCACTGGAAACCGCACAAGCTAAGGAATTTACCGACAACCTCCCCGATGGACTTGACGCAAAGATACTTCAAGGCGGAAAGAACTTCTCGGGCGGACAAAAACAGCGCCTTGCAATCGCGAGAGCGGTCGCAAAGTCTCCCGAGATACTGATACTTGACGACAGCTCAAGTGCGCTTGACTACGCGACAGATGCAAAGCTTAGAAAAGCACTGAAAAAGCTTTCTATGACAATAGTCATAGTATCGCAAAGAGCAAACTCCATACGTCATGCCGACAAGATAATCGTGCTTGACGACGGCATTGTTGAGGGCATTGACACTCACGCAAATCTGCTGAAAAGCTGTGATGTCTACCGCGAGATATGTCTTACACAATACACCGAGCAGGAGCTGCTCGAACAGGAAAAGGAGGGATAAGCTGTGGCAAAAAACAACAAAAAAGGCTCGCTGCTGCGTATCCTCCGATATGTAAAGCCGCAGCTTTGGCTCGTTATTATCGCGCTTATATGCGCCGCGGCAAGCGT
>JAZNTS010000224.1:0-10665 GCA_045591905.1 Oscillospiraceae bacterium | reverse complement strand
CGACGAATCTCTCAGGGTCAAAGGTCTTAGCCTTGACAGCGTGTACTATCGTCTTGATTATCTGTGCGGCGAACCATGATATAACGCCGACTGAAAGAATTGGATTTGCCATTAAAAAATTCATATTTTATCTACCTTTGCAGCTTAATAATTTCGTTCCAGTAAGTATTCCGTAAGCTTTATCAAAAATTGTGTATCTCGGAACGCGTCAAGCGCTTTCACAGCCCCCTGTGAGAGCCGTTTTGCCTCAGCGCGTGCATTGTCCAGACCAACAGCGCAAACGTAGGTGTGTTTGCCGCTTTCGGCATCGCTTCCCACGGGCTTTCCAAGCAGATCTTCGTCCGCTGTAACATCAAGGATATCATCTGTTATCTGAAAAGCAAGACCCAGCTTCTGTGCGTATTCCGACGCCGCAAGCTGTTTATCAGCGCCCGCGCCCGCCGCTATGCAGCCTGCGCGGCAACAGAAATCAAGCAGCGCTCCTGTTTTCATTGAGTACATCTGAAGCAAGATGTTTTCGGGGAGCTTCTTGCCCTCGTTCTCGGTGTCGATGACCTGTCCGCCTATCATTCCGAAAACTCCCGAGCGCTCACCAAGCAGTGATATTATCTTCAGCGCCGCGTCCGCGCTAAGTCTTTTCTTCAGCGCCGCCTCAGCTATTATCTGAAAGGGAAGCATCGCAAGCGCGTCGCCTGCAAGAAGCGCTGTACATTCATCAAAAGCCTTGTGACAGCTCGGCTTGCCTCTGCGCATATCGTCATTATCCATACACGGAAGATCGTCATGAATAAGCGAAAAAGTATGCATCATCTCTATCGCGCACGCAACAGGAAGCGCGTCCTCCGCGTCACCGCCGCACACTCGGCAGAACTCCATCACAAGCGCGGGTCTTATCCTCTTTCCACCTGCGCCGAGGCTGTATCTTGCCGCCTTTATCACACTGCTTTGCAGACAATCGGTGTCAGGCAAGTATTTATCAAGTGCCGCTTCGGTTATCTCAGCGTAGTATTCAAGCTGTTCCTTGACCATTTTATCACTCCGCGGCTTCAAGCTGCTCTATCGTCAGCTTTGCCTCATTTATATATTCTCTGCACTGCTTCGTAAGCTCCACCGCTTCGGTATAGAGCTTCACCGATTCCTCCAGCGGAAGCTCCTTGCCCATAAGCTCGGATATTTCTGCAAGCCGTGCCATTGACTTTTCAAAATCCATTTTTATTTCCTTTCGACAGAGATTATCTCAGCTCTTGCGCTTCCTCTTGCGAAGCGAAGCTCCACCTCGTCGCCCTTTTTAAGCTCCTCCCAGCCTGTCACTATCCTGCCGCCGTGATACGTCACCGAGTATCCGCGCACAAGCACGCTCAGCGGATCAAGTGCCGATATCACCTCTGCTGTGCTGTTAAGCTTTCGGTCATATTCCGCAACAGCCGAATGTACCTTGCCCGAAATGCTGTCAAAAGTGCTCTCAAGTCTGCGCGACAGCTCTTTAATCCTCATTTGAGGGGACAACGCCTTTATCACCTCAGAGCGCAGCAAAAGTGCGTTTTCGCGCTCTGCGATACGTCGTCTTGTGTTCTCACCGATAGTCTTGGCAGTGCCCTCCACAGCAGAAAGCACCATCTGGATATCAGGCACAGCAAGCTCTGCCGCAGCAGACGGAGTAGGCGCACGCATATCCGCCGCCATATCTGCGATACTTATATCCGTTTCGTGTCCGACAGCGGAAATGGTAGGTATAGCGCTGTCGAATACCGCTCTTGCGACAAGCTCGGTATTGAACGCAGCGAGATCCTCTGACGAGCCGCCGCCGCGCCCGAAAATTATCGTATCCGCGCCTGTTTTTTGTGCACGCTTTATTGCATTCGCAACAGACTCTGCAGCGCCTATGCCCTGCACCTGTGCGGGAATAACAACAAGCGTTACGATAGGACAGCGCCGCGATATCACATTGATGATATCCTGTAACGCCGCACCACCTGCTGAAGTAACAACCGCTATCTTTTTCGGCATCGCAGAAACAGGTCTTTTCCGCGAAAAGACGCCCTCCTCGGAAAGCCGCTTTTTCAGCGCTTCAAGCGCCGCCGCTTGCTCTCCCTCGCCGTCAGGCTGCATATCAAGGCAGTTTATCTGATAAACTCCGTTAGGCTCGTATACGGTAACAGCGCCGCGGCACACTACCTTATCCCCGTTTTCGGGAGAAAACCTAAGGCTCGCCGCATTTCCCGCGAACATCACTGCCTTGAGCCTTGTCTGCTCGTCTTTTAAAGTAAAATAAAGATGTCCTGTTTTATAGTGATTTGTAAAATCCACTATCTCGCCCCGCACCATGACATCGGAAAGCCGCTTGTCGCCCTTTATCAGCATTCCGACAACGCGGTTCACCTGTGACACGGTAACGATGGGCGGATTACTTCTCGGCTGCATCAAGCTCTCCGAGATATGCGTTCAGAACGCCGTTTATAAAGCCGCTGTCGGGCTTGTAGGCGTACTTCTTCGCAAGCTCTATCGCCTCGTTTATAGCCGCAGCATTAGGTATGCGTTCGCAGTATTTCATCTCGTAAACGGCGATCTTCATGATCACCATATTCACCTTTGCAATCCTTGAAACAGAACGTGTTGTACTGTATTTTGCTATTATCTGCTCAAGCTCCTCGCTGTGAGCAAGCACGCCGTTCACTATCTCGTCAGTTTCCTCGTTTTTTACCAGTCCAAACGCTTCCTGATTTGCCTCGCATATCTCAGCGGGAGCCGCGCCGAAAAGCGTCTGATAAAGTATTATAAACGCGCCCTCACGCACCTCGCGCCTTGTAAGCCTATCTTCCATATTATGTCCTCTGTTACTTATTGAATTTTATTCCTGCGATGGTAACGTCCACCTTTGTCACAGTAAAGCCTGTCATGCTCTGCACTGCGGATTTAACGCTCTTCTGCACGCTTTCCGCAACATTCACAGCATTGTGTCCCTCAAGCATAACTATGTCAAGCTTCAGCGCAACGGTCTCGCCGTTAAGCTTGCACTTTACAGCGCCGAACATCTTCGCCTTTGCGTTTGCAGGCGCAAGGCTCTGTCCGTTGCAGTCAACACCGTCGATCTCTGTTGCGGCGACCTCTGCGATCTTCAGTATAACACTGTCGGAGACCTTGATGCTGCCGACAGTCTGGTTTGCTTTTGTCTCCATATATGTGCCTCCTACTTATAATGGGTATACATACCTATTCTATTTTAGTATATCACATTTTTTTCGTTTGCACAAGTGTTTTTTGAAATTTTACGCCACAAAAGTCGAAAAAGTGAAAAATACCGCCATTCCAACCGGAACAGCGGTATCTGTTATACCTTTTTTATCCTTGCGTAATTTGCCATAAGGCGCTTTTCTCCGACTTTGTCGAAGTTAATATACAGCATTGTATCGTTACCCATGAGCACAGCCTTTGTTACTGTACCCTCGCCGAATACATTATGGCGTACTCTGTCACCCTCGGCAAACACCTCTCCCGAAGCGATCGCCTGCGGGATAACGGGCTTCTTTGCCGCTTCCTTTGCGAGATAATCGGGCTTTTGCGGCTTTGTCCATGTGCTTGCAGCCGCGGCGTTTTCACTCACGGGTCTGCCGCCCTTCATAACGATAAGTTCCTCAGGGATCTCGCGGATAAACGTAGACAGCTTGTTGCGCATGGTCTGACCGTACAGCATACGATACTGCGTATGAGTAACATAAAGATTGCGCTTTGCGCGTGTTATGGCAACATAAGCAAGTCTGCGCTCCTCCTCCATCTCGGAGTTATCGCCAAGACTGCGGTAGCTTGGGAAGATATTATCCTCCGCACCCACAAGGAACACCGTATCAAACTCAAGTCCTTTTGCGCTGTGCATCGTCATCAGCGACACTCTGTCGGCGTCGCTGTCGTAGCTGTCGAGGTCGGACACCAGCGCCACCTGCTCCAGAAAATCGGGCAGTGTGATGTTTTCGTCCTCCTCGATTGCGGCAAGCGCATTGGATTTAAGCTCGTTGATGTTGTCTATTCGTGCGACGCCCTCATCGCCCAAGGCTCTCATCGCCTGCATATAGCCGCTTTTCTCCGCAACAGCGTCGATGAGCTCAGCGAGGTCCAGCGTATCTGAAAGCTCCTCAAGCTCATCAAACAGGTTAGCTGCGGCTCTCAGCGCCTTTTCCTTGCGCGAAAGTCCCTCGTACTGCGCCGCATTTCGGCACACCTCGATAGGAGATAAGCTAAGCCCCTGAGCAATACGCACTATCTCGTCTACAGTAGCGTCGCCTATGCCGCGCTTCGGCTCGTTGATAACTCTGCGGAAGCGCACGATATCGTTGGGGTTGTTTATCAGCGCAAGATAGGACATGATATCCTTTATCTCCTTGCGGTCATAGAAGCGCATACCGCCTACTATCTTATAAGGGATACCCGACCTTGCAAGAGCATTCTCAAAGCTGCGCGACTGCGCGTTGCTGCGATACAGCAGAGCGTAATCGGAATAGCTCTTGCCCTCCTTTTCACCCTCCAGTATCTTGTCTGCGATAAATCTCGCCTCAGCAGCCTCGCTCTCAAATTTATGGCACTGTATCTTCTCGCCTGCGCCAAGCTCCGACCAAAGCGCCTTGTCCTTGCGCTGACGGTTGTTTCTTATGACTGCATTTGCGGCGTTGAGGATATTTTCGGTAGAGCGGTAATTCTGCTCAAGCCTTATCACCTCGCAGCCCTTGTACTGCTTTTCAAAGCTTAAGATATTTTCGATAGTTGCGCCGCGGAAGCGATAGATACTCTGGTCATCGTCGCCAACAACGCATAGATTTCCGTTTTCGCCCGCCAAAAGCGAAACCAAACGATACTGTGCGATATTGGTATCCTGATACTCGTCCACCATTATGTACTTATAAAGGTTGCGATAATGGCGCAGCACCTCGGGATTTTCTTCAAAAAGGCGCACCGTAAGGCAGATTATATCGTCAAAATCCACCGCATTCGCTGCCTGAAGCGCCGCCTGATAGTCCTTGTAAATATCTGCAGCGCGCCTGTCCATGATATCCATAGAGCCTTGCGCGGTCTGCGCAAACTCCGCAGGGCCTATCATCTTATCCTTGCAGCGGGAGATTATGCTCTTGAACACCTTGGGATTGAACACCTTTTCGTCAATGCCCTGATTTTTCATAGCGTCCTTGATGATACGCTTTGCGTCGTCCTCATCGTAGATAGTAAACCCACTCTTGTAGCCGAGGTGCTCTATCTCACGGCGCAGTATCTTCACGCACGCCGAATGGAATGTGGAAGCGTTTATACGCTCCGCCTCCTCGCCAATCATCGAGATAAGGCGCGCTTTAAGCTCGCTCGCAGCCTTATTTGTAAACGTGATAGCAAGGATATTCCACGGCGCTATCGGGTCAACTGACACTATATCCGCAAGGCGCTCGGCATTTTCGGGAGTTTTGGGGAGCGCAGGGAATTGATAGAGAAACTCTTCCTCCTCCGCCGAGATACCGCGCACCTCGTTGTCATTATAAGCGTTGCCGAAACGCATCATATTTGCGATACGATTACACAGTACGGTCGTCTTGCCGCTTCCTGCACCTGCGATTATCAGCACAGCGCCGTTCACCTTAAATACAGCCTTGCGCTGCATTTCATTGGTGCGCGCAAAAAAGCTATCCAGCGCTTTTCTTTTTAATGTCAAATAATCCAAAATAATTACCGTCCTTTATTTAATGAGGAATTAGAAACAAGAAATGAGGAATTTTGGTGCGCACACCTTAATTCCTCATTCCTCACTCCTAATTACTAATTGTTATTACTGTGCGGGAGTGGTTGACGCAGGGGTGTTGTTTCTCTGTGTTGATGCGTAATCTCCATCAAGCGCAATGAACGGATTTACCTCTGTGCCTATAGCCTGCGGCAGAATACCGTTCCAGTTGCTTATCTTGAGATAGTCTATGTAGCTCGGGGACTGTGCGATCTGCTCCTGTACTACCTTGATAGCGTAAGCCTCAGCGTCTGCCTTGATCTTCTGAGAGTCAGCCTCAGCCTGTGCTGCGATTACCTGCTGCTTAGCTTCTTCTTCCTTCTCAGCGGTCTTGTTCTGCATCTTCAGCGCGTCCTGAGCAGCGATTACCTTTGCCTGAATAGACTGCTCAAAAGCATCATCAAAGGACAGATTTTCAATAGCGAATGCAGTAACGATGATTCCCTGCGGAGCAAGAGTTTCTTTCAGCTCCTCGTAGATGGAGTTCTGAACATCGGAACGGTTCTGAACCAGCTTTTCAGCCTGAACCTTACCTATCTCGTCCTTTGCGATCTTTGCAACATTGGGAACAAGCAGCTTTGTTTCAACATTCGGGATACCGATGCTTCTGATGATATCGGAAAGCTGTGTTCCGTCATAGTAGTAGTTCACTTTCAGCATAAGTGTATTTACGGTCTGCGTATCGCTTGTGTAAGCGTCTGTAGTTACGGAATAGATCTGCTCACGGGTATCTACCTGCTCGATCTCCTCCACAAAAGGAATGTGGAAGTTAAGACCTGCGGACAGGCTGCTGTCAACGATCTTACCAAACTGATATTTAACGCCGATAAAACCCTCGTTTACAACGGTGAAGCTGTTGAACAGCACGATAAGCACAAACACGACGATAACACCGATGAGTATCAGTACGCCTAAGCCTTTTCCGTTGCTCTCGGGCTTCTTTTCAGTGGAAAAATTAAATGTAGCCATAATAAGCTCCTTTCTTTTCTGTCCTTAGTTCATGGAATCTGCAATTTCGGAATATCTATCCTCAAGCTCCGCCTTTGGTACAACAGCGCTGCGGCTGATTCCCGCATTGGCGTAAGCCTGCGTCAACATAAGCTTTATACGGTTTACCTGATTTACCTCGGAAGCACCGGGGTCAAAGTCTACCGCCACGATATTAGACAGCGGATACTGTCTGCGCAGCTCGCCGATAACGCCCTTGCCCGTAACGTGATTAGGCAGGCAGGCAAACGGCTGCATACATACGATATTGGGAACTCCCTCATGGATAAGCTCTATCATCTCAGCGCAGAGGAACCACCCCTCGCCCGCGATGTTACCGGGAGATACGATGGACTTTACAGACTCGCGCATCTCGAAAATATCGCCCGGGCAGCCGAACTTCGTGCCCTTTACAGCCTTGCGGTAGCTGCTCTCCATAAGTCTTATGAACTTAACTGCGGCATTCTCCGCAAAAGCCTTTTTCTTGGAGATATAAAGCAGCTCGCTTTTTGTAACACCGTGAGAGCACACATAGTAGAAGAAGCCCATAAGATCGGGAACCACTACCTCGCAGCCCTCATTTTCAAGCAGACCGATTATATCGTTATTTGCAACAGGGTGGAACTTTACAAGTATCTCTCCGACAAGTCCTACCTTTGGCTTTTTGATGTCAAGCACAGGGAATTCCGAGAAGTCCTTTACGATAGCGCGCACATTCTTATTGAAGCGGCTTATCGACAGTGTTTTAAGCTCATCGCGCAGGAACACCCTCCACTTCTCGTAAAGAGCATTTGCGCTGCCCTTTTCTATTTCATAAGGACGCACCTTGTAAAGACAGCGTGAAAGCACGTCGCCGTATACAACACCCATAAACGCACGCATTGCCATTCCGAGAGAAAGCTTGAAGCCGCTCTGCTTTTCAAGTCCGACAACGTTCAGCGAGATAAGCGGAATATTCTCATGACCTGCGTCCTTGAGCGCCTTTTTCAGCATTCCCACATAGTTTGTCGCGCGGCACGCACCGCCTGTCTGGGTTATCATTACAGACGTGTTGTTAAGGTCATACTTGCCGCTGTTCAGCGCATACAAAAGCTGTCCCAGCATAAGTATAGACGGATAGCACGCGTCGTTGTTGACATATTTCAGACCCTCCTCAACAACAGCCTTGGAGCAATCCTTAAGAATAACGGCATTATAGCCGCTGTGCCGGAACGCAGCCTCAAGCATATCGAAGTGGATAGGCGCCATCTGAGGACAAAGGATAGTGTGTTTTTCGCGCATCTCCTTTGTAAATTCGGGCTGCTTTATGTAGCCGACATGACCCTGCACGGGCTTGAAGTTGTGACGCTTTCTCTCCTCTACAACGGAAATGAGCGAGCGAAGTCTTATTCTCGCCGCGCCAAGGTTGTTTACCTCGTCTATCTTGAGGCAGGTGTACATCTTACCGAAGCTTCTCAGTATCTCCTGCACTTGGTCTGTCGTGATAGCGTCAAGACCGCAGCCGAAGGAGTTCAGCTGAACAAGCTCCAGACAATCGTGCTTGCCGACAACGTGAGCCGCGCCGTAAAGCCTTGTATGATACATCCACTGGTCAACGACACGGATAGGACGAACTATCTCCTCAAGATGAGCTATGCAGTCCTCCGTAAATACCGCGTAGCCGTAGCCCGTAAGCATCTCGGGCAGACCGTGGTTTATCTCGGGGTCGATATGGTAGGGACGACCCGCAAGAACTATACCCTGCTTGCCGTTTTCCTCCAGATATTTCAGCGTTTCCTCGCCCTTGGTGCGCATTTCAAGCTTGAATGCCTCGTCCTCTGCGTAAGCAGCCTCAAGCGCTTTCTTTATCTCCGCCTTGGTGAATTTCATGTCTGTGAGCGAAGAAGAAAGCTCCTCATAAAGACGCTCGCCCATTCTCTTCTTGTGGAAGATAGGCAGGAACGGATTTAAGAACTTAACGTCCTTGCGAAGCTCGGGAACAGAGTTCTTTATTACCTCGCTGTAGGTCGCAACAACGGGGCAGTTGTAGTGGTTGTCTGCGCCGTTTGCTTCACCCATCTCATAGGGCATGGAGGGATAGAATATCAGCTTTATTCCGTCGTCAACAAGCGCCTGAATATGTCCGTGCGCAAGCTTTGCGGGATAGCATACAGACTCAGACGGCATTGTTTCAATACCGCGGTCATATATCTCACGGGAGGATTTCGGCGACAGCTTTACGCTGAAGCCAAGCTCTGTAAAGAACGTATGCCAGAACGGATAGTTCTCATACAGACCCAAAATTCTCGGAATACCGATAACACCGCGCTTTGCGGTGCTTTCGGGCAAGCTCTCGCGATCAAACAGCAGATGATATTTATAATCGAACAGATTGGGCAGCTTTTCCTCGCCAGAAACATTACCAGCACCGCGCTCACAACGGTTGTTGCTTATGTAGCGCTTGCCATCGGGGAACTTTGTGATAGTCAGCAGACAGTTATTGCTGCACTTTCCGCAGCGCGCAGTAGTCTTTTCGACCTTGAAGCCGTCAAGAGCCTCTGCCTTTGCGATATTGGAGCCGTTTCCGTCGTCGCGCTCGATCGCGATAAGCGCGCTTCCGTATGCTCCCATAAGTCCCGCCTTATCGGGACGGATAACCTTTTTGTCAACGATAGACTCAAATGCGCGCAGAACAGAGTCGTTCATGAAAGTACCGCCCTGAACGATTATCTTATCGCCCATCGTGGAGGTATCACGCAGCTTAATAACCTTGAACAGCGCGTTCTTTACAACAGAATAGGAAAGACCCGCGGAGATATCCGCAACGGTCGCGCCCTCTTTCTGCGCCTGCTTAACGCGGCTGTTCATGAATACGGTACAGCGCGAGCCGAGGTCTACGGGGTTTTCCGCGGTAAGACCCAGCTTTGCGAACTCCTCGCTGGTCATGCCAAGCGCGTTTGCAAAGTTCTCAATAAACGAGCCGCAGCCGCTGGAGCAAGCCTCGTTCAGCAGAATACTCTCTATCTCGCCGTTTTTGACCTGCATACACTTCATATCCTGACCGCCGATATCAAGGATAAACTCAGCGCCCGGAAGTATCTTATCAGCCGCTTTGTAGTGCGCCATTGTTTCTATCTCGCCGAAATCAGCGCCGAGAGCCGCCTTTATAAGGTGCTCACCGTAGCCTGTGGTGCAAGCCTTTGCTATGTACGCCCCCTCGGGAAGCTGTGAATATATCTCTTTCAGTATGCCGATAACGGACTTCAGCGGGTCGCCGCCGTTGCCTGCATAGTGCGAATACAGTATTCTTGCGTCCTTGTCCAGCAGCACTGCCTTTGTGGTAGTAGAGCCTGCGTCAACGCCAAGGTAGGAAGCACCGCTGTGCTTTGCGATATCCGCAGTCGGGATAACCGCCTTTGCATGGCGCTCCTTAAACTCCTGAAGCTCCTCCTCGCTCTTAAACAGCGGAGCAAGACGCTCGACCTCGCGAAGCTGATTGCTTTCAAGGTTTGAGGACTTCTCAACAAGAGTATCCATATCAGCCTCAGCGCTCTCATCTGACAGCGCACAGCCCATGGAAACAAAAAGATTTGCGTTTTCGGGGAAGATTATCTGCTCCTCAGTTAAGTTCAGCGTTTCGATAAAGCGCTGGCGAAGCTCCGACAGATAGTGCAGAGGGCCGCCAAGAAACGCAACGTTGCCCTTTATGGGCTTGCCACAGGCAAGTCCGCTTATCGTCTGGTTTACTACAGACTGGAAAACGGAAGCCGCAACATCGCTGCGCTTTGCGCCGTCATTAAGCAGCGGCTGGATATCGCTCTTTGCGAAAACGCCGCAGCGCGAAGCTATCGGATAAATAGTGGTGTGCTTTTTAGCAAGCTCATTAAGACCGCCGATATCGGTGTTTATAAGCGCCGCCATCTGGTCAATAAACGCGCCTGTGCCAAGTC